>CALDOK010000183.1 GCA_937912125.1 uncultured Pseudomonadota bacterium
CCAATCGGCCTCCACGACGACCACTGCCTCCCTTTTTTGGCGGGGGAGGGCTGCCCTCCCCCGCGCCCTCTTGGCGCGCCGGGGAACATTCGTGCCCCGGAACAACAACCGTACGTTCGAGGCCGATATATTGGCGGTTGGCCGAACCCTGGGTCATGGCCTCTCTGCCTACGCGACGATGAACCCCACCGCCCCGCCGATCAAGGCGACCAGGGCGTAGACCGCGCCGGCCAGCTCCACCAGCTTGGAGTGCTTGCGGGTGGGCTGGCGCAGGAACAGGATCTCCACGCCGAGCAGCAGCAGCACGCAGACAGTGGTGAGCACCACCGGGATCCATGGGGCGCCCACCGCAGGCAGCAGCCATGCCCACGCCAGCAGGCCGGTGCATGCCACGGCCATGGTGGTGATCACGGTGCGCGGCCTGCCCCAGACCCGGGTGTAGGAGTCGGCGCTGGCGTGCTCACGGTCCGGGGACCAGGTCTTGCGGCCCAGCTCGAAGGTCACGGTCGCGCAGATCATGCCCAGGCTGAGCGCGGCCAACTCGAACAAGCTGTCCCTGGACGCGCTCAACAGGTCCAGGCGGACGGCGGCGGCGAAGACCGCCATGAGCACCACCATGGCCTGGTGGGAGATCAGGTACCAGCCCAGGCGCTGGGAGAGCCACTCCCCCACCCCGAACTCCACCAGCATGGCCAGAGTGAAGGCGAAGAGCACCAGCCATGCCACCAGGGCATGCAGCCCCAGGGTGGCCGCCAGGGCCACCTCGAGCACCAGCACCACCGCCAGCAGGCCCTTGAGCATGCGCAGGGTGACCACACCACGGGAGAGCAGGCGCTCGGGGTAGGCCTCGCGGTCCTTGTCGTAGTCTTTGTGCTCGTCCATCAAGCGGACGTGCAGCAGGGCCAAGAAGAACACCAAGGAGCCCACCAGGGCATCGTGCCACGAGCCCGCGGACGCGCCAGGAAGCCTCCCTGCCAAGCCCCAAGCCACACAGAACAAGGCCCCGCCGTACAGCAGGGTGCCCACAGGAGGAAAGCGCTCCATCAGGTAGGCCCAGAGCTTGCCGGGCAGGGTGCTGGGGTCGCTCATGGCACTCCTCAGAGGCGCGCGCCCGCGTGGGTGCGGCGGGACTTGAAGTTCATCACGGCCACGGTGGCCGCCAGCCCGGGGCTGCGGGTGAGCCGGAGCACCCGCCCCACGCGCCGGGCGATGCGCAGGGGATGGTAGAACGCCAGGCCTGTGTCCTTGACCCAGTGCTGCAGATCCTTGGCAGGCACCGCCACGGTGTCGAAGTGCACGCCCATGGTGAAGCCTTCACAGAGCTTTCGCCAGTCGGCGGGGAAGTCCCGCAGGTGCAAGCGGCCTTGGGCCTGCAGGCGCGCGAACAGCCGCGTGCCCGGTAGAGGCTGGAGGATCTGCAGGCGAAGCAGATCGAAGTCGATGCGCTCGAGGAAGGCTGCGGTCTCGGCCAGCACTGCGGCGGTGTCGGCGTCGGCCCCCACCACGATCTCCCCCACCACCAGGATCCCCCTCTCCTGGGCGTTGCGCACCAGGCGCTCGTAGCTGTCCACCCCGAAGCGCAGGTTGAGCTTCTTGCCCATCTCCTCGAGGGAGGCGGGGTTGATGGACTCGAAGCCCACGAACAGCGCCAGGCAGCCCGCCCGGGCGGCCAGGTCGAGGGCCTCGACGTCGTCCAGAGCGTTGACCGACCCGTAGGCGGTCCAACGGGAGAAGGGCAGCTTCCCCGCCTCCCGCAAGCTGGCGATTCCCCGGCAGAGCTCCATGAAGCGCGCGCGATCTGCAGGGCTATAGCCGTAGAGGTTGCCGTCGCTGAAGAAGACCACCCGGTGCCCCTTGGGCAGGCTGGCCAGCTCGTCCAGCACCTCGGCCACCGGGCGCTGCCGGTAGCGCCCCCCGTAGAAGGAGTGGATGGCGCAGAAGGCGCAGTCGAAGGGACAGCCGCGGCTGGTGGAGACGGGCAGGAAGCCGTAGCCTGGCGGGAAGATGTCGCGTCGTGGCGGCCGAAGCCCGTCGAGACTCCCAGGCTCCGCGTGGTAGCGCGCCTGCAGCGAGCCGCGCTCGGCGTCGGCCAGGATGGTGGCGATGAGCGGCTCGCCATCCCCGATACAGACCGCGTCGCAGTGGTCCAGCGCCTCATCGGGGCAGACGGACGCGTGGATGCCCCCCAGCACCACCGGCACCCCCCGTGCCCTGAAGCCGTCGGCCAGCTCATAGGCCCGGTTGATGGTCATGGTGGTGGTCGAGATGCCGACGAGATCCGTGGCGGCATCCAGATCCACCGCCTCGAGCTGTTCATCCACCAGGCGCACGGTCCAATGCTCGGGCGCATAGGCCGCGAGATAGCCCAGCCCCAGCGGATAGAGCGTGCGCTGGTTGCGATCGAGATCAGCGTTCTGAAACAGCGGCTGGATCAAGGTGAGAACAGGCATGATTCCCCATCATGCCCCGCCTGAGCTCTAGGGGCCAGCCCCGCGAGCGGTCGGGTAGGCGCGGTGAGACGGCTGCTCGGCGAGCTTCCTCTGCCTCGACCCCTGCCGCGAAGAGGCCGAAGAAGAGCAGGGCTACGGTCATCGCGTCGTTCTCTCCAGGGCGGGAGTCGCTCCCGAACACAACGGCGAAGATCCGCGAGGGGACGTCCTTCGAGATTGCGGTGCCGGGGCACAGCGGTGGATCATGTTCGTGCAGCGCTTGGCTGTGACTTCGATCAGCACGCCGCAGCCGACGGGAGATCCCTGGCCTCTCCCCGCGAATGCAGGACCAGGCGCAAGCACTGCCTTTTCGCCTGTTCCTTCCTCGGTTCTGTGCGGACACGTAGCGACGCTGTGCGTCACGATTCGGTATGTGTCGTGACGCGCACAATGGGTGACAGTTTTTTCTACACCCTTCATCTTCCACCGTTGCTCCTATCTTTTCCGAATCTCCACCATTTCTCTCGATTTTGAAGTTCACAGGCCACTCGCCTCCCCAAATGAAGCACCAAAACACCTGAAATCGGGAGTGTTACCTCCGGCGACCACAGCACCCTGGCGGCACGGCCAAGGAGGAGAGCTTGCAAGGAACAGCCCCGGTCATTCGCCTCGAGCGCGGCATGAAGCCGGACTTCCTCGAGGAGATCTACGAGATCCCTGGCGGTGAGAACATCAAGGACTGCATCCAGTGCGGGACCTGCAGTGGCTCATGCCCTGCGGCCCCCAACATGGAGCACACTCCGCGGCAGATCATCGCGATGATCCGCGCGGGCATGCGTGACGAGGCGCTGGCCTCCAACACCATGTGGATGTGCGCTTCCTGCTACATGTGCCAGTCCCGGTGCCCGTCACAGATCAAGATCACGGACATCATGTACGCGCTCAAGCGCGTGGCCCTGGCGGAAGGCAAGGCCCAGCCTAAGGCCTCCTACATGGCCCAGGTGTTCGTGGACAACATCAACACCTACGGGCGGAACGATGAGCGCATGCTCATCTTCAACTACTACCTCAAGACGAACCCTGGGAAGTTCCTCTCCTACGCTCCCATCGGCATGTCCATGATCAGCAAGGGCCTGCTCAGCATGGGTGCGCCGGAGCGCATCAAGAACATCGACCAGATCCGCAAGATCGTGGCCTACGTCGAGAAGGATGGCACGGCATGACCAGCTACGCTTACTACCCGGGCTGCTCCGCCAAGGCGACGGGCGCCTCCTACGAAGAGTCCCTCATGGCGGTCGCCCGCGTTCTGGGCATCGAGCTCGAGGAGATCGACGACTGGAACTGCTGCGGCGCCACCGCCTACTTCTCCGTGCGCGAGAAGCTGGCCATGGCCATCTCCGCCCGCAACCTCGCCCTGGCCGAGACCCAGGGCAAGGACATCGTGGCCCCCTGCAGCGCCTGCTACCTGGGCCTGGCCAAGGCCAACAAGTACCTCAAGGAGTTCCCGGAGACTCGTGAGATCGTCTGCGGCGCCCTCAAAGCTGCAGGCCTCGAGTACAACGGGACCGTCGAGGTCAAGCATGCGGTCGAGATCTTCGTGCAAGAGCCCATGCTCTCCCAGGTCAAGGCGGCCGTGAAGCATCCCCTCACGGGCCTCCGTGTCGCCGGCTACGTCGGCTGCCAGATGGTCCGTCCCTACGGCTTCGACGACGCCGAGTACCCGGTCGCGCTGGACACGATCACCACCGCCCTGGGCGCCACCCCCGTGCCCTACCCCATGGCGGCGCGCTGCTGCGGCGGCTCCCAGATCATGACCAACGAAGAGGTCGCCCTGCGCATGTCCAAGAACGTGCTGCTGGCCGCCGAGAAGGCCGGAGCCGACTGCATCATCACCACCTGCCCCCTGTGCCACATGAACCTGGACATGTTCCAGGCCAAGGTCAACGCCCACTTCGGCACGAACTTCTCCATCCCGGTTCTGTACTTCACCCAGCTGATGGGCATGGCCTTCGAAGCCAGCGGCCTGGGCATCGAGAAGAACCTCGTGGGGCCCAGCGCGGGCCTCGCAGCCCACATGTGAGCCGGAGGAACCCATGAGCAAGCCACGCGTTGGAGTCTTTGTCTGTCACTGCGGCTCGAACATCGGGTCCATCGTAGACGTGCCCGCGGTCGCCGCATTTGCGACCGGCCTGGACAACGTCGTCTACGCCCAGGAGCACAAGTACATGTGCTCCGACCCCGGTCAGGAGATGATCCGCGACGCTATCAAGGAGCACCAGCTCAACCGCGTCGTCGTCGCCTCTTGCTCGCCGCTGATGCACGAGCCCACCTTCCGCAAGACCTGCGATGAGGCTGGCCTGAACGGCTACCTCTTCCAGATGGCCAACCTGCGCGAGCAGGTCAGCTGGGTCACGGAAGACAAGGCCGCAGCCACCGAGAAGGCCAAGGTCGTCGTGCGAGCCGCCGTGCAGCGCGTCGCCGACCACACCGAGCTGCACACCACCACCAAGCCCTGCACCCCCGCCACCCTGGTGATCGGCGGCGGCGTGGCGGGCATCGAGGCGGCCCTGCAGCTGGCGTCTTCCGACACCAAGGTGCACCTGGTCGAGCGCGAGCCCAGCATCGGCGGGGCCATGGCGAAGTTCGACAAGACCTTCCCCACCCTGGACTGCGCCGCCTGCATCCTGACCCCCAAGATGGTCCAGGCCTACACGCACCCCAACATCACGGTGCATGCCTACAGCGAGGTCGTGGACCTCTCTGGCTACGTCGGCAACTTCCAGGCCAAGATCCATCACAAAGCCAGCTACGTGAACAACGAGAAGTGCACCGGCTGCGGCGCCTGCCTGCAGAAGTGCCCGGTCAAGCGCGTCCCACACGAGTGGGAGCAGAACCTGATGAACCGTCGGGCGATCTACACGCCCTTCGCTCAGGCGGTGCCCAACAAGCCCGTCATCGACGCCCAGCACTGCACCATGCTCCTCAAGGGCAAGTGCGGCATCTGCGCCAAGGTCTGTGAAGCCGGCGCCATCGAGTACGACCAGGCCCCAGAGGGCACCTACGAGACCATCGACATCGGCAACGTCATCGTGGCCACGGGCATGAAGACCTTCGATCCGACGCCCATGAAGGCGCTGGGCTACGGCCGCATCCCCGACGTCTACACCGCCCTCGAGTTCGAGCGCATGTGCCACGCGTCAGGCCCCACCGAGGGGCACGTGGTCAAGAAGACCAACGGCGTGCTCACCCACGGCGGCGCGGCCCCCAAGGCCGTCGCGCTGGTGCACTGCGTCGGCAGCCGCGACAAGAACTACAACGAGCACTGCTCGCGTGTCTGCTGCATGTACTCCCTCAAGTACGCCCACCTCATCAAGGAGCACGTGCCCGGTTGCGAAGTCTACGACTTCTACATCGACATGCGCTGCGCCGGTAAGGGCTACGAGGAGTTCTACAACCGCCTGCTCCGGGAAGACGTGCGCTTTATCCGCGGCAAGGTAGCCGAGGTCAACAACTGGGCCATCTACCCCGAAGAAGAAGGCCGCCTGGTCGTGCGCGTGGAGGACACCCTCGTGGGCACCACCCGTCGCATCCCGGTGGACATGGTGGTGCTGGCCACGGGCCTCGAGCCCGCCGAGGGCGCCAAGGCGCTGGCCCAGACCCTGCACATGAGCTGCAGCAACGACGGCTTCTACCTCGAGCGTCACCCCAAGCTGGCCCCGGTCAGCACGGCGACCGAGGGCATCTTCGTCGCGGGTTGCTGCCAGAGCCCCAAGGACATCCCCGACTCCGTCGCCCAGGGCGCCGCGGCGGCCGCCCAGGCCATCGCGATGATCAAGCGCGGCACCGTCGAGATCGAGCCCACCACCGCTCACGTGTTGGAAGAGCTCTGCTCGGGCTGCCAGATCTGCATCCCCTTGTGCCCCTACGACGCCATCAGCCGTGACGAAGAGCGTCGCCTCGCGGTCATCGAGCCCGCCAAGTGCAAGGGCTGCGGTACCTGCGTCGGCGCCTGCCCCTCCAGCGCACTGCAGCAGTGGGGCTTCGACGACAAGCAAATCTACGCCGAGATCGACGGCATCCTGGCCAACGCCTGAAGGGAGTGAACCATGGCAAGCTTCGAACCCCGTATCGTGGCCTTCCTGTGCAACTGGTGCTCCTACACCGGCGCGGATCTCGCGGGCACCAGCCGCAAAAAGTACAACGCCAACGTCGTGGCCATCCGCGTGATGTGCTCCGGCCGCGTTGACCCCGAGTTCGTCTTCCGGGCCTTCGAGAAGGGCGCGGACGGCGTGCTCATCTGCGGCTGCCATCCCGGCGACTGCCACTACATCGACGGCAACCACAAGACCGCGGGGCGCTACCCCATGGTGCGGAACATGCTCGAGCAGTTCGGCATCGACCCCAAGCGCTTCCGGTTGGAGTGGGTCAGCGCCTCCGAGGGCGACCGCTACGCCCAGGTGGTCAATGAGACCATCGAGACCGTGCGCGCTCTCGGCCCCCTCGAGTGGCCAAAGCGCCTCAACGAATCCGACACCGCCAGCCCGGCGTAAGGGAGCCCACTATGGCTGAAAAGCTCAAGATTGGAATCTACTGGGCCGCCTCCTGCGGTGGCTGTGAGATCGGGATCCTCGAGATCGGAGACAAGCTGCTGGACCTCATCGAGGTCGCGGACCTGGTCTTCTGTCCCTGCATCCTGGACTTCAAGTATGACGACGTTCGCGCCATGCCCGACGGATACATCGACGTGTGTCTGTTCAACGGCGGCATCCGCAACAGCGAGAACCAGGAGATCGCCGAGCTGCTTCGCGAGAAGTCCAAGGTGATGGTGGCCTACGGCTCCTGCGCCTCCGAGGGCGGCATCCCGGCCCTGGGCAACCTGTTCTCCACCGACGATCTGCTGAAGCGCGCCTACACCACCGAGACCACCGACAACCCGGTGGGCATCATCCCGGGGCCTGGCCACAGCGTCGAAGAGGGCGAGCTTCACCTGCCCACCGTCCACGACCGCGTGCGGCGCTTGAGCGACGTGATCGATGTGGACTACTTCATGCCCGGCTGCCCTCCCACCGAGATCCAGACCTGGGCCGTGATCCAGGCCGTGGCCTCCGGCAACCTGCCCCCCAAGGGCAGCAAGGTCGGCGTGGGTGACAAGTCCGTCTGCGACGAGTGTGATCGCGAGCGTCGCGGCGTGAAGATCAAGAAGTTCTTCCGGCCCCACGAGATCATCGCCGAGGACGGCTGGTGTCTGCTCGAGCAGGGTATCCTCTGCCTGGGCTCCGCCACCCGCAGCGGCTGTGAGGCTCGCTGCATCGACGCCAACATGCCCTGCCGCGGCTGCTACGGCGCCGCTGGTGAGTCCAAGGACCAGGGAGCGGCGATGCTGAGCGCCGTTGGCTCCATGCTCGCGGCCGACTCCATCGAAAAGGCCGAAGAGATCGTGAAGAGCATGGTCGATCCGGCCGGCACGACCTACCGCTTCGGCATGGCCGAGTCCATGCTCGTGCGCCACTTCCCCGAGCGGGGTCAGGGCTGACGCCCTGGAGGAAGCACCATGAAAAAGATCAGCATCGATCCTATCTCCCGCCTCGAAGGCCACGGCCGCATCGACCTGTTCGTCAAGGACGACGGTGAGCTGGCCAATGCCTACCTGGTGATCCCCGAGATCCGCGGCTTCGAGAAGTTCGCCGAGGGTCGTCCTGTCGAGGAGATGCCCCGCATCACCTCGCGCATCTGCGGCGTCTGCCCCGAAGCCCACCACATGGCCGCGGCCAAGGCGTGCGACGCGGTCTATGGCGTCGAGCTGCCCAAGACGGCCAAGATGATCCGGGAGATGCAGTACTCGGCCTTCTACGCTGGCGACCACACTACTCACTTCTACGCCCTGGGCGCGCCGGACTTCGTCCTGGGCCCCGACGCTCCGGCTGCCGAGCGCAACCTGATCGGCGTCATCAAGGCCGTGGGCGTGGACATCGGCAAGCAGGTCATCCAGATGCGCAAGTGGGCCCACGAAGTGGCCCAGATGATGGGCGGCAAGCCCGTGCATCCGGTCAACGCCATCCCCGGCGGCGTGTCCCGCCGTGTCACCCCCGAGATGCAGAAGCGGCTCATCGAGATCGGCGAGTACGCCGTCGAGTTCGCCCAGTTCACCCTCAAGATCGTCGACGACGTGGTCCTGGCCAACAAGGACTATGTCAACATGATCGTGGGCGACGACTACACCCTGCGGACCTACTACATGGGCCTGGTGGACGCGAACAACAAGGTGAACTTCTACGACGGCAAGGTCCGCGTGGTGGGGCCCGACGGCAGCGAGTTCGTCAAGTACGAAGCCGCTGACTACCAGAAGCACATCGCGGAGCACGTGGAGCCCTGGTCCTACCTCAAGTTCCCGTTCCTCAAGAACGTGGGCTGGAAGGGCTTCGTGGACGGTCCGGAGTCCGGCGTCTACCAGGCCACCCCCCTGTCCCGCCTCAACGCCTCCGACGGCATGGCGACGCCCCTGGCGCAGAAGCACTACGAGCGCTTCTACGAGACCCTGGGCGGCAAGCCGGTGCACCACACCCTGGCCACCCACTGGGCCCGCTGCGTGGAGCTGCTGTACGCCGGGGAGCGCCTGCTGGAGCTGGCCAGCCATCCGGACATCACCGGCCCCGAGTACCGCGTCGTGCCCACCGGCACCCCCACCGAAGGCGTGGGCATCGTCGAGGCGCCCCGCGGCACCCTGACCCACCACTACAAGACCGACGAGAACGGCATCGTCACCAAGGCCAACCTGATCGTGGGCACGACCAACAACTATGCCCCCATCAGCATGGCCATCCGCGGCGCCGCTCGTGGCCTCATCACGAAGGGTTCGACCATCGACGAGCCGACCCTGAACAAGATCGAGATGGCCTTCCGGTCCTACGATCCATGCTTCGGCTGCGCGACCCACAGCCTGCCAGGCGAGATGCCGATGATCGTCCGCGTCCGGTCTGCTGAAGACGGCTCGCTGATCGACGAGGTCCGCAGGGACTAGTCATGGCACCGGGCACCACCGATACGCGCCGGGTGGTGCTCGGCGTCGGCAACTCCATCATGACCGATGATGCAGTCGGCATCATCACCGCACAGGCGCTCGAGCCCCTGCTGGCCGAGCACCCCAACGTCGAGGTCCGCTTCTCCGAGAGAGGCGGCTTCGACCTGATGGATCTGCTCGACGGCTGCGACCACGCCGTCATCGTGGACGCCTACCTGGTGCCCGGGACACCTCCTGGCACCGTGCTCAGTCGGCGCGCCGAGGACTTCCTCGGCTCCCATCACCTCTACGCAGCCCACGGCATCGATCTGCCCACGGCCCTGCGCCTCGGACGCGAGCTCGGCGGTGACATGCCAGAGCGCGTGGACATCATCGGCGTAGTGGTCGAAGACCCCTACACGGTCTCCGAGCAGATGACCCCCAGCGTGACGGGCGCGGTCGACGAAGCCGTCGAGCGCGTGCTGGCACTGCTGGAGATCGACCCCTCATCGCACGCTTCCATGCGCGCCCCCCGCCTCGAGGAGCCCCCATGTCCCTGATCACCAACGCCGATCTCGTCGCCATGATGCAGGCCATGATGGCCCGCCTCGACAGCATCGAGGCTCGCCTGGAAGCCCAGTCCCGGGAGTCCCAGGGCGCGCTGCAGCTGGCCAGCCGTCCCGAGGTGGCCCGAGTGGTCAACCTCGTCGCCGACAACAGCGAGACCATCGGCGTGGTGCTGCACCTGCTGGCGCAGAGCCCCGGCACCCTCGAGCTGGTCACCCAGTCCATCGCCGGCTTCCTCGCGCAGCGAGACGAGCACGGCCGCACCCTCGAGGAGCAGCTCACCACCCTGCTGAGGCTGGCCCAGCGCCTCACCCAGCCTGCGGTGATCGCGCAGCTCGACAACGCCCTGGACATGTTCGAGCAGAGCCCCGACCTGATGGGCATGGGCGTGGACTACATCCAGGGCCTGCTGCGGCAGGTGATGGAGATCGAGGGCGACCTGCCCAGCCGCTTCGAGGCTGGCGTGCAGCTGCTGGAGCTCGCCACCCGTCCGGAGTTCACCGGCCTGGCCCGCGAGGGGCTGGCCCTGGCCAACCGCAACCCCGAGACTCTCCGCAAGCTGATGGGCGTGGCAGGCGAAGCCCTCGACCGACTCGAGGACAGCGAGCTCGACCTGGTGACCCTGACCCGCGATGGCTTCGAGCTACTGGAGCTGGCAGCCAACCCCGAGAACATCCTCCTGGCCCGCCGTGGCCTCCAGCTGGTCGCCAAGCTGGACGGAACCGCTGGCGTGATGATCGATCTGGCCGACGAGCTGCTGGTAGAGGTCCAGGAGCCCGGGTTCCACTTCGAGGACCGCGCCCGCACCGGCATCGCCCTGCTCACCCAGATCAGCGCCCCCGACACCCTGGCCGCGGTCCAGGAGCTCATGCAGAGCGGGATGATGGACCCAGCGGTGCTCCAGCTGCTGTCCCAGGTGGGCAGCGCCCTGCAGAAGTCTGCCAGCACGCCCATCCAGCCCAAGGGCATGTTCGGAGCGCTGGGCGCCTTGCAGAGCGCAAAGACCCAGCGTGTGCTCGGCTTCGCCCTGGACTTCAGCGAGCAGCTGGGTGAAGCCCTCGAGGCGCCTCGCGGCAGCGCGGGCTGATCGTCCTCCGGATGACCAGGGCGGCCGGCCACGCCGAGGCGCTTCTTGGAGAGGCGAAAACCCGTCCTATGCGTATTGAAGCGCCCAGCATGATCTGTCGCACCAAGGTACGACGGTTTGCTGCCTTGGGTCACTGGGCCTAGCGGCTGGGTTGAATACCCTACCCCTCCCAGAGAGGAAGCCATGAGCGAGCCAGCCGACACTGCCGACGGTGCCCAGGACGGCGCGACCGAGATCCCTCGGCGCGTCCTGGTCATCGACGACGAGCAGGTGATCTGCCAGAGCTGCACTCGCTCACTGCAGGTCAGCGGCTACGAGGTCCAGTCCCGCACCGATCCCATCCAAGGGCTGGATCTGGCCCAGCGCGAGTGCTTCGACATCATCCTGCTCGACATCCTCATGCCCCGTATGAACGGCGTGGAGGTGCTCGCGCAGCTCAGAGCGCGCGGTGTCGAGTCCGAGGTCATCATCATCACCGGCTACGCAGACGTGGGCACCGCGGTCGAGGTGATGAAGCACGGGGCCACCGACTACCTGCCCAAGCCCTTCTCTCCGGCCGAGCTGCGGCACGTGGTCGGGCGCGTGGCAGAGCGCTCCTCCCTGATCCAGGAGAACCTGGTGCTGCGCCAGGAGCTGGCCGACAAGCACACCTTCCACGGCATGGTGGGCGAGAGCCGCGGCATGCAGCGCGTCTACAACCTGATCCGCAGGGTGGCCGTCAGCGACGGCACGGTGTTGATCACCGGCGAGAGCGGCACCGGCAAGGAGATGGTGGCGCGGGCCGTCCACGAGCTCAGCGATCGCGCCGAGGGCCCCTTCCTGGCATGCGACTGCAGCGCCCTGGCCCCAACCTTGCTCGAGAGTGAGCTGTTCGGCCACGTCAAGGGCTCCTTCTCCGGCGCCATCTCCAGCAAGAAGGGTCTGTTCGAGGTGGCCAGCGGCGGCACCCTGTTCCTGGACGAGATCTCGAACATCACTCTCGAGACCCAGGGCAAGCTGCTGCGCGCCCTCGAGTCGCGCCGCATCAAGCGCGTCGGCGACATCAGGGAGCAGTCCCTGGACATCCGGCTGGTGGCCGCCACCAACCGGGATCTGCACGACATGATCCGCAGCGGCGAGTTTCGTGAGGACCTCTTCTACCGGCTCAACGTCGTCCCCATCGACCTCCCTCCCCTGCGGGAGCGCAGCGGCGACATCCCACGCCTGGTCACCTCCTTCCTCACATCCTTCCGGGCCCACGGCCGCACCAACGTGCGCGGCTTCAGCCCCGATGCCATCCGGTGCATGGAAGCCTACGACTGGCCCGGCAATGTGCGGGAGCTCAAGAACATCGTGGACCGCATGGCCATCCTATGCGAGACCGAGCGCGTCGAGCCGTCGCAGCTGCCCGCGGAGATCGGAGGGGACGCTCCCCGCAGCCGATCCGTGGAGCTGCCCGAGACCTGGGATCAGCTCAAGGCTCACAAGCGAGAGCTCCAAGAGAACGTGGTGCGAGACATCGAGCAGGAGTTCCTGCGGCGGGCCTTGGTCAAGGGCGAAGGGAATGTGTCACGCGCTGCCGGGATGGTGGGCATGCAGCGCACCAACTTCCACGCGCTGATGCGCAAGCACGGCATCAGCAGCCGCGACGTCAGCGACGGATAGCGCGGCACGGTGTGTCGGGCGCAGCGTACGCCGTATGACACATCCATACATCAAGCCCAGCGGCCTCCGAGAGGGTCGTGGCGGGCATCCTGGCCCCCTCCGCGGAGAGCGCCCTCCCGGAACGGGTATCAGCGAGCCATGTGCGGAGGGAGCGCTCCCGTGGCCGGCCTGCGTCACTGGTACGGAATGTGCAGAGGGGTCTCTCCCCCGCTGCACGGAGTCCGAGATGGAGAGAGCCGCAAGGGTCCTGGTGGTCGACGAAGAGAGCCGCAGCTGCGAGTGCTGCAGCGAGGTGCTGGCGAGCGCGGGTTGCGAGGTGAACACCACCTCCGACCTCGCACGGGGGCTGCAGCTGGTCCAGCGTGAGCGCTACGACTTCGTCCTGGTGGACAACAAGAATCATGAGGCCGACGGCGACGACTACGTGCGCTCCCTTCGCCAGCGCGCCCAGGGTGCCTCCATCATCGTCCTGGCCAACCGACCTAGCGTCGATGAGGCCGTCAGGACCATGAAGGGCGGCGCCGCGGACTACCTCTCGAAGCCCCTCGAGCCCTCACAGCTGCTTCACGCACTCCAGCGGGGCATGGAGCAGCGCAAGCTCGGGGCGCGGGCCTGCGAGGACGCGGCCGGCGCCTCGGGCCCTGCCGCCCAACCGTGGCAGCCCGCCGGCCCAGAGCTGCTCTTTGGCGAGTCCGTCTGGCTGCAGTCGGGCCAGGACGGCAGCATGCGCGTGGGCTCGCTCTCGACCCGTCAGGTGCGCTCCTCCCTGCGCCTGGCGGCGCTCGCCGGCCGCGGCAGCTGCGTGCGCGAGGGGCTGCCCCTGGCGACCCTCACCGACGGCGAGGGCAACCACCAGCCCGTGCTGGCTCCCTTCGACGGCAGGGTCGTGGAGGTCAACCCGCGAGCAGCCGAGCATACCCGCGGCCCACTCCACGACGACTGGCTCCTGCGCCTGGACCCCGCGGGGGAGCGGCTCCCCGACTCGCTCTCCAAGCGCTCCATCGTCTTGTTCGACCCCGAGGCCTGCGCGACCGTGGGTCTCAGCTCGCGCCTGCAGGCCTTGGGACTGACGGTGCGCGTGGCCACCAGCGCCAAGGACTGCGCCCATGCTCTACACTGCGACCGCGCCGACCTGCTCTTCGTCAGCTCGAGCTCCACGGGCGTCAGCGGGCCCGAGCAGGTGCGCTGGATCCGAAGTGTCGTGCCCGACGCTCGCGTGGTCGTGCTGGGGGCCGAGGGCTCGCCTCGCGAGTCCCAGTGGCGCCAGCTGGGCATCGCCTACTTCGCCGCCGCCCCATGGGACGACGCTGAGCTGACCGACCTCTTCGCTGGCCTGGTGCAGCCCCGACCGCGGCCGATGCGGCGCTCCGTTCGGCCGCACCATGGCACGCCGCCCTGGCTCCACGGCCTGGAGACGACCAACGGCCGTGGTCGACGGGTGAAGATCCTGGTGTCAGGGCAGACGCTGGCCGCGGCCCAGGGCGTTGGCCTGCACCTGGTGAACCAGCTGCTCAACGCCTGCCGGCCCATCACCACCCTGTTCGGTGAGCGCGTCGTGGACCCAACACTGCTCCGTGAGAGCTCGGCGGACTGGGATCGTGTGCTGCTGCTTCAGGCGGCCGACATGGGCCAGGTGCCGGGCAGCTTGATCGAGAACATCGGCCTGCCCGTGGGACTCGGCCAGGCGCTCTCTGCCGGCCGTCTGCTCACCTTGGGCTTCCAGACTGACCCAGAACACCCAGGCACGCTGCACTATTGTGATAATACAAGCGCAGCGATCGCCAGCTACATCCATCGCTGCGTGCAGGAGCTGTAGCCTCTGCTCGCCGCCCTCGGGTCATCAGGGCGTAGACGGCGCCGCGCAGGAGCCCCGCGCCATGAGCACCCGCACCACCGCCGTTCGCCTGTCGCTGTCGCTGGTGGCGATCATCCTGGTGGTCAACGCGTCCCTGGCTCTGGCTCTGATCCTCTACGTCACCCAGGTGCTGCACGACGAGGTCCAGGAGTCGGTGCGCCTGGATCTCAACTCGGCGCGGGCGGTCTACAGCAGCCAGCTGGTGTCCATGCGCCGCTACCTCCAGGGGTCAGCGCTCCATGCGCGGCTGGTGTCCTCTATCGAGGGCTCTGGCGCCACCTGCCCCGCCGCGTTCATGGAGGACCTGCGCCTTGCGGGCGACGTGGACATGCTGGCGCTGGTGGACCTCGACGGCCGGTGCGCCTGCACCGGAGTGGACGCCTCGCCGCTGCCCGTGGATCTGGCAGACAACCTCGTGGTCCAGCAGGTCCTGGGCACAGGCCAGGCCGCCGAGGGCACCATCATCGTCTCGGCTGCCGATCTGGCGGCCTTCCACCCCAGCCTGGCCGAGCGCGCGCGCTTCGAGCTGGTGCCCACGGCGGCCGCCATCCCCACAGACGAGCTGGCGCGCACCGCGGGCATGGTGGTGGCCGTGGCTGTTCCTGTGCGCGACTCCCGCGGCGACATGGTGGGCGCCCTCTACAGCGCAAACCTCCTCAACCGCCGCTTCGACACCGTCGACACCATCCGCGAGCAGGTCTACCAGAACCGGGTCTACAACGGCCGGGACATCGGCACCGCCACCATCTTCCAGTGGGACCTGCGCATCTCCACCAACGTGCAGACCCTCGAGGGCGAGCGCGCCCTGGGCACTCGCTTGAGCGAGGAGGTCTACGACCGGGTCCTGTCTCAGGGCGGGGTGTGGGCCGACCGAGCCTTCGTGGTGAACGACTGGTACATCACCGCGTACGAGCCCATCCAGGACCCCTCGGGCCAGGTCATCGGTTCCCTCTATGTGGGGCTGCTCGAGGCGCCCTTCGTGCGCCGGCAGACCCTGGTGGTCACCGTGTTCCTGGGCATCGTGCTCTCCACCACCCTGATCAGCCTGCTGCTGCTCGTTTGGGCCATTCGCCTCGTCCTTCGCCCCATCAGCAGCATCGTGCGCATGACCCGCGAGGTCAGCGAAGGCGACCTCACCGCCCGGGTCGAGGAAACCCCGCCGGGGGAGCTGGGCGTCCTGTGCGAGTCCATCAACGAGATGGCTCGAGCGGTCCAGGAGCGCGAGCGCCGGCTCGAGACCTACACCCAGCGCCAGATCGGCCAGAGCGAGAAGCTCGCCGCCATCGGACGGCTGGCCGCTGGTGTGGCCCACGAGATCAACAATCCCCTCACCGGCGTGCTCACCTTCGCCCACCTGCTCAAGGAGAAGCCCCACATGACCAGCGAGGACCACGAAGACCTCGACCTGCTGGTCAGGGAGACCACCCGGGTCCGTGACATCGTGCGCAGCCTGCTGGAGTTCTCCCGCGAGTCCTCCTCCGAGCGCGAGAACCTGGATCTCAACGAGCTGGTGCGCTCCACCATCCGGCTGCTGGAGAGCCAGAAGCTCTATCGGCGAATCCTGTTCGAGGAGCGCCTGGCGGCGGGCTCGGTGATGCTGGTGGGCGACTCCGATCAGCTCAGGCAGGTCTTGCTCAATCTGCTGCTCAACGCCTGCGAGGCCATGCCCGATGGCGGCGTGCTCACCGTCACCACCGCCCTCCACGGCGCGAGCGTGCAGCTGGAGGTCAAGGACACCGGCTGCGGGATCAACAGCGAGAACCTCGAGTCCATCTTCGATCCGTTCTTCACCACCAAGCCGGTTGGCACCGGCACAGGCCTGGGCCTCAGCGTGAGCTACGGCATCATCCAGCAGCACAACGGCACCATCGTCGCAGAGAGTGAGCCAGGTGACGGCACCCGCTTCATGGTGCGCATTCCACGGCAGCCCGCAGACCCGGATCTCGAGCCGGCCCAGGCTCCAGGCCGCCCGACTGTATAGTTACTCCATACAGTTGTAGCGGGCGAAAGACAGGGGCGACGCCCGGGAGCAGGCCAGCGCTGGTTCCAGCGGCCGAGACCCTGCGAAAACCCTCCTCCGACGGTCGCGAGGCGGCGTGCTGAGTGCAGGCGCAACCTGGCACGGCTCTTGCTTCTACTCGAGCCCACCCCGTCCCCGAGGCACACAGTGGAAGCCGCACGCGTACTGCTGGTGGACGACGAAGAGTCGATCCGCACAGGCCTGAGCCTGGCCCTGTCCCGGCGGGGGTACGAGGTCTCCACCTGCGCAGAGGGCCTGCCGGCGCTGGTGGAGATCCGCACCGCCTACCACCGCGGTCAGCCCTACGGCACGGTGGTGCTCGACGTCAACTTGCCCGACATCGACGGGCTGCAGCTGCTGCACACCATCAAGTCCTCCTACCCGGACACGCCGGTCTTGATGATCTCCGGCTACGGCAACGACGCCCTGACCAAGGCCGTGGCGCGCACCCCGGGCAGCCTGTACCTGGGCAAGCCCTTCGCGCCCCAGGAGCTCATCGACGCCATCGAGCGCCTGGCGCCCCAGCCCGAGCCTCCCGCCGTCCGGCTGCGGGAGCGTCGTGGCCAACAGGCCCTCCACGCCACGGCCCATGCCCTCCTGCGCTTGGCGCCGGGCGCCGACCCCGCCGACGTGGTGGACCGCCTGTACCAGCTCGACGGGCTCTGCTACTGCCAGGCCGTGATGGGCCGCTGGGACCTGGTGGCGCTGATCCAGGGCCTGGACCGCGCTGCCATCGAGCGGCGGCTCGAGGCCTGGAGGCAGGAGAACCAGGGCGTCGCCGCCGTCACGCTGATGCACGCACGCCAACCCATGGTGGAGCCCGATCTGTGGCCCGTGCTGGTGGACAGGCTCGGCGCCTCGGCCGCCTCGGCGTCCCCCAAGGCGCCTGGCCAACACGGGGCCTCCTCCGACGCCATCGTGCTGCTGGAGGTCCAGCAGGAGCACCTGGTGGACGCCTATGTCCGCGCCTGCCTGATGGAGGACGTGGTGCAGTGCGATGCCAGCCGCGACCGCTCGAACCTCGTGCTCACCATGCGCGACTGGACCGGCGAGGGCGACACCATGCGAGTGCCGGACGCCCTGCGCTTGATGCCCGGCGTGCTGCGCGCCAGGGCCCTGCCCGTGGTCAGCCTGGAGCGCAAGCGTGCCCAACACCTGGCGACGGCCGAGATCCACCCGGATCCGCTGGGGGTGTCCACATGAGCGACCAAGCCAGCGACCTCCCGCGGACCGCCACCAGCGCCTGTGGCCTCTGCTCCCTGGCCTGCACCCTGGAGCTGCGCTGCACCGCAGACGGCAGGCTGGAGTGCGCTCCCTCGACGAGCCACCTTCCCCACTGCCAGCGCGGCGACGTCGGCCACACGGTGCTCCACCGCGAGGCGCGCCTGCGCTCTCCACGGGTGGTCGAAGGCGGCCGGCTTCGCGACGTCGGCTGGCCCGTGGCCATGGCCACCGCCGCCAGCCACCTGCTGCGCTGCCAACACCAGCACGGCGCCCGGTCGGTGGCGGTGCTGTGCTCCAACAGCCTGACCCTCGAAGCCGCCTGGCTGGTTCGACAGCTGGCCCTCGAGGGCCTGAACACCACACAGGTGGGCAGCCTGGCAAACGCCGTCCGCTGCGGCCCCAGGCAGGACCTGGACGCGCTGCTGGGGCGCACCCACTCCACCTGCAGCCGCGAGGACCTGGACAGGGCCGATCTGGTGCTGCTGGTCGGAGCCGATCCCGCACGGGCCAACCCCGCTTTGGCCTCCCGGCTGGAGCGGGCCATCGCAGGGGGAGCGCACCTGGCCGTGCTCCACTCGAGCTACCTCGAGCTGGTCAGGCAGGCTGGCACCTGGATCGACGCGCGCCGAGGTACCCTCAGCTTGCTGCTGACCTCCCTGCTGGCCCAGGTGCTCGAGATCAAGGGCCCCGAAGGCAGCCTGCTTCCCGGCGCGCTCGCCCAGAAGGTCGCGCTGGCCCTCGAAGAGCCCCAGCTCATCGAGGCCCCCGCCATCACCGGCACCGAGATCGAGGACCTCCGCGGGCTCGCAGCCCGACTGGCCCGCGCCGAGCGCGTCGTCGCCATCTACGACCTGGCCGACACTACCGAGCGCAGCGACGGCGACATTCCCATCCTGGCCGCCTTGCTGGCCAGCCTGGGCAAGCTGCTGACGCCGGGCTCGGGTCTGCTCCTGCTGCGGTCGGAGGCCAACGAGGCGGGCATCGAGCTGGCCGAGCTCCAGGACGACCTCTCCTGCATGCTTCGAGAGGACGACCTCAAGGGGTTGCTGGTGATCGGAGAGGACCCCATGATGCACCCGGATCTGGCACCCCGGCTGCGGAACCTGGAGGCGCTGGTGGTGCTCGATGCGCACGACAGCCTCACCGCGCAGCTGGCCAATGTGGTGCTGCCCACCCCCACCCTGGCGGAGAGCGAGGGGACCCTGGTGGCCTGCGACGGCCACGTCCGGCGGATCGAGCCAGTCCACGAGATCACAGCAGACCGCAGCATCACGAGCATCCTGGCCGACCTGGCCGAACGGCTCGGCGCCAACCCCCAAGCCGACGAACCCTCGCTGCTGCGGGCCGCGTTGTGCGAGGAGCTCGGGCTGGCCCCCGGCTTCCTCGAGCAGCTCAGGGCCGATGGAGGCCGCTGGAGCCCACCTCAGGTGCTGGGAGACGGCGATCCGGATCTGACCCCCAAGGTCGGCTGTTGGCCAGTGCTGGAGCTGGCGGAGAGCCGCCTGGCGGCGATCCTGAAGGCCCGCCTCCAGCACGGCGGCCGCAGGGAGGCATCATGAGAAAGCTGCTCCTGATCGAGTCGTCCCCCGGCTCCCTGCGCAGCTGCGCCGATCTGTTGGATGCAGACCCGTCCATCGAGCTCCAGCGCGCCCCCCTGTCGTCCGCCGGGGCCGCCTTGCGCGCGCCCGAGCTACGCCTGGCCATCCTCGACCCAGGGCAGTCCACCCCCGACGACCTGCACGGTTCGGATCCGCTCGGTCCACCTTCCTTCGAGTGGGTGGTGGTGGTGGGCGGTCCCAGGCTGGAGCCAGCGTGGGTACACCGCTGGCTCCAGGCCGGGGCCTACGAGGTCCTGGCCAGCCCCATCGACGCCCAGGATCTGGATCGCACCTTGTCCAGGGCGTGGCTCCAGCTCCACCGGCCCCGCCAGGCGAGCCGCCCCCCGATCCCCAGCCCACAGCTGGACAGCCGCGTGGGCTTCCACCGGCTGCTTTCCCAGAGCGCGGTGTACCGCCGCATGCTCGATCGGGCCCGCGCCTGCGCCGTGGACGACACGCCCGTGTTGATCTGGGGTGAGCCCGGCACCGGCAAGAACACCCTCGCCGAGTGCATCCACCAGGCCAGCAGCCGGGGCAACCGCGCCTTGGTGCGCGTGACCGCGCCGGAGCTGGCGGATCTGCTGGCCAACCCGGCGGCGGGCGAGTCCGAGCTCGGGCCGCACCAGCCCCCCAGGCTGCTGCGGGAGCGGCTGAACGTAGCCCAGGGCGGGACGCTGCTGATCGGCCGGCTCGAGGAGCTGAGCGCGCCGGCCCAGGCCCGGCTGATGAGGACGCTGCTGCGGCCGGTGAGCAAGGGCGAAGCCTCGCCAATCCCCCTAGGGCTCCGCGTGGTGGCCTCGGTGCGTCGTTCCCTGGCCGCCGACGTCCGGCGCGGCGCCTACCGGGCCGATCTCTACCACCACCTCGGGCTGGAGGTGCTGCACGTGCCCCCCCTGCGGGAGCGGCGCGAAGACATCGAGCTGTTGGCCATGCACGCCCTGCGCACCTGGTCGTCGGCTCGCCCGGTGGAGAGTATCGCCAGCGACACCATGCGTCGGCTGCGCAGCTACGACTACCCCAGCAATGTCAGCGAGCTCGAGACCATCATGGAGCTGGCGCTGCGGGCGGAGCGAAGCGCCACCCTGACCGAGGCGTCTCTCCCCAGCCACCTGCGCCAAGACACCGAGGCGGAGGCGCCCAGCAGGCCCACCCCTACCTGGCGCAGCCTCGAGGAGGTCGAGGTCGACTACACCCGTCAGGTCCTCGAGCACACCCGCGGCAACCGCAGCGAGGCCGCGAGGATTCTCGGGATCTCGAGAACGGGCCTCCTCTGCAAGATTCGACGCTACGGCATCAACTCCCCTCCCCGCGAAGAAGGAGGAAGGCACGAGCGATGAACTTCCGTAGTCCGGCGCCGTTCGCCACCTGACGAGCGCGTCAACCCCACCCCCAGAGACAAACCCGGACCCCTCTCCTTGCAGGGGCCACGGGTGAAGTACGGCCGAAGAAGGCCAAACCGGAGTGACCGTGAACCCAAGAACCACCATCCTTCCCATCCTCTGCGCTGTCCCCATCCTGATGGCGGCAGACTCTTCCATCCAGGTGCCCTCGACCACCGTCCTCGACCAGGAGCTGCGGGATCTCTCCTGCACCCTGAGCCAGGGCGAGTTCCTGGCGGGCCCTGCGGTGGTCGCATCCCTGGCCGGTCGCAAGGCCACCCTGGACGCCTGCGCCAGCGATGGCGCCGCCCTGCGGGTGCTCTGGACCTGGAACGGCACCGACAGCGCCAGCATCCAGGTCAAGGACGCCAGCTCCCCCGCCCTGAGCGGCTGCGTCGAGGCCGCCATGCAGGCCGTCCCACAGGCCATCGAGGGCCGCTGCGAGGGCGTGCTGCTCCTCGGCGATCCCCAGGCGGCGGAACAAGCCGCGGCCAGACTGGCTACCCCGAGCCCAGGGCCGAGCTAGTCCAGCGAGAAGCTCTTCGCCGCCCGCGCCGCCAACTCCCGACCGATGGCCAGGGAGGCGGTGGCCGCCGGCGAGGGCGCGTTGAGTACATGAAACTGGTGCTGGGCTTCCTTGATGCGGAAGTCGTCGCTCAGGGAGCCGTCGGGCTCGAGGGCCTGTGCGCGCACCCCGGCGCCGCCGCGCTTGACGTCGGCGTCGGTGATCTCGGGGATGAGCTCCTGCAGGGCCTCGACGAAGGCGCTCTTGAAGAAGGAGCGGTGGAACTCCCCGATGGCCATGGGCCAGAACCTCCAGGCCATCTTCCAGAAGCCGCCGTAGGTGGCGTAGGTGAAGACATCGCCAAGGTTGATGTCGCTGTGCTTGTAGCCCTCGCGCTCGAAGGCCAGCACCGCGTTGGGGCCCGCCTCGACTCCGCCATGGACCATCCGCGTGAAGTGCACACCCAGGAACGGAAACCGTGGGTCGGGCACGGGGTAGACGAG
>CALDOK010000184.1 GCA_937912125.1 uncultured Pseudomonadota bacterium
CAGCCCCTGATCGTGGTCGAGTAGCCGTCCATGTGGCTCTCCCGCATCTCGGTGCGCCGGCCCGTGCTGGTCACCATGCTGGTGGGCTTCTTCGTGCTCTTCGGGCTGGTCTCGGCCCCGAAGATGCCCATCGAGCTGCTGCCCAACGTCGATCTGCCCTACGTGATGGTCACCGTCATCTACCCGGGAAGCGCCCCCGAGGACGTCGAGAACAGCATCGTCATCCCCCTCGAGGACGCCCTGGGGGAGATCAATCAGCTCGACAAGCTCCGGGCTTCGGCCATGCCCGACGTGGGCTGGCTGCTGCTGCAGCTCGAGATGGGCGCCGACGTCGATGCGGCCATCGAGGAGATGCGGGCGGCCCTGGACGAGGTCTGGGACACCATGCCTCCTGGGGCCCGCCGGCCCCTCATCCACGCCATCAGCGCTGGCTCCGTGCCCATCATCCAGCTGGCGGTCACGGCACCCGGCGAGCTCCCCGAGCTCACCGACTGGGTCCAGCACCAGGTGCGGGAGCCCCTGGCCCGGATCCACGGCGTGGCCGCAGTGGACCTCACCGGCGCTCGCGACCGCGAGGTGCAGGTCGAGGTGGATCAGAGCCGCCTGCTGGCTCACCACCTCACCCTTGGCCACGTCATCGAGGCGGTGCGCGCGGGCGGCGTGGACATCCCCGCTGGCACCCTTGACTCCGGCGTCACCTCCATCCCGGTGCGCCTGTCCGCCAGCTATGGCTCCATCCACGAGCTCGAGGGCGTGATGATCCTGGCGCCCACGGGTGAGCGCCTGCCCCTGAGCGCGGTGGCCGAGGTCACCGAGGGCACCAGCCCCGACACCACCATGGCCCGGATCCAGGGCAAGCAGGCGGTGGGCGTGTCCATCGGCAAGCGGCCCGACGCCAACACCGTGGCCCTGGGGCGGGCGGTGATGGCCGAGCTCGAGGGGATCCGCGAGCGGGCGCCGCCGGGCACCGAGATCCATGTCTTCTTCGACCAGAGCCAGGCCATTCAGCTGTCCATCCGCAGCCTGCTGAGCACCCTGGGGCTGTGCGTGCTGCTCACCGCTGGGCTGCTCTACCTGTTCCTGCACGACTGGCGGGGCACGGCGGTGGTGGCCATCTCCATCCCCTGCTCGCTGATCGGCACCCTGACCTTCGTGTACCTGGCGGGCTTCTCCATCAACTACATGACCCTGATGGGGCTGGCCATCACCGTGGGCACCCTGGTGGACGCCAGCATCGTGGTGCTCGAGAGCATCGCCCGGGAGGTCAGAGACGATCCCGACGCCGCGGCGGCGGCGGATCGCGGCACCGGGCGGGTGTTCCTGGGGGTGCTGGGCTCCACCGTCACCAACATCGCGGTGTTCACCCCCATCGCCTTCATGAAGGGCATCGCCGGGATGTTCTTCGTGCAGTTCGCCTTCACCGTCAGCTTCTCCATGGTGCTGGCCCTGCTGGTGAGCTTCACCCTGACCCCCATGCTGGCCTCGCTGCTGTACCGGAACGTGGCAGGGAAGGGCGCGGTCGTGGCCAAGGTCGGTCCCGTCGCGCGGGCCTGGGACCGGGGCTACGCCCGCACCGAGCTGGCGTACCGGGGCATCATCCGCTGGGTCATCCGCCACCGCCTCTCCACCATCGGCGGGCTGGCCACCTTGCTGGTGGCTGCGATGCTGCTGCTGGGGCCCGTGGTGCCCCTGGGATGGATCTCGAACCCCGATCAGGGCTTCTTCATCGCCCAGCTCACCATGCCCAAGGACGCCGGGGTCGAGCAGACCGCCGCCGCGGTCACCCGGGCCGAGGCCGTGCTGCTGGCCCACCCCGCCGTGGACATGGTCTACAGCGAGATCGGGCAGTTCAAGTCGCTGTTCGGGGCCATGAAGGGACGCAACAAGGCCGAGAGCCAGGTGGTGCTGGTGGACGCCGAAGACCGCGCCTCCACCGCTGTGGTCATGGACGAGCTCCGGCGTGAGCTGGCTTCCGCGGTGCCCGGGGCCGAGCTGCTGCTCAAGGAGCTGGGCGCCGGCGAGTCGGCCATCCGCGATGACGTGATGATCGAGGTGATCGGCCCGGACCCCGAGGTGATCGGGGGCCTGGTCGACGGCGTGGTCGCGCTGCTGGACAGCATGCCCAATCTGGTGGACATCGACCGCAGCGGCGACGAGCTGGGGCCTCAGATCACCGTGGTTCCCCACCGGGCGCGGGTGGCCGAGGCGGGGCTCACCCCGGCGCAGCTGGGCCTGCTGCTGCGCGCGGCCATCGAGGGCGACACCGAGGCCCGGCTGCGGGCCGAGGACGAGGAGCTGGCCATCCGGGTTCGCCTGGGCGAGCGCTGGCGCGACGACCTCAGCGCGGTCGGAGCCACCACGGTCCAGACCGCCAGCGGCGCCCAGGTGCCCCTGCGGGAGCTGGCGCAGGTGCAGGAGAGCCTGGCGCCGCTGATGATCTCTCGGCAGGAGCGCGCCCGCCGCGTCACCGTCTTCGCCAACCTGAGCCACGGAGCCATCGGCGACACCGCCAAGCGCCTGAAGGCCGGCGTCGCCCTGCTGAACGCCCCCGACGGCTACACCATCCGCGTGGGCGGCGAGGAAGAGCAGCGGGCCGAGGCCGCGGGCGAGATCGGCGTGGCCTTGATGCTGGCCGTGGTCTTGATCACCATGCTGCTGGCTGGGTTGCTCGAGTCCCTGGTACACCCCTTCACCATCCTCTCCACCTTGCCCCTGGCCCTCATCGGCGTGCTCTTCGCCTTGGCGGCCACCGGCGTGGAGCTGGACATCTTCGGCTTGATGGCCGTGGTGATGCTGGTGGGCATCGTGGTGAACAACGCCATCTTGATGCTGGAGGAGACCGGCCACCAGCTGGCCGAGGGCCAACCCCTCGATCAGGCCCTCGAGGAGGGCGCCCTGCGTCGGCTGCGTCCCATCCTGATGACCAGCTTCAGCACCGTGGCCGGCATGATCCCCCTGGCCATGGCCCTGGGCCCTGGCGCTGAGCTGCGCCAGAGCATGGCCCTGGTGAGCATCGGCGGAGTCGGCTCCTCGGCCCTGCTGGTGCTGGTGGCCTGCCCGGCCATCTACCACATCGTGGAGCGGACCAAGGCGCGGCTGTTCAGGGGGTGAGCGTGGCCCCCTATGGAACCAGCGCGCTGGCGTAGAACAGCAGGAAGCCGTTGCCGTCCCAGGTCGCGTCGGGGGGCGGCGAGGCTGCCAGGGCGGACAGCTTGATGCCGTCGCCGCTGGTGTCTTCGGCCAGCACGCCGCACTCCTCTTCCCAGCCCCAGGCCCAGCCGATCTCGTAGGCGGTGCCGTAGAGGTCGGAGTAGACGTACTCGGCGTTCACGTAGGGCGCCCAGTCGTTGGTCCAGTCCAGCCCCGCGCCCAGCACGGCGGTGCGCAGGTCGCCGCCGAGATCCACCAGCTCGCCCACGCCTACGCCCCAGGTCCAGGACTCGAGCAGGTCCCGCAGGTCGCGGGAGCCCCAGGTGGCGGCGCTGATCTGGGGGCAGGTGGTGTAGCCGCCCACCAGGGGGACCTCCCAGGCGCCGTACAGCGCGCCGCCGCTCGAGCTGCTCCAGCCCGTGGCCACGGAGGCGCTGTCCAGGTCGTAGTACACGCTGCACAGGGAGGTGACCGAGGAGTCGAAGAACTCGAACTGGATGTAGGCGGGTTGGTCGCCGCTGCTGTTCTGCCAGTCGTAGACCACCCCGTCCTCGATGGTGCCGATGAAGTCCACCGAGAAGTAGTACGGCGAGAAGGTGGCGCCGCTGGCGGGCCCGGTGGAGACGGTCAGGGACTCGTCGGGGTAGACGCAGGGATCTTCGCCCGCGCCTTCGCCGATGTCGACGCTGGCGGTGCCCGCGGGGCCGGCGTCTTCGCCGTCGTCGGGGGTGGCGGAGCAGATCCAGGTCTGGTTGTCGTCGGTCTCGATGGCTGGCACCAGGCTGCTGGTGGCGTCGTCCACCTGAAGGCCGCTGTGGACGGCGCCGTTGACGCTCCAGTCGAAGAAGTAGACGACGCTGTCGCCATCGGCGTCGGTGGAGTCGGCCAGGATCTCGCAGAACAGATCATCGTCGCCGGCGATGGGCTCGACGGGGGTGATGCCCAAGGTGGGGGCCGTGGGCAGGCTGTTGAGCACCACCAGCGGTCCTGACGACTCGCTGCTGCCGTCGGTGTCCCCGTCGTTGGGGGTGGCCGTGACCTGCACGCGCTGGCCCTTGTCGAACCAGGTGGCGCCGCTGAGGGTGTTGCCGCTGGCGCCGATGGCCGCGCCGTCGATGGTCCAGGCGTAGCTGACGCTGACGCTGTCGCCGTCGCCGTCGGTGGTGACCACCGAGGCCACCAGGGAGCTGTCCGTGTACAGGCTGGAGGGGCTGATGATCAGGCTGGTGATCTCCGGCGGCGTGTTGACCGCGGTGGCCGTGTCGCTGAGGATGGGGGCGCCGGTGACCCGGCCGTCGCTGGGGGTGATCTGGACGTAGATGGTGTCGCCCTTGTCGAACCAGGCCGCGCTGAGGGAGGGCAGGGAGGCCACCACCACGCCGTTGACGCTCCAGGCGTAGTCCAGCGTGATGCTGTCGCCGTCGATGTCCGTGGCCCCCGCGACGCTGACCGAGAGGGTGTCCGCCTGGGTGGGGCTGATGGTGGACAGGGTGGCGCTGGCCACCGAGGGTGCGCTGTTGACGACGATGGCGATCTCGCTGCTGACGACGGCCCCGGCCTCGACGCCGTCGTGGGGGGTGACCTCGCAGGACAGCTCGTCGCCGCGGTCGAACAGGTCGCCGTCGATGGTGGCGTCGCCGGAGACCGCGGTCCCATCGACCACCCAGGTCACGGTGTAGCCCTCGGGATCGCCGTCGCCGTCGCTCCAGCCGCTGGGCAGGCAGCTGACGGTGCTGTCTTCGTAGATCTCGGTGGGGTCGAGGCTGACCGAGGCGTAGGCCGGAGGGCTGTTCAGGATCTCGACGGTGTTGGTGGTCAGGGACTCGCCCTCGAGGAAGCCGTCGCTGGGGGTGACCACCGCGCGCACCTGCTGGCCGCGGTCGAAGTGCTCGCCGCTGAGGGTGGCCTGCGCGCCCTCTTGCACCAGGCTGCCGTTGACGTAGAAGGCGTAGCTGCCGCTGATGGGGTCGTCGTCCAGGTCGCGGGCCTCGAAGGCCACCTCGAGGACGGTGGTCTCGTACGCCGGCTCGGGGCCCAGCTCGGCGGAGATCAGCTCGGGCGCCGTGTTGTCGATGCTCACCTGAGCGGTGACGGGCGCGCCTGTGTCCAGCCCGTCGTTGGGCACCACGGTGACCTCCCACAGCTCACCCCGGGCGGTGTCCGTGGCGGGCACGGTGTCGCCAGCGTGGCTGCTCTGGACACCGTCGACGGTCCAGCTGTAGGCGAAGGTGACCTGGTCGCCGTCGGCGTCGCTGCCGCTCGCGGTCGCCTCGAGGTCGTCGCTGGCCAGGGGCGCGGCGGGGCCCAGCTCCACCTGCGCGATGGGCGCGGTGTTGCCGATGGTGACCTCGGCCGTGGCCGGCGCGCTGTCGACCTTGCCGTCGCTGGCGAAGACCATCACCTCCCAGCGCTCCCCCCGGGTGGTGCGGCTGGCGGGCACGCTGTCTTCGCGGAGATCGCCGCGCTCCATGCCGCTCTGGAGCCAGATGTAGCGGTAGCTGATGGTGTCCTTGGCGTTGTCGTCCACCGCCTGGACCGCGATTGTGGCGACCAAGTCGTCGTCGGTGCCGGGAAGCTCCGGCTCGATGCTGACGGTGGGCGCGCCGGGCGGCTTGTTGCAGCCGATGGACAGCAGGATGAGGACAAAGCGGGAAACGCGGGGGACGTCCATGATCTGGCTCCGAGGAAGAAGGCAGCGACGCGTGGTCTTCCGAAGGTACCACGCCGGATCCTCCATGCACGTCACCCGCGGGCCGAATAAGCGATGGTCCAGCCCTTCCCCATCATGCGTACACCTCTCCCGCTGCTGCTGCTTCCCGCTCTGACGCTGCTCCACCCGGGGCTGGCGCGTGCTGCGACCTATGGCGAGGGAGTGTGGCCCGAGTTCACTGCGCTGCCTGACACCACCATGGGCGCCCGGGACGCGGCCATCGTCGTGGGGGTCGAGCGCTACCAGCACTACTCCAATCTGCGCGGGGCCGCCGATGCCGCTCGCCAGTGGTCACGCTGGCTTAGGGACACCCACGGGGTGCTGCCGGATCGGCTCGAGCTGCTCACCGACGACGCGGCCAGCTGCGCCGACATCCGGCGTGGCGCTCAGGCTGCGGCCAGCAAGGTCTCCGACGGCGGCATCCTGTGGGTGGTGTTCATCGGGCGCGGCGCCCTGGCCGCCAGCGGGGCCGACGCGCTCCTGCTGTGCGCCAACGCCGATCCTGGGGCCGAGGCCGCCGAGGCCATGGGCCTGGGCCTGGCCAGCCTGATGGAGGCCATCGCCCAGGGCGCCCAGAAGCGCTCCCTGCTGGTCCTCGACACCGCCTTCGTACCCGCCACCTCGCTGCCGGGTGCCGTGCTCGAGCCCACGGTGCTGCAGCCAGGTCCCGTCTTCCAGGCCCGCGGCAGCGCCACCGCACTGCTGGCGTCCAACACCGGGCGGCCGCTGCCCTCGCTGCCCGAGCTTCGCCAGCCCGCGTTCTCCTACCTGCTGCTCGGCGCCCTGCGCGGCTGGGCCGACGCTGACGACAACAAGCGGGTCACGGCCGGCGAAGCCCTGGACTACGTGCGACAGGCAGTCGCCGTGTTCCATGACGATCACTACGACACGCCTGCCGGCTGGGGAACCCTCGAGGGGCTCAACCTGAGCGAGGCCGGCGAGTTCGCCCCCGACATGGCCGAGGTGGTCTGGCGCGCGGCGGAGCGCCGGGTCCAGACCCGGATCCAGGAGCTGGACGAGAGCGAGCAGATGCTGCATGCCGACGCCTCCGCGGTGTGGCAGGCGGTGCTGGGGGCCTACGGCATGGGGGGCGATGACGCCCTGGCCTCGGTCCACGCCTTCGTGGATCGCTGGGCCATCGCCAGCATCCAGGTCGATCACATGAGCCGCTGGCTCACCGTGCCCGAGCTGGCCGAGGCCCAGGCCATGATCCAGCTCTCTCAGGTCGGGCCCCGGGGTGAACTGGACGTCCGCACCGTCGAGGGTGAGCGCTACGTCCAGCTCCAGGAAGAGATCACCCAGTTCCTCCGCCGCAACGCCTGGAAGGGGGTCGAGGCCGCCTACCAGGAGATGCTCGGTCTGGGGGTGCAGGGCGTGCAGGTGCTCTGCGAGGACCACCTCCACGGCGCCCGGGCGGCTCGCCAGCTGGGCAACGCCCTGGCCGTGCAGGATCGCCTGCGCCTGGCCATCCAGGCAGGCCCCAACGACGAAGCCGTGCAGTGGCTGAACGATCTCGAGCAGAGCTACGGTCGGGTCTCCATCCAGATCCAGCGCCGGGATCCAGCGCCCCTCGAGCCAGCGTCCATGCCCTTCGCGCCGGATCGCCGGGCGGCGGTGCTCTTCGCTCAGGAACAGCTCGAGGATCTCGGCGGCTTCGAGGGCCTGCTGCCTGCGGGAGTCTACCGGGTCGGCGGCGAGCTGTTGGTTGTGGCGCCCGGGGATCCACCCGTCAGCTTGATCGTCCAGAAGGCCCGTCGAGAAGGCCGCAACTGACGCTCCGGAGGCCCCCCGTGACAAGCCCACCCTCGCCCGAGGACTTCCTCCCCATCGAGAAGGTCGAGCTGCACCAGCACGTGGACGGCTCCATGCCCGCCGCGTTCACCTGGGAGCTGATGCTGGCCAATGGCCTGGCTCCGGTCAAGACCTTCGACGAGATGCAGCGTCTGCTGGTGCTGCAGGACCACGAAGAGGGTTCGCTGCTGGACTACCTGGACAAGTTCCACTACCCCCTGTGGGTCACCCAGTTCTACCAGAACATCGCCGACGCCACCTTCCGCATCGCCGAGGAGGCGTACAGCAAGGGTGTCCGCGGCCTCGAGCTGCGCTACGCGCCCAACATCCACACCTACGCCGGGCTCACCCTGCGCCAGGCCATCGGCTCGGTGCTGTCGGGCATGAACCGGGCCGAGCGTGAGCTCCAGGGTATGCGCTGCGGCCTGATCGTCATCGCCATGCGACACTTCGGGCCCCACATCGCCAAGATCCTGGCACGCCAGGCCATCTCCGAGGGCCAGCAGTTCCACGACCGCGTGGGCGTGGTGGGCTTCGACATCGCGGGAGCCGAGCGGGGCAACCCCCCGGTGCTGTTCCGCGAGGCCTTCGACATCGCCCGCAAGGGTCGGCTGGGGCTCACCCTCCACGCGGGCGAGGACGGCGCGGCCGACTACGTGTGGCAGGCCATCGACGACATCGGCGCCACCCGCATCGGCCACGGCTGCGCCGCCCTGAACGATCCCACCTTGATGAAGCGCCTGGCCCGGGATCAGGTGGTGGTGGAGTGCTGCATCACCTCCAACTACCAGACCAACGCCGCCAAGCGGGGCGAGCCCCACCCCATCGTCGCCTTCCTCGAGGCGGGGGTGCCCGTGGCCATCTGCACCGACAACACCACGGTGTCCAACACCGACCAGCTCGAGGAGTGCGTCTTGGCGGCCGAGCTGATCGGGGTCGATGCCGTGCATCAGATCCTGGCCGCCACGCCCAGCTATTCCTTCATCCGTGGCCTGCGGATCCCGTCCCGGCGCACACGGCGACGCTAGGCCGCGCGAAGATCCACGAGAGGGTGCGGACGCGCAGCCTGGGCGGCTTGACTGAGCCGCCCCGGCGCGTGAAAGAGCCGCCGCGAGAACCACTCTTTCCACAGGTGCATCATGGGCGTACAGCTGAAGCAGAAGGACACTGAAGAGCAGGGACTCCTGACCACGCTCTTCAAGGAGCTGGTGCAGCCCTTCATCGACGTGTGGAACGCACCCCGGGCCCTGTGGGGCATCAACCTGGCCTACGTGCTCGAGGGCATGGTGTACTTCGGGATGCTCGGGTACCTGGCCATGCACTTCTCGGACTTCATCTTCGTGGGCGTAGACCACGTGGACGAGTGGTCCCACATGATGGTCATGGTGCTCACCGCGGGCATCACCCTGTCCATGGTGGCCCTGGGTTGGGTCTGCGACAAGTGGGGTATCCGCAAGTCCATCCTGCTGGCCTTCTCGCTGCTGCTGGGTGGCCGGGTGATCATCTCCGCGGCGCCCACCGTGCTGGGCATGGAGCCCGACGGCCTGTGGTCTCCCCTGCACCTCACCACCATGGCCGGCATCCTGCTGGTGGTCATCGGCTACGGTCTGTACCAGCCCACCGCCTACGCCGCCGTGCGCAAGTTCACCACGCCCAAGACCGCGGCCATGGGCTTCGCCATGCTCTACGCCCTGATGAACCTGGGCGGCTGGCTCCCCACCTTCGCGTTCCTGCTGCGGGACGACGAGTTCGCGGGGCTTGGCATCCCCGGCACCTTCTGGGTCTACACCGCGGTCACCGCCCTGGCCCTGGTCGCCACCGTGCTCATCCTCACCCGCAAGACGGTCGAGAAGGCCATCGCCACGGCCAAGGCCGAGACCGAAGCCATCAAGGCCGAGGAAGAGCTGGGCAAGTCCGACGACCAGAAGGCCCAGGACAAGGCCGATGCCGCCGCCGCCGCGGCCTTCGCCTCCGGCGACCAGCCACTGCCCTGGCATGTCTGGCTGGTCCTGTTGGCCTGTGTGGGCGCGGCGTTCTGGCGCCTGCCCATGAACTGGGCCCTCGGCGTGAGCGGCGTGCTGGTGGCGGTCCCCATCGTCACCTTCGTGCTGCCTGGCGGCACTCGGCAGAAGGTCGTGAACTTCATCGCCCGTCACCCCCTGGGCGACCTCAAGTTCTTCTTCTTCATCTTCGCCCTCATCCCCGTCCAGACCCTGTTCACCTACAACTGGCTGGTGCTGCCCCAGTACATCAACCGCGCCTTCGGCGGCAGCTGGATCGGCGAGTACTTCGAGGTCACGGCGAACCTCAACCCCATCCTGATCTTCATCGCGGTGCCCATCATCGCGGCCCTGACCCGCAAGTCCGACACCTACAAGATGATGATCATCGGCACCGCCATCATGGCCGCCCCGGCCTTCCTGCTGGTGCTCGGCCCCCACTGGTGGACCATCTTCCCCTACATCGGCATCATGACCATCGGCGAGGCCATGTGGCAGCCCCGCTTCCTGCAGTACGCCGCCGAGATCGCCCCCGAGGGCCGCACCGGCGAGTACATGGGCGTGGCCCAGCTGCCCTGGTTCCTCACCAAGATGTTGGCTCCGCTGCTGCTCACCGGCTGGATGATGGACCGCTACTGCCCGGCCGAGGGCGAGATGAACACCGAGATGATGTGGTTCATCTACGCCAGCATCGCCATGATGAGCACCGTGATGCTCATCGCCGCCAAGGGCTGGATCGGCGCCAGCATCAAGGCTGGGTCCAAGTAGAACGCTCGATGTGGCGGGAGCACGTGGAGTGCTCCCCTACATCACTCCACGATGCGAATCGGGTTGGTGTACACCCACGGGAAGCTGTGCAGGTAGGGCTGGGGATCGGCGCCCAGGAAGCCCGCCAGGTGGGTGGGTACGATGTCGATGCGGGCCCGATAGACGCCGGGCTCGGTGACGTCCCAGGCACCGCAGCCCTCCTGCCACAGCTCACCGTCCTTGAACACGCTGCCGGTGATCGCTGGCGGCCCGCTGCCGTCCCGGGGTGAGGCTGGGGAGAGGATGGGGCAGATCAGGGTCAGGCTGCCGCCAGGGGCTGTGCTCGAGCCCATCTCCCAGTCGCCGCCGTCTGCGTCGGTGTACCAGAAGCCCAGCTCCGCGGGCGTACCCAGGGCCTCGAAGGCCGCGTAGAGCCGCCCGGCGGCCAGGGCCTCGTCGGCGCCCTGCAGGTCGGCGCTCTCGGCCAGGAGGTGGTTGGAGAACCAGCGCATGTTGCGTCGGAAGCCATCGGGGCGCTCTCCGTCCCGGAGCTCGATGGGCATGACGTTGCGGTGGGCGTCGGTGGCGGCCAGGCCGATCATGGGACCGCGGGCGGCCAGGTGATCCCAGCGCTCCACATTGGGCCCCAGCTCCTGGTGGAAGGCCAGGAAGAGCAGGTCGGGCTCGGCCGAGCTGTCCTCGTCGGTGAACGGGGCGATGTCGGCGACCCAGCCGAAGGCGTCCAGGCCGTAGATGTCCTCGCGGCTGTCCGGGGCCAGGATGGCATGCAGGTTGAACAGCTCCACCCCCTGCAGCCCGTCGTCCTGCCGGCGCTCGAGCTCTTCGAAGCTGCGCTCCTCGGGGTGGGCTTGCAGCACGATGCCGCCCACGCTCTGCATGGCCTGGATCGCCTCGAGGTCGTCCTGGTTGTACAGGGTGTCGAGCTCTTCGCCCGCGGGCACGGGTGTACCCTGGACGCCCACAGGCATCAGCTCGTCCTCGAAGCCCGGCAGCCAGAGCACCTCGTGACCGCCGTCGCAGTGGATGCGGCTGGCCACGGTGGCGCCGTCCAGCAGCACCGGCTCGTCGCCTTCGCGCATGAGCAGCGTGTCCTCGAAGGGCTGGAGGGCGGCGTAGGAGGGGTGATCCGTGAGGTAGGCGGCGTCGATGCTCAGGCGGCACAGCCCGTCTCGCAGCTCGGCCAGGCACTCCTCGTCCAGCACGCCGTCTTCGTAGCCGTGGCCGTCGCAGGCGTCGTGGGACCAGGGGGAGTGCAGGTGGATGATGCTGCGCAGCAGGGTGAAGCCGCGCATGTCGCCGGCGTCGTCGGCCAGAGAGGGCAGCCCAGCGCTCCACGGCACCTGGAAGGGGCCGGTGTCGGGGCTGCCGGTCTCGGCGTCGGGCGTGCAGGCCAGGCCCAGCAAGGGCAGCAGGGCTAGAACTTTGGCCATGACTCCACCGTGACGCTGGTGAGGGTGTTGGCCGGCTGGCCGCCGATGGTGTCCGTCAGGGCCACGTCGCCCTCGAAGACGCCCCAGAGGTACTCTCCGTCCTCGCTGTTGCCCAGCACCGTGAAGGTCGCGCCCCCCTCGCCCTGGTAGTAGAAGTCGAAGTGGCTCTGTGGGATGGAGTCGGTATACAGGACCTGCCCCACGTCGTAGGTGCCAGCGGTGCTCAGGTCGCCCAGGACCTGGATGTTGACCTGGACCTCGCCGGACTGCCGCTCAGCGACCACGTAGCTGGTGCTGCCGGACCCGAAGAAGTAGCCCGGGTCGCCATCGAACTCGCCGCTGCCGAAGCTGGCCAGGAACACGGGGTCCCCCGGCTCGAAGGTGTGGTCGGTGTCGGCATCCGCGTCGGCGTCGGCGTCGGCGTCGGCGTCGGCGTCGGCGTCGGCGTCGGTGT
>CALDOK010000185.1 GCA_937912125.1 uncultured Pseudomonadota bacterium
GGTGCCCTACGCCGCGATGGCCTGCTCGTCAGGATGGGTTGGCGGAGTGCTTACGGTGGTCCATGCAGATCCTCGACTCCCGCACCTACGAAGGCCCGAACCTCTACGCCAACTTCCGCGTGATCCGCTTCACGGTGGACCTCGGACCGCTGGAGGAGCACCCCTCGGCCACCATCCCTGGCTTCGTGGATCGGCTGCTGGCCGCGCTTCCGACCCTCGACCGGCACACCTGCTCCTACGACCACGCCGGTGGCTTCGTGCGCCGGCTGCGGGAGGACGGCGGCACCTGGCTGGGGCATGTGCTCGAGCACGTGGCCATCGAGCTGCAGAACCTGGCCGCCTGCCAGGTGAGCTTCGGCAAGACCCGCTCCACGGGGACGCTGGGCCACTACCACGTGGTCTACGAGTACGAGGAGCGCTGGGTGGGCGAGGCTGCTGGTGAGCTGGCCTTGCGGCTGCTGCACTGGCTGCTACCCGCCGAGCTGCGCCCCGGGGTGCCCGACGAGCCGGCCTTCGACCTCACCCTGGAGCTGGAGAAGCTGATCCGCCTGGCCCAGCGCCGGGCTTTTGGGCCCAGCACCGCCTCTCTGGTCCGTGCGGCCGAGTCTCGGGGCATCCCCTGGATCCGCCTCAACGACCGCAGTCTGGTGCAGTTCGGCTACGGGCATGTCCAGAAGCGCATCGAGGCCACCGTCACCAGCGAGACCCGGCACATCTCGGTGGAGATCGCCAGCGACAAGGAGCTGACCAACCGCATCCTGGCCCAGCTCGGGCTGCCCGTGGCTCGGCAGTACACCGTGTCGTCGGTGGAGGAGGCCCTCGAAGCCGCCGGGGAGATGGGCTTTCCGTTGGTGGTCAAGCCACTGGACGCCAACCACGGGCGGGGCGTGTCCATCGGCATCACCACCCTCCCTCAGGTGGCCGTGGCGTTCGAGCAGGCCCTGCTGCACAGCGACGAGGTGTTGCTCGAGAGCTTCATCCCTGGCTTCGACCACCGCATGTTGGTGGTGGATGGCGAGCTGGTGGCGGCGGCCAAGCGCGTGCCGGGGCACGTGGTGGGCGACGGCGTCAGCAACATCGCCCAGCTGGTCGAGCGGGTCAACGTCGACCCTCGACGAGGCATTGGCCACGAGAAGGTGCTCACCCGGCTCGAGCTGGACTTCCAGGCCACGCGGCTGATGAGCCTGGCCGGCCACAGCGCGCAGACCGTGCTGCCCGAGGGTCAGGTGTTCTACCTGCGCTCCACCGGCAACCTGAGCACCGGCGGCACCGCCATCGACGTCACCGACGCCGTGCACCCGGACAACCGGGAGATGGCTGTTCGCGCGGCCAAGGCCATCGGGCTCGACGTCTGTGGCGTGGACTTCCTGTCCACCGACATCGGGCGCTCCTACCGGGATGTGGGCGGCGCCATCTGCGAGATCAACGCCGCTCCGGGCTTCCGGATGCACGTCTCCCCCGCGGAAGGCCGATCCCGGGACGTGGCGGGGGCGGTGATGGACATGCTCTTCCCCCCGGGCACGCCCACCCACATCCCCATCGCCGCCATCACCGGCACCAACGGCAAGACCACCGCCACCCGCATGCTGGCCCACATCCACAAGCTGGCCGGGGCCACGGTGGGCATGACCACCACCGATGGTGTGTACATCGATGGCCAGCGCACGGTGGAGGGGGACATGACTGGGCCCTTAGCGGCCACCATGGTGCTGCGGGACCCCACGGTCACCGTGGCCGTGCTCGAGACGGCGCGGGGCGGGCTGCTGCGGGCGGGCCTGGGCTACCCGGCGCCGGACGTGGCCTGCTGCTTGAACGTGCAGGCCGACCACCTGGGCATGCGCGGCGTGAACACCCTGGCGCAGCTGGCCGAGGTCAAGCGCATCCCCATCGAGGTGGCCACCGAGGCGGTGGTGCTCAACGCCGACGACGAGCTCTGCATCCAGATGGCGGACCACACCCAGGCGCGGCACATCTGGTACGTCACCGCCAACGCCCACAACATGCTGGTGCGGGAGCACATCCGGGCGGGAGGCCGGGCCGTGGCCCTCGAGGAAGGCGTGAACGGCCAGATGATCACCATCTACGACGGGGGCACGCACATCCCCCTGCTGTGGACCCACCTGATCCCCGCCACGATGGAAGGGCTGGCCGCGCACAACGTGCAGAACGCCATGTTCGCCGCGGCCATGGCTTTCGCCCTGGACGTACGCCTGGACGACATCCGCCACGGCCTGCGCACCTACGACTCGAGCTTCTTCCAGGCCCCAGGCCGGCTGAACCGCTTCAGCAAGCACCCCTTCGAGGTGATCCTGGACTACGGCCACAACCCGGCGGCCATCGACGCCATCTGCAACCTGGTGGACGGCTTGGTCCAGGGCTCCACCCTTGGCCCGGGTGGCCTGCGGCGGGTGGTGCTCGCGGCCCCAGGAGATCGCCGAGACGAGGACATCCGTGCCATCGCCTGCCGGGCGGCCAGGAGCTTCGATCGCTTCGTGGTCCGCGCGGACGACGACCCGCGTGGCCGGGCACTGGGCGAGGTCCCGGCCCTGCTGCGGGCCGAGCTGGAGGCGTGTGGCGTGGTGCCGGAGCACATCGAGTCCTTCGTGAGCGAGGAGCCGGCGGTGTTGGCGGCCTTGAAGAGCAGCGGCCCTGGCGACCTGCTGATCGTGTTCGGCGATGACTGCACCCGTTGCTGGAAGCAGATCATCCACTTCGGAGCGCAGAGCCCCGGGCGCGAGCGTCCGCTGGCATCCATGGCGCCCACGGTGCCCGTCCCCCCGATGCCGGTCAGCATCGATGCGTCAGTCGATTCCTCTGCTTCAACGCCTCCTTGGGAGCCGCCTGGAGCCCTGATCCGGGACGAGCGCGGGGTCCGCTTCGCGGCTCAGCGAGAGGACTGACACAGATCAGTGTGTTCCCCCCTTGCGGGTGGTTCACGATGGGTGTAGTGATGGCGCGACGGGACTCATGGTCCCGCCTTCACAGGACAGCACGGGCTCGGCACCGGCTTGCCGATGGGGCCTCAACACGCGCCCCATCCACGTCGTCGGTTCTTCACCACACTCCTTCTTTCGTCGGTCCACCCCGCCCGCCTGTCCCCTTCGGTCCAACTACCATGCGACCACTTTTCCGCTGCGCCTCGCGCACGCGGCCTGGAGCCGACGACTATGTCCAGCCTCACCGAAGCTCACATCGAGCTCGACGACGAACCTCCGGGTACCGTGGAGGCCCCGCTGGGCGTCCACACTTCCATCCCCGGCGGTCTCCTCCACCCCACACAGGGCCATCCACGGCCCAGGCTCGTGGCCTCCTCCTGGAAGGACTGGCGCTGGCAGATGCGGCACCGGCACCGCAGCGTGGAGAGCCTGCAGGCGGCGTTTCCGGGCCTGACCCTGCCCGAGGGCACAGCGGAGGCGGCCGGCCACTTCCCCATCGCCGTGACCCCCTACTACGCCAGCCTGATGCGGTCCCTCGACCCCTCCGACCCCATCTTCGCCCAGGCCGTGCCCCAGCCCCAGGAGCTGCAGGACCCGCCCTGCCTGCGGGACGATCCGCTCGAGGAGGACGAGGACATGCCGGTGCCCGGCCTGGTGCACCGCTACCCCGACCGGGCCCTGCTGCTGGCCACCAGCACCTGCGCCATGTATTGCCGCCACTGCACCCGAAAGCGGGTGGCGGGTCAGCGGGAGAGCAGCGTGAGCGCCCGTCAGCTGTCGCGCCAGGTGGCCTACCTTCGCGCCCACCCCGAGATCCATGACGTGGTGATCAGCGGCGGTGATCCGCTCACCATGAGCACGCCGGCCCTCGAGCGGGTGCTGGCCGCCGTGCGCTCGGTGCCCAGCGTGGACATCATCCGCATCGGGTCGCGCACCCCGGTCACCCTGCCCATGCGGGTGGACCGCGAGCTGGTCACCATGCTGCGTCGCTACGCGCCGCTGTTCCTCAACACCCACTTCAACCACCCCAGGGAGCTGACCCCCGAGGCCGCCGAGGCCTGCGGCCGCCTGGTGGACGCCGGCATCCCCGTGGGCAACCAGAGCGTGCTGCTGCGCGGTGTGAACGACGACAACGCCACCATGGAGGCCCTGCTGCGCGGCCTGCTGCGCATCCGGGTGCGGCCCTACTACCTGTATCAGTGCGACCTGGTGCGGGGTGTGGAGCACTTCCGGACGCCCCTGGCCCGTGGTCTCGAGCTGATGGAGTACCTGCGAGGCAGGGTCTCCGGGCTCGGCATCCCCACCTTCGTGGTGGATCTGCCCGGCGGTGGCGGCAAGATCCCGCTCACCCCCAGCTACGTGGTCTCCACCGGCGTGGGTCGCACGGTGCTGCGCAACAGCGAGGGAATGCTGGTGGCCTACCCCGACCCCGGCGCCCCGGCGGTCCCCCCCACCCTCGCTCCGGCCACGGTCTCGGATCTGTGCGGCGGGGCGGCCGCGAGCATCCAGCCCGCCCGCACCGCCCGTCATTCACGTCGGAACGTGGGGAGGTCGTCATGGAGCCACTGACCGTCGGCCTGACCTACGACCTGCGCTGCGAGCACGAGGCGGCTGGGCTGTGCCCCGAGGACGCGGCGGAGTTCGACTGCGAGGAGACCATCGCAGCCATCGAGGGCGCCATCCGCGCCATGGGCTTGGACACCGTGCGCATCGGCCATGGCCGGGCCCTGTGCCAGCGACTGGTGGCCGGTGAGCGCTGGGACCTTGTGTTCAACATCGCCGAGGGGCTGCACGGGCGCTCCCGCGAGGCCCAGGTGCCAGCGCTGCTGGAGCTGTACGGCATCCCCTACAGCTTCTCGGACCCGCTCACCTGTGCGGCTACCCTGGACAAGGCCGTGGCCAAGATCCTGGTGCGCGCCGCCGGGCTGAACACCCCGGACTTCGCGGTGGTGCGGAGCCCCGAGGACCTGGAACGGCTGAGCCTGCCCATGCCGGTCTTCGCCAAGCCCTTGCAAGAGGGCACCGGTATCGGCATCGGCCCCACCTCGCGGATCGACGACGCCGAGCAGCTGGCGGGGCGCGTGCTGGACCTGCTGCAGCGGCACCGCCAGCCCGTTCTGGTGGAGCGCTTCCTGCCCGGCCGCGAGTTCACCACCGGCGTGGTAGGCACGGGCGCCGATGCGCGGGTGGTGGGCACTATGGAGCTGAGCGTGGACCCCAGCGCCGGGGACTACGGCTACCAGGCCAAGCAGGACTGGGAGCGGCTGGTGGCCTACCGCCCGCCCGAGCCTGGTGCGCTGCTCGAGGCGGTCGAACGCCTGGCCCTGGACTCCCACCGCGCCCTCGAGTGCCGCGATGGATCGCGGGTAGACATCCGGGTGGACCACGACGGGCGGCCGGCGTTCATCGAGGTCAACCCGCTGCCCGGGCTCAACCCGGTGTACTCGGACCTGCCCATGCTGGCTCGTATGCATGGGGTGGGCTTCGAGGAGCTCATCGCGGCCATCGTGCGCTCGGCCCTCGTCCGCCGGCTCGTCCACACCGTGGCCGCCTGAGCTCGCCCATGAGCTCCCTTGGCCCTGTGCTGGTCATCTTCAACACCCCCCGTGTCGAAGGCTCCTTCGCCGAGTCCGACGCCGGCGTCCTGGACGAGGTCGGGCTGGTGCTCGAGGCCCTCGAGGCCCTGGGCGTTCCCGCGCGCGCCGCGGGCGTGCGCAGCCTGCGTGAGATCCCCACGCTGTTGGCCGCCGCCCCCGAGCCGGTGGTCTTCAACCTGGTGGAGGCCTTGCAGGGCGGCTTGGATGAGTCCAATCTGGTGCCTGCCCTGTGCGCCGCCGCGGGCAAGGCCTGCACGGGCAGCCCCACGCCCTGTCTGATCCTGGCGCTGCACAAGGGCTGGGCCAAGGCGGTGCTCGCCTCGGCGGGCGTGGACGTGCCCCCTGGGGTGGTCGTGCCGCTGGGCGAGCCGCCGCCGCTCCTGCCTTGGCCGGGGCCGTTCATGGTCAAGCCGGTCCAGGCGGACGCCAGTGAGGGCATCCACGCCGACAGCGCGGTGCATGCTTGCGCCGGTGACGCCCTGGACCAGGCGGTGAAGGCGCTGCACGAGCAGCTCGGCCAGGCGGTCATCGTGGAGCGCCTGTGCGAGGGCCGGGAGCTGAACGTGGCCCTGCTCGAGGAGCGCGGCGAACCCCGGGTGCTGGCGGTGGCGGAGATCGCCTTCGTAGACTTCCCGCCCGAGCTCCCGCGCATCGTGGACTACGAGGCCAAGTGGAAGCCGGGATCCTTCGCCTACGAGCACACCCAGCGGGTCGTGCCCGCGCCCCTCGAGCCCGCCCTGGCCGCCGAGGTGGCGCAGCTCGCCCTGCGCGCTTGGCATGCCTTGGGCTGCCGCGGCTACGCCCGGGTGGATCTGCGCACAGACGCCAGTGGGCGTCCCTTCGTGCTCGAGGTCAACCCCAACCCCGACATCTCACCCGACGCCGGCTTCACGGCGGCGCTGGCCGTGGCTGGGCACGACCCCCGCCACTTGGTGCGCTGCGCCTTGGAGGCGGCCTTGGGCCGGAGCGGCGGGGAGGGGCGCGGGGTGCAGCTGCGCCCGACCCAGGCCGAGGATCGCCAGCCGATCCTGGACCTGCTCGCGGCCACCGGGTTCTTCCCTGAGCATGAGATCGAGGTGGCTCGCGAGGTGCTCGACGATGCCATCGCGGGCGCCCACGACGGGCACTACCGCTCCATCACGGCCTCGGTGGATGGTGTGCCCCGGGGCTGGGCCTGCGCGGGGCCGACCCCTTGTACCCAGGGGTGCTGGGAACTGTACTGGCTGGCCGTGCACCCTCGGGCATGGGGGCACGGCGTGGGCCGGCGCTTGCTGGGGCGAGTGACCGGCATGACCCGCGCGGCCGGGGGACGCCTGCTGGTGGCGGAGACGGCCGGCCGGGAGGTCTATGCGCCCACCCGGGAGTTCTACCTTGCCTGCGGTTTTCAGGAGGAGGCCCGCCTGCAGGACTTCTATGATCGCGGCGACGACAAGGTCGTGTACGTGCGTCGGCTGGCTGGAGGAGCGTAGCCTCGGCGGGGTTGCCTTGCAGGCTGTCGGGGGGAGGATGCCTCCTCCGGACCGCTATCGCTCCCCGTTCCCGCGCCTTGCGGGCGCGCCGGACCACAGGGGTGCGCCGGCAATCGAATCACCGATCAACCTTTCATTTCCGGTGTCTGGCCGACACGTGGGTGATGCCCATGCCGCCACCGGGCGGTGGGCTTGGTATTTGGGCCGCGGGTTGGTCGAGCTCAGGGCCTGTCGTTACGCATGGCTGCTGGGATCTGTGGCGGATTGCCACAGCTGGGGCGCGTTGGCTGTGAGAGTGCGTCAAACCCGCCACAGCACCCGTCATCACGGGCCTCCCGGCCCTCGGCCGGTGCTTGGCACGTCCCTTGCTAAAGGTCCTGACAAGCGCCCTCAGCAACCCGGGTCGCCCGTCTGGTTCGTCAGCCGGTGCACCCAACAACACCCCTCAATTGGACGCGCTGGAGGACAACACCATGTCCCGCTTCACCACCACCTTCGCCATCATCGCCCTCTCCGTTGGCTGCAAGAAGCAAGTGGAGGTCGGTGACCTGCCCGGCTCCGGCTACGACCAGCCCGCTGCCGTGGCCCCCATGCCCAGCGCTGAAGCCGCCGTTCGCATGGCGAGCAACTTCCAGCGCGTGAACTTCGAGTTCGACTCCTCGGCGCTGAACGAGTCCTCCAAGACCGCCCTGGCCGCCAACGCCAAGATCATGATGGACCACCCCAGCCTGGGCCTGGTGGTGCAGGGACACTGTGACGAGCGCGGCACCACCGACTACAACCTGGCGCTGGGTGATCTCCGCGCGCAGGCGGTGGCCTCCTACCTGAAGGCGTCCGGGATCGCGGGCAGCCGCCTGCAGACCATCTCGCTGGGCGAGGAGGTGCCCCTGGAGGCCGAGTCTGGCGAGCACGCCTGGAGCAAGAACCGGCGCGCCGAGTTCGTGGTGGTCGGTGCCGGCGAAGAAGGCGTGAAGGGCACCGCGACCCGCTAGTGCGAGGACCGAGCGAGGCACGATAGCCACCGCCCCCTGCCGAAGTATTCCGCTCGCGCTCACGGGCACGAGAGGCAGGGGGCGGGCGCGTGCATCGTGAGCTGTCGAGGAGTCAGAGGGGCGCTGGCACAAGGATCGGACCGTTGCGGTCAGAGAAACAGACATCGAGACTTCGCTGACACCCTGGCAGTACTTCAACAGGGGGGAGGCGCTGTCTCACTGGAAGTTGGCAGGGTGGATGTGTCAACCACGAAGAATCAGGAAAGAGGCGCCCATACCACCCCTACTGCTCCCCAACCCCCTCGAAGTTGCAGTCGGTGCCTGGGCGCGTGATACACGGCGTTTGACCGAAAGAGGGCGTTCTCCAGTGGCGTGCAGTGGCGTGCTGGTGTGTCCAGCGGCGCGCTGAGGGGGGCCGTGTGTCCTCGGTGTGTCCTTAGGGAAGGGAGCGGGCGCGAGAGCTCATGGGGGGAATCGAGAGACCGAGGCAGCCACGGCCTACCCTGCTCCTACCACGCCGCGGATATTCCCAAGCCGGGGCGTAGTCCGCTGCCCTTCATCATGACGTAGTCCAGGTTTCCCCAAGGCGTCCACGGGCTGGCGAGCTCGTAGTCGGCCGAGAGGTGCAGGCCGACGCCTGCCTCTGACATGAGGATGAAGCTGACACCGGGGGCTATGAAGCCGTGGGTTACAGTGGTGGCCTCGGGCTCGTCTTCGAGGCTCAGCGTTCGGAACATCAGGCCAGCCGTGAGCCGAGGCTCCACGGTGGCGGTCTGGCCCAGGGGAACCCCATACGCGACGCCCGCGCCAAGTAGGACCTGCGAGAGCTTGTCCTCGATCACCGCGAAGCTGGCCCCGCTCGGGGGAGCAACCTGGAACATCCAGGTCGACCGCAGGCTGCGGCCGATGGTGATCCGTGCACCCAGGCGCATGAGGTTGGCCCGGTCGCCTTCGAAGACAACCGCTGGCTCGTCGTTGTCCGAGACCTGCGCGATGACCATCGCGGCGCCCGCATCCAGGCGGAATCGCGGGCCGATAGGCTCATCCAAGACCGGCTCTGGTTCGGCCACGGTCGGAGCGGAGCGACGTCGAACCGCGACAGTGACTTCGTCGTGGCAAATCTCCTCGCCCTGGTTGAGGGCGGACATCACCAAGTGGTGCGTACCGGCGGAGAGCACGGCTGTTCCGCTCGTGGCACCTTGGGCGGAGAACGCGGTTCGCGCAACGAGCCCGTCTGTATCGCTGGTCCAGCGCACTTCCATGCCAGCACCCGTTGAGCCTGGAGGATTCAGCACCTGACCCACCACCCTGATGGATTCACCGAGCTCGAACCCCTGCCGGTCCATCGGGAGCGCGATCTGGCACGAGGCCCTGGGTGTAGAAAAGCTGACGGGTACCGTCAGGTAGGTGCGCACTCGATACGGCACCGGGTCGGGGACCTCTGGATCGCTCGCGGCGGCCTGATCAGGCCAGACCAAGTGCTCGTAGGCTTTCCCGAAGGCGGTGCGGTCGAACAGGATCTCGTAGCCATCGGTAGCTTCGGTGGCTGTTGCGCTGGTGGTCGCCGCGGGGCGGGGTGCCAGGTGGACGTGGCGCTGAACCAGCGAGACCAACTGTGCGGTGGGGAGCGGCTGCGGGGGCGGTGGTACCGTGGCGGGGGTGTGCTCGGGCTGATCCGAGGAGGGAAGCAGCAGCTCAACGTCCACCGCGAAGAGTGAGTAGGTCCGCCCATTGCCTGCGCGCATGGCTGCTGCGGAATGACCCGCCAGCGCCCGACCGAAGGCAGGCTCACCAATGGCCAGCAGATCCAGGTCGTCGCCCGCCACGAAGTGATGTTCGGTCGAGGAGGGGCCGCTCACCGCGACCATCGGCACGCCGCGATACGAGATGTCGAACAGGTCCTTGGCCAGAGGCTCTGGTACATAGGCCATCCTGACCCGTTCCGGGCGAGCCCCCATGACCGTCAGGTCGGTGGCCACCTCGAAGTGCTGACCGGGCTCGATGGGAAGTCGGTTGCCGCCGTCGCTGCTTCCTGGAACGTCGGTGTCGAGCACCACGCTGGTCAGCTTCGGTGCATCCACGTTGGTCAGGTGCAGATCGATGTGGAGCCGCTCTGGGGTAATGGGTGCCTGGTGGGTGTCGTAGACGTCCACGACCAGAGGGATTCGGGTGCCGTTCTTGCAGGACTGCGAGAGGTAGACCCAGGCGGTGATGCTGGAGCGACCAGTCATGGGGTCCATCTCGGCCAGCACGTGCTCCTCCGAGGAGTCCACCCATCCGTTGCCGCCGTCGACACGCAGGTACGCGGACGAACTGAACAGGGGGCGTTCACCCACGTTGTCCAAGCCCAGCTGCAGCTTCACCCACTCGCCAGCGTCCAGCGTCCCGTTCCCAGCTCCTGGGCCTCCCACCTCGTCCTTGACGGAGGAGCGCGCCTCGGCCAGCTCGAGCAGCGGGCTGTGAGAACCCGCGGTGATCTGGCTGGCCAGGCTGGGTTTGGCAAGCTTGCCATCTGACTCGGGCAGGTATGCCCCGGGCGGGTCGAAGCCCAGGTAGTCGGCCACGATCGCTTCGACGGCACCCTGGGTCCCCAGGTGGCGCAGCAGCTTGTCGAGCTGTTGGGGGGAGCCCCGTGCCTCGTCCACCAGCTTGGCCACACCCTCTTCCAACCGCCGCTGGAATGCTGGGCTCTGCAACCCCAGTCCGCTCGGGTAGCCTCTGTTGGTCTCGGCAAGGCGGGCCTGCTCTGTGATGAGCGCGACCAGCGCCTCCTCGATGCGCGCGGAATCAGGAGCCTTCTGGATAGCTGCGTGAACGCGACCGACCGCCTCGACGTCGGGTTGCTCCGCAGAAACGGGGTAGGATACCGCGAAGGCCAGCACGAGCAGCGGCACTATGGCGCGACGCCGTCCCTTGTTCCATGCGGATGGCCTGTGCTCGGTGGTGGTGGCGTTCGCATCGCGTTCGTGCGTCCAAGACATCGCGTGACCCTCCCCTGAAATTGGCGTTGAAGCACGAGGCTTCGCCCTCACAGTGTGTCCTCGACGAGTACCACCTTTCATGTCGCCAGGGCAAGGGAGGTGGGTGAGATGGCGCGAGGGCTCGACCCGTTGAGTGGTGCGGGCGCACATGAGGGTGGCGCATTTGTCCTTCGACAGGCGGCAGGCTCACAGCTCGATCCAAGTTGCCCGTGAGGGGGGGACTCCAGGACCTTCGCTCTGGGCCTTTCCCATGGCAATCGGGGCGGTGTATGCTCGCCCCTCGAACCTTCAAGGTGCCATCGGGAAAGCCTATGAGAATTACCCAAGCGATCATCCTCTTTGCCGGGCTCCTCCTGTTCGGCTGCCCCATCATCAGCGAGGCCGACCGCGACGTCTTGGCCGATGCCGACGGCGATGGTCTGCCCTGGAACGACTACCTCCACGAGTATGGGGTCCGCTTCGCCAGCTCTGCCGACTGCATCGAGGTCGATCTCTCCAGCCTGGACCTCGACTCCCTGGACGACACCCTCACGGTCGACCTCTACATCAAGGGGCAGATCGCCGCAGAGCAGTCCGGGGACCTGTTTCCCCTGGTGGTCTGGCCCGGGCGCTTCGCCTTCTACGAGCAGGCCGGGCGTCTGACCGCCGGGCTGCCCGAGACCACTGAGCTCGACGACAGCAACAGCTCTTCCGTGGGCTTCATGGATGGTGGCTACCACCACGTGGCCTTCACCCACAACCAGAGCGCGTACTTCGACGTCTACGTGGATGGCGACCAGGTCCGCGTGTCCCGCACCCCCACCGCCCTGGGCGAGCCCACCGAGTCCACCCTCTACCTCGGCTGCTGGCCCGATCAGGGCGCCAGCTTCATTGGGGTCATCGGCGAGGTCCGGTTGCTCGACTCCGCCCAGTACGATGGCAGCTTCGATCCCGAGTGGAGGCCCTACGCCACCGACGCCAACGTCCTTGGGCTCTGGCACCTGGACGAAGGGGAGGGGACCACCGTCCAGGACGAAAAGCAGGGCCTCCCGGCCACGCTCGCTGGTGGTGCCTGGGAGCACTTCGATCTGGCCTGTCTCGACTCTGGCGTTGAGTGCGGTCCGAATCCCGTCATCTACGACGACGCGGACAACGACGGCTTTGGCACCGACGAAGACTGCGACGACGACGCTGGGGATGTCCGGCCGGGCACCACTGAGAAGTGCAACGGCTTCGACGACGACTGCGACGGCTACATCGACGAGGATGACCCGGAGATCGAGACCTGCGAAGAGGAGGGCCGCTGATGAACACCC
>CALDOK010000186.1 GCA_937912125.1 uncultured Pseudomonadota bacterium
GCTCAGATCGTTCATCTCGAGGTCGTAGTTGCCGCTCTCGGTCAGGTTGCGGCGGGCGATGAGCCAGTAGCGGCCAGCGCGGTCGAAGAGCAGCGGAGAGTCGAACTTTCGGAGGTCGTGGGCGCACTGCCACGCGGCCAGGTTGCCCTTCTCGGCCGTGCAGATCAACGAGCCGAAGCCGAAGGAGTCGCCAGCTTCGTTGCGCGCCACCACCACCAGGTCGCCCCCGTCCTGGTAGGTGAAGTCGGCCTCGGACGCTCCCCCGGTGTGTACCACGGGCATGTCCTCGACGATGGGGTCCCAGCTGACGCCGTCCTGGGTGGTGAGCCACTCGATCTCCAGGGCCGGGAAGCCTTCTTTTGGATCGTAGATGGCGCCCCCGCCGGTGTAGCCCATGAGCTGCGGCTGGTTGCGCTCGCTCTTGATGCGCCAGGGGATGAAGTCGTCCTGGCGCAGCCACTCGGGATCGCTCCAGTGGCCCTCGTCGTCGCGGACCACGTACTGGGTTCCCTGGGGCTCGAAGGCGGTGGGGATCTCGCCCAGGACCGCGAAGTACAGGAAGATCCTGCGGGACTCCTTCAGGTACATCAGCCGCGGCTCGCGCAGGTCTGTGCCCAGCTGGATGGAGGTCTCGTGGCGCCAGGTCTGCTCGTCGGTGGAGCTGACCACATGGAGCATGGCGTCGGCGCTGGCGAAGTGGCTGGGGGCGGTTCGCCAGGCCAGGAAGACCCTGCCGTCCACCTCGAGCACGTCCAGGTTGTTGTTGGCATCCTGGACCACCACCTCGGCGGGCAGGCCCTCGGAGGGCACCACCTGCACCAGGCCTTCGATGCGGGGGAGATCCTGGTCGCCGCTGTCCAGGGGCTGGCTTGGGCAGCCGATGATGAGGGGCAAGCTGGCGAGGCAGGCAAGCTGGGGCGGGGAAGTGCGCATGGTGTCTCTCTGTTGGCGATGCGCAGTATAGCCCCTCGCGCCTGGGTTAGGTGTGCCTTGCCCCCGCGCCGGAGTGACCATGAGAGTTCTTGTCCCGCCTTCTGTCACCGCCTCGATCCTGTTGCTGGGCGTTGTCGCCTGCGACACCGACACATCCAATGACACATCACCCCAGGCATGGTCGCCGGACCTGGTTTGCCCTGGCGACCCCAGCGGCGGCTGCGACGATGTAGACGGCGCGGCGCTGATGGCGGGTGCGGCCAAGGCCAGCATCGTGCCAGATTGCTACGAGGTCTGGCTGCCAGAGGGTGATGACTACATGTACACCGAGGGCACCGACGCCTTCGAGGACTGCGGCTGCGACAGGCTCTGTCCCGACGACGCGGGCTATCCCGGCCCCGACGATGGCGAAGGCGACGGCGAGCTACAGGCGGTCTGGCTGGCGGGCTTCGGCAACACCCGGGCAGCCACGGGGGTCCGTGGCGTCGAACATGGCCTGCGGGGCGAAGGCGATGGCCTGTGGGCGCGGGCCCTGGTGCTCGAGCAGGGCAACACCACCCTGGCGGTGGTCACGCTGGACCTCATCGGTGTGTTCCACGACCGGGTCGACGAGATGAACGTCGCCCTGGCGGATGCAGGCCTCGACGTGGATCACCTGCTGATCCACAGCCTCCACAACCACGAAGGCCCCGACACCATGGGCATGTGGGGCCAGAGCATCGTCAGGAGTGGGGTGAACCCCGACTACACCCTGCAGGTACGCGAGACCGTCGTAGAGGTGGTGGGTGCTGCCCTGGCGGATCTGCGCCAGGTGGAGCTGAGCGTCGGCGAGGTGGACGTGGCCAGCTACAGCGCCGAAAAAGGCGTCAACAACGTCATCCGCGACGGCCGCGACCCCTGGATCGTCGACAACACCCTGGCCGCCTTGCGCCTGGCCGAGCCCGGGGGCGCTACGGTGGCCACGGTGGTGGCCTGGGACAACCACCCTGAGGCCATGTCCGACGAGAACACTCTGATGACCTCCGACTTCGTCCATGCCCTGCGGGAGACCGTGGAGAGCGGTGTCGGCTGGGCCAGCTACGATCGTGACGGCCTGGGGGGCACCTGTCTGTTCCTCAACGGCGCCGTCGGAGGCATGATGACGCCCCTGGGTGTCAACCCCACGGATCCCGATGGTGTCAGCTGGGGCAGCAACGGCTGGGAGAAGACCGACGCCATCGGCCAGCTGCTGGGTGAGATGGCCCTGGACGCCATCGAGGGTGGGGAGGTCCAGGCCGCCCCCAAGCTCTCCTTCGCCGTGCAGGGCTTCGAGCTGCCCGTGGAGAACCACGGCTTCCAAGCCATGATGAGCATCGGAATCTTCGACCGCGTGCCAGGCTGCTACGACCCCGAGGAAGACATCGATGAAGACAACCTGCCCTGTCTCGCCACCGAGGTCGGGGTCTACGAGCTGGGTGGTGTGCGCATGCTTGCCGTGCCGGGAGAGCTCCTGCCCGAGTTGGCCATCGGCGGCTACGATGGCAGCCAGGTCAACGTGCCGGGGCGGGCGCTGGTGGATGCGGGCAACAGCAACCCACCGGATCTCGAGGCTGCGCCAGAGGGCCCCTACCTGCTGGACAAGCTGGGTGGCGAATACGGATTCATCATCGGCCTGGGCAACGACGAGGTGGGCTACATCATCCCGCCCTACAACTTCGTGCTCAACGAGGACGTGCCCTGGCTGCTCGAGGCTGGCGGCGACCACTACGAGGAGACCAACTCCCTGGGGCCGCAGACCGCGCCGCTGATCGAGGCGCAGGTGGATCTGCTGCTGGGGTTCTTGGGCTAAGGCGGCTCGAAGGGGCCGTGAAACACAAAGGGCGACAGGGGAATGCGGCCGACGGTGAACGTTGGTGGTCTGGGCTGGCTCGCGCCAACTAGGTGGGTGGCTGCCGAGGGGCGCTTGCGAGCGCTTGACTGATGCAAATGGACAAAATACATAAATATGTCCAATTTGCAGATCCCGCCCTGCCAGGAGACTCCATGTCGCTCGCTGCCCCATGGTCGCTCAGGCCGCGTCCCGGCCGTCCAACCCTGCTGCGTTCCCGCACCGGATCGGGCAAGCTCTTGTTCCTGCTGCTGTTGGCGGTGGTGGCGCTGGCCGTCGTGGCCCGCACCGGCCAGGTGTTCATGCAGCGCCTCCAGGCCGCTGAGCCCGTCGATGCCCCACCCAAGCTGGTCAGGGTCATCGAGATCGAGCCCCAGCCCTTCGAGCACACCGTCGTGGTCTCGGGCACCCTCGAGCCCATCCACTCGGTGGACATCTTCCCCAAGGTGGGGGGCAAGGTCACCAAGCTGTACGTGCAGCTGGGTGACCATGTGCGCGAGGGCGAACCCCTGGCGCGGGTCGAGTCGGTGGAGTGGGGGCTGCAGGCTGAGCAGGCCGAGGCAGGCCTGGCCATGGCAGAGCAGGCGGCGGATCTGGCCGAGCGCAGCATGGGTCGCCTCGAGCGCGTGCATGACCAGCTGGGCGAGGGTGCGCTGAGTCAGCAGGACTTCGAGGAAGCGGCCATCCGGGCCGAGGGCGCCAAGACTCAGCAAGAGGTCGCCAGGCTCCAGCGCGACCTGGCCGCACGCATGGTCCAGAACGCCACCATGAGCGCGCCGGTGTCGGGCGTGGTCTCCCGCATCTACGCCCGGGTGGGCGGCATGGTGGGCAACGAGTACCCGGCGCTGCATGTGGACGACACCTCGTCCCTCATCCTGCGCTGCCAGGTCGGCGACCGCGAGCTGCCGCGCATGGCTCCCGGCCAAGAGGTGCGCCTCGAGAGCGACGCCCTGTCGGGCCGCGTCCTGGTGGGCCGGGTCCTGGCCGTAGCCCCCACCCTGGACAGCATCACCCGCAGGGCGCCCCTCGAGATCGGTGTCGAGAACCCCGACGGCGACATCACGGGCAACATCTTCGTGCGGGGCAGGGTGGTCACCGGCCGCGACGAGGGCGCCTTCGTGCTCCCCGTCGAGGCTGTACACCGCCAGCAGGGCCACGCCACCGTACAGCTGGTGCGAGACGGCGCCATCGCGGAGGCGGACGTGGAGATCATGGGCGAGGGCACCGACTCGGTGGCCGTGTCGGGGCTCGTCGCCGGGGATCGTGTGGTGCTGCCTGGGCCGGAGCACCTGGCCTCCGGCGAGTCTGTCGAGGCGGTGGACATCACCGCTCAGGGCAGCTGAACCCATGTGGTTGAGCCGCCTCTCCATCCAGCGCCCCGTGTTCACCACCATGGTGGTGGGCATGATGATGATCATGGGCATCATCGGCCTGATGCGTCTGCCGGTGGACAAGTTCCCCGAGGTCTCCCTGCCGGTCATCACGGTGATCGTGCCCTACCCGGGGGCCAGCCCCGCCCAGGTCGAAGAAGAGGTCGCCAAGCCCATCGAAGATGCGGTGGCGGGCTTGCAGGGCCTGGACGAGATCCACACCTTCGCCCGCGAGAACGTGGGCGTGGTGGTGGTGGTCTTCGGCATGGACGCCCCCATCGAGCAGGTCAGCGCCGAGCTGCGGGATCGCGTCTTCGGGCTCAAGGCTTTCATGCCCGATGGCGTAGGGGACCCCATCTTCAAGCGAATCGATCCGGCCGCGACCCCGGTCATGACCCTGGCGGTGGCTTCGGATCTCGACGAGATGGCCACCCGAGAGCTGGCCGAGCGCGAGCTCAAGCCACGCATCGAGCGCATCGAAGGCGTGGGCGCGGTGGAGATCCAGGGCGGCCTGGAGCGTGAGATTCACATCGAGCTCGATCTGGCCAAGCTGGCCGAGCTGCGCATTCCCCTGATGCAGGTGGCCCAGCTGGTGGGCTACGACACCATGGACATCCCCGGGGGGCACATCGAGCTGGGAGATGCCCGCATCGGCCTTCGCTCCCTCGGTGCCGTCGAGGACCTCGACGAGCTGGGTTCCATCGTCATCCAGGGCTTCCCCGCACCCATCTACCTGCGGGACATCGCCACCATCGTCGACACCACCGTCGAGCGCACCAGCCTGGCGCGGGTCGACGGTCGCCGGGCGGTGACCCTCGAGGTCATCAAAGAATCCGGCGCCAACACCGTGGCCGTGTGCGAGGCCGTGCGCGAGCTGGCCGACGAGCTCGACCTGCCTGGTGGGCTGGGCATCGAGCCGGTCATCGACAACTCCACCATGGCCCAGGACATGCTGCACGAGATGCAGCGGGCGCTGGTCATCGGCGCTGGCATGGCCATCCTGGTGGTCTACCTGTTCATGCTCGACTGGCGCTCCACCTTCATCAGCGCCACCGCCCTGCCTACTTCGGTGATCTCCACCTTCTTCTTCATGTGGATCTTCGGCTTCTCCCTGAACATCCTCTCCCTCATCGCCATGGCCCTGGCCATCGGGGTGCTCATCGACGACGCGGTGGTGGTGCGCGAAGTCATCTACCGCCACCTCGAGAACGGCAAGGGGGCCATCCAAGCCGCCCTCGATGGCACCTCCGAGGTGGCGCTGGCCGTGCTGGCCACCACCCTGAGCATCGTGGCCGTGTTCGTGCCCGTGGGCTTCATGAAGGGCATGGTGGGCCAGTTCTTCGCCCAGTTCGGCCTCACGGTGGCCATCGCGGTGGTGGTGTCGCTGTTCATCGCCTTCACCGTCGATCCCATGCTCAGCGCGCGCATGTCCAAGGTGGTGCGCCGCGAGGACCGGGGACCCGTGACCCTGGCCATCCTGCGCTTCCACGAGGCGGTGGAGCACAACTACCGGGGGCTGCTTGACTGGTCCCTGGGCCACGGCAAGACCGTCATCGCTGGCGCGATGTTCCTGTTCGCGGTGAGCCTTGGCATGGTGGCTGTCACCGGCGGTGAGTTCATCCCGGACTACGACCAGTCTCAGTTCATCGTCGATGTGGAACTGGCCCCCCACATGGCGCTGCATCCCGCCGAGCACACCGCCGAGACCATCGAGCAGAGGCTGCAGGGGATCCCCGAGGTTCTCCACATCTACACGGTGGTGGGCCGCGAGGGCGCCACCGACACCATCCAGCTGCGGGCGGTCACTGTGGCCAAGGCCGACCGCGAGCGAAGCATCTACGCCATCCAGCAGCAGGCGCGCGACCTGCTGATGGACATCCCCGGCGTCACCATCGGCGTCCGCGACCCGCCCCTGCTCGAAGGCTCGAACATGGGCACTGACATCGAGGTGGAGATCCGCGGCGCGAACATGGAGGACCTGCAGCAGGTGGCCGACGCCGTCAGGCTTGGCATCAGCCGCATCGACGGCGCCACGAACGTGACCTCCAGCTACCGCCCGGGTCGTCCGGAGCTGCAGCTCGACGTGGACCGCGACAAGGCAGGGGCGGCAGGCCTGTCCGTGGGGCAGGCGGGCATCACCCTGCGTATGGCCGTCGCGGGCCAGGTGGTGGGCAAGTTCCGCGAGGCGGGCCAGAGCCACGACATTCGGCTGATGGCGCGCCGGCGGGACCACACCCCCGACGCCCTGGTCTCCAACCTGCTGCTGCTCTCACCTATCCCCCGGGTGGACGATCCCTGGGGTCGGGGCACCCCCGTGGCCCTGGGCAACATCGCCCGGCTCGAGTGGCAGACCGCTCCCGCCGTGATCCAGCGCCACGATCGCCAGCGGCGGCTCACCGTCAGCTGCGCGGTCGGTGAGCGGCCCCTGAGCGATGTGGTCAGCGAGGTCCAGGACATGCTCGCCGGGATGGACATGCCCGAGAGCGTGGACACCGAGATCCTGGGCATGGCCGAGGTGGCGGGCGACGCCCTGACGGACCTGCTCTTCGCCCTGGGGCTGTCCATCATCTTCGTCTACGCCGTGTTGGCCAGCCAGTACGAGAGCTTCATCCACCCCTTCACCATCATGCTCTCCCTGCCGCTGGCGGTGGTGGGTGCCTTCGCCACCGTGTTCCTGATGGGCTGGGCCATCGGCATCGTGACCATGCTGGGCATCATCCTGTTGATGGGCCTGGTCACCAAGAACGCCATCTTGCTGGTGGACCGCGCCAACCAGCTGGTAGTCGAGGGCCATGTGCCTCACCGGGCCATGCTCGAGGCTGGCGTGGAGCGCCTGCGGCCCATCCTCATGACCTCCCTGGCCATGATCCTCGGGATGCTGCCTCCGGCTCTGTCGTCGGGATCGGGCTCCGAGATCTTCCAGCCCATGGCGGTGCCGGTCATCGGCGGCCTGGTGGCCTCCACCCTGCTCACCCTGGTGGTGGTCCCGGTGGTCTGGCTGTGGGTCGAGGCCCTGCGGGCCAAGCTCGGCTGGGCCGCGGCGACGCCCGATGGGGATGAACACACCGAGATTTCTCTCGACGGGGAGGCCCCATGAGCACCCGTGAAGAACGCCGTGCCCAGCTGCTCGAGGTGGCCCGCGAGGTCGTGCTCCGCCACGGCTACCGCAAGGCCAACCTCGGGGATGTGGCGCGGGAGGCCGGCGTCAGCCGGGCCACGGTCTACAACTACTTCACCAGCAAAGAGCTCCTGCTGCGGGCCATCGTGGGCCAGGAGGTCGAGCAGCTTCGCCGGGCTGTGGCCTGCGAGCTCGACCTCACCGCGCCCCCGGACCGCCAGCTGCTGGCCTACGTGCGAGCCCGGCGCAGGCACATCAAGAAGATCAAGGCCTTCTACATCCTGGTCCACCATGTCACCCGCGACGTGATGCACATCGTCCAGGCCGAGATCGAGACCCACCAGGCCCAAGAGCGGGCCTACCTGGTCGGGCTCATCGGGGCGGGGGTCCGCAGCGGGCTGTTCCGCCCGGTGGACCCCGAGCTGATGGGCGCCGCCTTGTTCTCGGCGGTGCGGGGGCTGGACGAGGACTATGTCTTCGACAGCCTCGAGGACTTCGCTGATGGGGCGGAGTACCTGATCCAGGCGTTGCTGGTCGGGCTCCTGCGGGAGCCAGGGCAGCACATCATCACCAGCGATCCTTCGGAGGGCTCATGAGCCTCCCCTTCGTGATCCTCGTGGCCGCGGCCGCCGCCTCCCAGCCGCGCGCCATCAGCCTCGAGCAGGCGCTCGAGCTGGCTGCGCAGCAGAACCCCCGCAACCAGGTGGCCGAGCTGGGGGTGGACGCGGCGCGGGCTGGCAGCAACTCCGTTCGCTCCTACCTGTTCCCGAGCCTGTCGGTCGAGGGCAACGCACTGTGGTGGGACGAAGCCAGCGAGATCCCCTACAGCGAGTTCCTGGGGCCCCTGACCGAAGGCGACGCCTGCGGCGACCTCGAGGAGTACCTGCAGGAGTTCTGCCAGTCCTTCATGGATGGCATGACCAGCGGGATCGACGGGGGCATCACTCTGCGCGACGCCCACACCAAGCAGGTCCGCGCTACCGTGGTCCAGCCCCTCACGGGCCTGTACGGCATCGAGGAGGGCTGGCGTGCGGCGAGGGCCATGGAACGAGCCGCCGAGGCCGAGCGTGACGGCGTCGGGGCCAACGTGAGCGTCGAGGTGGTCCAGGCCTACTTCGACGCCGCCAAGGTGGCGCGGCTGCAGGTGGTGGCCGCCGAGGCCCTCGAAGCCCTCGAGGCGCACAAGCTTCGCGCCGAGGCCTTCTACTCAGCCGGACTGGTGGGGCGCAACGAGCTGATGCAGCTCGAGGTCGCCCTGAGCGAGATCCGCTTGGACCACGCGCGGGCTGTGGCTGGGGTCGCCTTGACCCGGCGGCGGCTGGCCTTCGTCACCGGCACCGAGGAGCGCAGCCTGGTGCCCATGGAGGTGGACATCGACAGCCTCCCGGAGCTGCTGCTCGGGCCCCATGCGCTGGCCGGGCGCACCAGCACGGTCCCCGAGGTTCGGAAGCTCGAGGCGCAGGTGGACGCGGCGCTGGCCAATCGCAACCGACTGCATGCCGAGCGCATCCCGCAGATCGCTGCCATCGCAGCCTATGAGCGCAACTGGGGAGTGGGCTCGCTCGCCATCCCAGAGTCCTGGTTCGTGGGCTTCGGCATGGAGTGGGAGGTCTGGAGTTGGGGCCGCAAGCACTACGACGCTCAGCAGGCCGTGGCCCAGGCAGCCCAGGCTCAGGCAGGGCTCGAGGCCATGCGCGACGGCATGGGCCTGCAGGCCGAGGCCATGCTCGAGGAAGCCAGGCTGTCCCTGATGGCGCGTGAGTCCCGCCGTGTCAGCACGGAACAGGCCGCCGAGAACCTGCGCATCGTGAGGGCCAAGTTCGACGCCCACACCGCCACCGCCACCGACCTGCTCGAGGCCGAGACCCTGCACACCAAGGCCGCCACGGACGAGGTGTGCGCGGCG
>CALDOK010000187.1 GCA_937912125.1 uncultured Pseudomonadota bacterium
CGTTTTCTGAAAGTGTCCGAGAGTGCCTGAAAGCAAGGGGCGTGCCACCCGGGCGGCTTTACGGGGATTTGGTCGGACCAAGAGTGGAATCGAGCTGGGGTGGTGTGGCTCTCGGTCTGTGGGCCGCGCCCCAGAACGGAAATGAACCGCCAAATGAGACGGTTCTTGGTCCTGACCGTTTGTTGTGTGGCCGGCGGCCTGACGGTCGGTGGGTCTCCGAGGGGTGCGCGACGGATCGAGGACTCGGCTTCACGGGGCGAGGATCTCAGGCTCGGGGATCGGTCTCTCGAGTTCGGCGCCGGCCTTTCGGGTGCTCTCGATCCGAGGGTGAGCGGCCTGCTGCGACCTCCGGGGGCAAATGTGACGCCTGTGTGGTTTTGCTGGTCACGCTCGGTGTCGAAGGCGGTGATCCAAGCTCACCGGGTGTGTCCTGATCTCTGTGTACAGCCAGGCCGCCGCATGACCTCATGGGTGGCTCCAGGTTGACGCGGCGTTCAGAGTGGATGGCGAACGGCTGGGGGGCCATGGCTTCACAAGTGACCGTCAACGCCAGCAACCCCGGGTGCTCTTCCCGGTTCGGCACGGCGGAATGAGCTCCCGACCTCCACCGAAGTGAATCCGCGCGGATTCGAGGCTTCAGGCCTCTGCGGCCGACCCGTCCAGCACCGCCTGTGCCTGGTCTGCGTGAGCCGAGACCAGCGCCAGCTCGATCACGCGAAGGTGGGTGTGGACTCGGTGGCGGATCTGCTCGAGCTCCTGGGGAGAGAAGCTGTCCAGGAGCACGCAGGGGTCGACGTCGTCCCACTGGGGCTCGGTCAACGCTCTGGAGAGCTTTCGGACCTGCTTGACCCCCTCGGGCAGGAGCGGTCGACCTCCGCGTTGGCCCTCGGGACGAAGCTCAACCAGCTCGGCCACCGCCTGCTCGAGCATCCGGTAGCTCCAGTCCTGTTCGCGTGCCTGCTGCGCCAGGCGGATCTTGGTGGCGACATCGGTGATGGGGAGCAGCGCGCGGTGATGGGAGACCGACAGCTCCAGTCCCAGCCCCTGGGGAAGCTGGCCCAGCTGCTCGACCACAGCGATCGACAGGCGGAGCCTGCTGGCCGAGTACGGCAGGTCCTGGTGCTTGGACAGGGTCCTGAAGCTGATGTGGCGTCGGTTCTTGGCGTGGTATGCCGAGATGTCACCGTCGAAGAAGTGCTGCAACAGGCACCGACCGATGGCGACCAGGACGTCCAGGCCGCTCCGTTGCTGGATGTGCTTCAGCGCGGCAACGGCCCGGTCCACCAGCTCATGGTCCAGCAGGATCTCACCTGGCGTTCTGGCGCAGGAGATGCCGCTGGCGGCGTCTTCGAAGACCTTGTCTGCGGTGTTCGGATCGAGCATCGTGCCTGTTCCTCCTTCCTCTGCTCTTCGCGGGGAAGTGCTGGGGGAAGAATAAAGAGCGCCAGCGGTGAGGATCCGACGGATTTTTTCGAGGAACTTGGTCATGGACCTGTCTTCGGGCGGCGGATCCCGTCCCGCGAAGGCGGGGTTTCCTGACTGAAAACCCAATTCTCTCGAGGGACGACGATCCCGCGTGCGATCCGACCGGCTGGCGCTCTTTGTTCTTGTCGATTGTGGGGAAGGGGGCGCCATTCTCTTCCAGCCAGTCACCACGGAGCCCTGGTCCAACCCTGCAGACCCTTGCCATGTGAGAGTCATGAACGTGATCCCCTCCGATCGAGAGACGCCGCTCGAGGCCGAGCAGGTCGACGACGGCAGCGATGCCGGCCACACCCGTGCGCTGCTTCGGCAGGTCGGCCGGATGCGGGCGCTGCTTGCAGAGCTCTCCCTGGTAGAGGCGCACCACAGGCTCACCTTCGGCGACGACTCCACCTCGGGCGAGGGGCTCGTGATGGTTCTCTTGCGCGGCCTGTCCGACGAAGATGGAGCGGTCACGAGATGGGATAGTGAGCCGGAGAACGTCAACGAGGAACGGGAATAGGGCCATGAGGATCTCTGGGAGCCGTACGTGAGTGACAGACCGTGCCAAGCGCCTGGCAAGGCGACGCCAGAGGTCCGAGCTATCGACGACAAGCCGGCCGCGCCGAGCACTCCACAGGGCGGCCGCACGGTGATGGAGGACGGTCGTCCACCGCTGGTGGTCACGGACAGGGATGGCTCCCGCTCCGAACAGGAAGCCCTCGAACATCTCCTGGCGCTCACCGACGAAGACCGCCTGATCGCCGCGCTGTGGCACCTGGGCCACGACCGCCTGGTGCTCCAGGCCCTCCGTCGCCAGCTCCCCTTGGATGTGGCGGAAGACATCGTGCAGGACGTCTTCGCGCTCCTCACCGAGCAGCTCCAGCGGGTGCGGGGCCCGAAGATCCTCGGCTGGCTCGCCACCATGGTGGACTACGAGTGCCGGCGGCACCTCACCAGGCTGTACCGCGGCCGCTCGAACCAGTCCGCGGTGGTCCGACGGCAGGACCAGAGCAGCTCTCGGCAGGCCACGGCCGATCCCGAAGAGCGCTTGGATCGCCGACGAGCAGCGGGCCAGGCGTGGACGCTGGTGTCGGAGCTCGAGCCGCTCGACGCGTACATCATGCGCGCCAGCATCGTGGACGAGGCGGACTCCGCGCTGATGATCGAGGTCATCGCGCGGCGCTTCGAGGTGCAGCTGACCCGCGGCGCGCTGTACGCCCGGCGGCGCCGGATCCGCCGCCTCCTGGCCCACCGAATGACCACAGGACGCCGGGGGGGCGTCCATAGGGGTGAGCATGACTGAGGACATCCACGACAGGCTGCTGAGTGCCGAGCTCTTCGAGGGTCCGGTGGATCACGAGACCGTACAGGGTTGGCCCTCCTGGGCTCGCGAGCACCTGCAGATCTGTCCAGCCTGCCAGTCCATGCTGGCCGCCGAGCGCCAGCTGCGCGACACCGTGCTGAGCCTGGCGGAATCCAGGCAGCGGCGCCTGCGCAGTGGGCCACCCAGCCGGGCCGAGAGCGCGGCCAGGTTGGCGGCGCGGCAGGCGGCCTCCATCGACAGCCTGGTGGCGAAGGAGCAACCGCTGCCCCACCAGACCCTGCGCTTCGACGCCTCCCCCCTGGAGCTGCGCCGCACCTCCCGTGGGCTCCGCATCTGGCACCCAGACGCACACGAGGTGCTGGTCCTGGCTGCCGAGGAGGACCAGCGGCTCGAGGTGCTGCGGCACCATCGCGAGGACTCGCCGGGCGTCAGCTTGGACCTGATCTACCAGCCCCAGGCTGGCGCGCGCATCCTGGCCCTGGCCTCCAACCAGCCCCTCGAGCCCGAGCACTGGCTGATGTGGCTTCAGGACGCCCTGCGCTCCGACGAGCTGCACGATCTGGTGGCTCAGAGTCGCTCGGACTTCGTACACCTGGCGGATGCCTCGATTCCGCCCTTGCTTCGATCGTCGCTGCTGCGGGTCCAGGAAGAGCCCCTGCCCGACGCCCACCCAGACGTGGCGGCCCTGTTGAAGCTGGCCGCCGCCGCCGGCCGAGAGGACAACACCGCGAAGGCCGCCGGGTTGTACCGTCAGGCCCTCGAGCTGGCGTTCACCAACAGCGACCGGACCGGTCAGATCAAGGCGGGGGTCGGTATCGCCTACGCCTTCAAGGGCATGGGCTACCCCGTGGACGGCGACAAGGTGTTGCGCTGGGTCGTCGAGAACCACACCCTCGATGCGACCTGGGCGAACTGGGTTTGTCGGCACATGGCGTCGGATTCACTGTTTGGCCGTAAGTTTTCCGAGGCTGAGCGGTGGGTCCGAGAGGCTGGCAGAGTGTCGGGATCCTTGGATGCCTGGTCCATGCTGATTTTGATTAGCATCTACTATGCCAAAGAGGACTGGCTTGGAGTTACTACGGTTGCGAAGCAGATGACCGATGGGGATCTTCCGCTGGCCCAGCGCACCCACGTGGAGTCGTTGGCTGTTGGCGCGTTAGTTCGACGAGGGCACGTCGACGAGGCCCGCTTGCGTTGGGCGTCTCTCAAGGTTCTACAGGACGCTCCGATAGAGCACCTTCTGCAGAGGGCGGAGGTCCAGTTGCTGTTCGACAGCGCTTCTGCCGAGGGTGTAATGTGGTCTGGGCTCGCTGCGGAACTGGTCAGCTGCTTCGAATCAAAGGACAGCGGCCTACTTGCGAACTGGGACCTCCCGCCACTGCTCCGGCTCATGGATCATGCCTATCAAGAGGGGCAAGACGACATCGCCTCCATGTTTCTGCGGCTGCGGTTCTTCGACACAGTCCGAGCGGTGAATACAGAGCACCGGGTGCTGGGGTTGTGCGCTTCCCACCGGGGGCTTCGGGTCGTGTCTCCTGCCTCTCGCCCACGGGTTCGCGAGCTCCGGATCTCGCCCGAGCGCCTGAGCGAGATGGTGTCCGAGGCTCGCCGCAGTCTTCGCTCGAACGATGATCTGCGCCTGTGTCGCGCCCTGGGGCAGCTGCTGTTCGAGGGCCCCGATCTCGATCCAGGGCTCATCTGGGTAGGCTCGGACGGGGCACTCGCCGACGCTCCGATGCTGGCCATCGCGTGCTCCATGGTCGGGGGTGGCGACGAGCTGCCCTCCTTCCGCGATCTGGTCGGCCTCCGCCGCCCGCCCCTGAGATGGTCGGGCTGCAGGGACATCGTCAGCATGGCCGACGCGCAAGGCAACCTGCCGTGGGCGGCCCGCGAGGTGCTGCGCTCCGAGGCCAGCCTGTGGTTGCGGGGCAAGGAGGTGACCAAGGCGGCCATGAACCTCGAGGCACCCTGCGGCCTGCTCCATCTGGGGCTGCACGCTCGCCGGGAGCAGGGGGTCCCGGAGCTGATGTTCGCCGATGGTCCCATGGGGCCCCTGGAGATCGCCCAGCTGTCCCTTCCCGGTGCGCCGGTGGTGCTCCTGGCCGGCTGCTTCACCGCGGTGAGCAGCACGGAGCAGGGGGTGGAGCGGTCGTTGGCCGACGCCTTCCTGCGGGCCGGCGCCTCGGCGGTCGTCGCCACCCGGTGGCCGGTCCTGGACCGGGAGATGCATCACTTCGTGCGGGCGCTGGTCGAGGCATGGCCCTTCGAGGACGCCGCTCGGCAGGTGACCAGGATCTGCCTGGATCTGCGACAGCAGGGAACCCATGCCCGCAGCTGGGCTGCACCCGTGGTTTACTGACTGAAAACGATTCCTGTACGGGCTCTATTGAGGATTCGATTGGACAATTATAGCTAATTGTCCAATCACCCGAACAGGAGCCTACTATGAGCATTATCGACCAATGGCCCGAATACATGCCAACCATCTCCCTCGAGCTGACCGTCGCCAGCGGTACTCTCAGCATCGGGGCCAACTCAGCGGTCGAGAATGCGGGCGACTACGGCTGGAACCCCGACCAGCTGCGGGGCAGCTTGTGGAAGAACGGCAGCCTGGCGTCCACGCTCTCCATCAACAGCAGCACCGGCGCCATCACCATGGCCAGCGGCGTGGCGGTCTCCGACACCGACGAGATCGAGGCCCGCTTCCTGCTGGTGACCAAGGTCTCGAACCCCTGGGTCACCAGGCTCATCGGCCAGCGGTCCTGCTTCATGACCGTCAGCGGCAGCGGCACCACGACCTTCGACGAGGACGACAACCCCATGCCCGTGCCCAGCTGGCAGCTCGCCTTCGGCTGGGACGCCAATGACAAGCTCAAGGTGGGCGTGAAGGTGGTGGACGATGACAGCTCGTCGCTGGACATGATCCTCAAGACGCGCTTGTGGGGCCCAGGCTCGGCCTCTGAGAGCTCCACCACCATCGACCTGAGCGACACCACCAACGCTCAGACCCTGACCTCGAGCTTCTACCAGGGCGGCATCCGCGTGGCAGCCCAGATGGAGTTCTCGCTCGCCAACGCGGCCAGCACTCCCATGGTCAAGGACACCATCGCCATCGTGCTGTACGAGCCCACTGAGATCGACGTCTACCCCAGCAGCTTCCCTGCCACGGGCAAGATGCTCTCCGCGACCAAGCCCGGTGGCTACTGGTCCGCCAAGCTGGACGAGTAGCAGGGGCCAGCCGCCTGCGAGTAGCGCCCGTCGGCCTCGGTCGGCGGGCGTCGCTGCATGTGCTTGGGCCACGGCTTCTCGGCAGAGCTCGGTCTTCCCGCGGCCGTGTCGCCATCGCAGTCATTGTCGATGCCGTCGCACCACTCCGCGGCCCCAGGGAGGTCGCCGGTGTCGGTGTCGTCGCAGTCCTCGTTGTCGTCG
>CALDOK010000188.1 GCA_937912125.1 uncultured Pseudomonadota bacterium
TCGACGGCGAGGGCCATGCCCACATCCCTGGCCAGCTACCGGCCCACATCCATCACCATTTGGGCAAGGCCCAGCCCAAGGAGTCCGCGCGGTAAGGGATCCGCCGCAGCGCGCGCACCCTGAGATTCCACCACGGCCCATGCTCGTATGGGCTACAGATCATTCAGCTTCCTTACTCGACATAGGCACGATCCCTGTCCAGACCCCTGGCCCTCTCACTGCTCATCACAGTGCATCCGCTATCGGCGTGCAGCCAAGGCGCTGTATGCGGGCAGGGCCAGTCCGCGCCTGGGCCAGATGACGAACGGGGCGCGTTCCTTTACCAGCCCGACACTGTACTCGACCTGCAGCTCTTCCTGGACGCCACGGCCTTGGCGGAGCTGCCCGACGGTCCAGGTGAGCAGGCCGACGATGTCCACGCCACGCTGTCTTTCGAGGACCAGCAGTGGTCCGCGGGGCTGCGCCTGAAAGGCGCCAGCTCATTCCGCCAGATCAGCAAGAAAGCCGCCTTCAAGATCGACTTTGGTGAGTGGGATCCGGATGGCTCTTTCTACGGCGTGCGCCGCCTGACCCTGAACAACATGGTGCAGGACGAGTCCATGCTGTCCGAGAACCTGGCCTACTGGTTACATGCCGCGATTGGCGGGGTGGCGCCGCGTCAGGGCTACGCCTGCGTGCGCCTCAACGGCGACTCATACGGACTGTACAGCGTCGTAGAGACCATGGATGAGCAGTTCGTCGAGCGGCAATTCGAAGATCCTTCTGGCAACCTCTACGAAGGGGGAAAGGGCGCCGACATCCGCATGGGCCGCGCCGAACTGTTCGACATCGAGGAGCAGGGAGTGCCCAAGGGCCGCGGGGATCTCGAGGCGCTGATCGACGCGATGGAGACGTACACCCCCGAGACCTGGCTGGAGGCGCTGGACCGCCACTTCGTGCTCAGCGAGCTGCTGGGTATGTGGGCTGTGGAGCTCTTCGTGGGCAACATCGACAGCTACATCACCCGCTCGAACAACTTTCTGCTGTACCACCAGCCCAGTACAACCACTTGGACCATGATTCCCTGGGGTGAGGACCAAGCCTTCACAGAGGCCCTCGACCCCCTCGATCCCTACGACCCCGACGTCCCCGCAAAGCACGGCCAGCTGTACGAGGGTTGTCTGGCTTCCACCGCCTGTGTGGACGCGCTCAGCTGGCGCATCGAAGAACTTGTCGAACACGTCGAGTCCGAGAGCCTGGTCGAGCATGCCGTCGCACAGCGCGACCTGATCTCCGACCTCAGCCGTTCCGACCCACTTTCTGGCGCCGGCAGGTGGGAGACCCGCGGAGCGCAGAACGACGTGCTGCGTTTCCTCGAACGGCGTTCGGTGCAAATCCTGGAGCAACTGGAGGAGCCACGATGATTCTCGTATTGCTGCTGACTGGACAGCTGCTAGCTGCAGAGCTGGGCGCGGACGCGGAGGTGGGCTTCGTGTTCTTCGGCGACAGCGGCACCGGGGGGCCCGCGCAACTACGTGTCGCCAAGGTTGTGGGCGAGTTCTGCGCCACGCAACGCTGCGATTTCCTCGCTCTGCTGGGTGACAACTTCATGCCCGGTGGTGTCTCTGCTACCGATGACCCGCAGTGGCAACAAAAGGTAGTTGAGCCCTACAGCCCTCTGGGGCTCGGTATCCGGCCCGTACTGGGCAACCACGACCACTATGGCGACCCCGCAGCCCAGGTCCAGTACTCGGAACAGTCAGAGATGTGGGACATGCCCACCGCCTACTACGCCTTCGAATTGGGGCCGGTGGCCTTCTTCGCGTTGGACACACAGATCATGGACCGGCAGCAGCGCCGCTGGCTTGCCCGGGGGTTGCGTCATTCCGAGGCTTCTTGGAACATCGTGTACGGGCACCACCCGATGCGCTCTGGCGGCGTGCACGGAAAAGCCCGCCGCCCCTTGAGGCGCATCAGCCGTCTGGTAGAGCGTCACGCTGACTTCTACCTGTCGGGCCACGACCACCACCAGCAGGTCATCCAAGACCGAGCCACCTACGTGGTGATGGGTAGCGGGGGCAGCCCACCTAGAGAGGTTCAGGGGGGGGACGACACCCTGTATGCGGCCAGCCGACGGGGCTTCGGGCACCTGCTGATCGACGAGCGGCGTGCGGTGCTGACGGTGATGGAGGCCAACGGGGCGCCGCGTTTCGTTCAGGAGTATCCGGTAGAAGACGCGCGCTGAGAGCCCAGCACGTGATCCTTGGAGCATCTGTCACTCCTCGAGATGGGAAGACACTCTCCGGTTACGGGCTTTGATCCAAGACTCAATCTGGTTCTGGGCTATGCGTGTCTCCCGCGATCCCGCCGGACTCATGGCGTCGCCACGGCTGACCGTGCGTATACGAGCGATCTGCTCTCGTGCGTAGCCCGAGAGGTCCTCATCCTCGAAGAGTCCCGCGATGTCGAGCAGATGGTCGTCGAGGGAGCCGCAGCAGTCCGGAGACGCGAGGCAGTGCTTGAAGAGGACACCACCGAAGTTCCCTTCGTCGGCAAGATAGTCTGGCAGATCCCCGTCTTTCGTCTCTGAGAAGTTTTCGTCCACGCCCCACGGCAGAAATGACCATCGGTCGTCGCTGGGCTGGTGGTAGAGGAGGTAGTTGTTCTTCATGACGAGGTAGCCGTCGACATTGCCGATCATCAGCTCCACGGCCCAAGCATCCAGCAGCTCATCGACGTCGAAGTGGGCCCGGAAGAGGTCCATGGCGTTCGCCTCGGTGACGCCGTTGAACGCCGCGGCGAGTGCAGCCAGATCGCTCCCGTCCGCGACGTCATTGATGACCTGCGGGATGTAGCCGGTGGTCGCCCCGATCCGTATGTCCGCCCCGAACGTCCCCTCGTATAGGTTTCCGTCGGGGTCGGGAAACGCGCGGTTCAGGAACTGCTGGTCCATGGTCTCAACAAGCCCATAGAGGCCGTAGTCCGCTCCGTTGACCACAACACAGGTATATCCGTGGCGCGCTGCGGGGAGGCCCGCCAGCTCGTACACACGGTAGGACAGGTGCTCGGAGAGCATGGACGGGTCGCCGGTCATGTTGTTGAGCGTCAGTCGGCGGACACCATGGAAGGATTGCGTGTCGATCCACTCATGAAAGTCGATCTTGAACGCAGCCTTCTCTTCGATGGGGCGGAACGAGGAGTGGCCCTTCAGATGAAGCCCGACGTCGTAGGACTCAGGCCCGTCGGCGCCATCGAACCCGAAGGTCGCGTGCACGTCTGGTGGGTCTCCGTCGTGGGGCGTACGGGCAAGGCCGTCGAGCGCGTCCTGATCCATCTCGATCGTCACCACAGGGAGCGCTTCGTCGCTGTAAAGAAAGTCGCCCGTGGCGCCCGAGAGGTCGAGCGCGTACTGGCCGTCTCCACAGGCCTGCTGTGGCAGACAACCCGGAAGCAGCGCGGCGAACATTGCAGCAACAAGCAGGCCTGCCCACCTCGTCCGAGGGAGTTCAGCGGCCATCATCTTGCCGATCAACGCAGGCTATGGAATATGAACCTCCCGGCGCGACTATGACGGTGAGATCCTGCGTTTGGTCTGCCTGCGAGCACAGTGTGACCCCGTCGCCCTCGAAGCCGTTCTCCGTGGATGTGGCCCAGATGGCCCCTCCGTTCAGGTGCGTGGCCACCCGTGCCACAACGTCTGCGGCCGGGTAGCCCTCGAACGCGGCCGCGCCGCTGACGATGGCGTCTTTCGTCTGCTCGCCGGCGAGCACGGCGTCAAGCCAGGTGTCGTTCGAGGCCTCCGTGCTGCCGTGCCTGTTGAGCTGCAGGATGTCCACCGCCGGTACCAGCCCCTCGACGGCGAGAGCGGATTCCACGTCGGGCCCATCGGCAGGGTTGCCGCCAATGTCACCCCCTCGCAGGTACGAGAACTCGCCCCACGTCACACTCACCACCAAGCTCCGACCGCCCTCTACGAGCCCGGGAGTATCGGCCTCCGAAGATGCGACCGCGCCGAGAGGGCCGGCCGCCGTATACCCGTCCGCGTGGACGAAGTTCAGTCGTGCGCCCTCGCCCAAGTCGAGGAAGGAGGCGGCACCAGCTTCGTCCTCGCCGAGATCGTCTCCGGAATCGTCGAGGTCGCCGAGCGTAAGACCGGGGCACCCGCTTGCTCGGACCGGGCCTGCGTTGCCTTCGCAAGCCGGCGCGTCGTCACTGGAGCACAGGTCGAGGCGGTCTACCCCCGACGCCTCGACGGGCTCGCAGATGTCCCGGTACTCCCCTACATCAGCGTCCTCGTCGAGGTCGAAGGGCCCCCTGGTGATCACACGCCGGACATCCAGCATGTCTTCGCTGGCAGGGCTCAGCAGGTCGTCCACCCCACCGACATGCGCAGCCGAGTAGCTGGTGACAATGAGGTCATCGACGCGGGTTGCGCCTGTGTGTTGCCGCACGAGAGCGCGGACCTCGGCTGCGTGCCTGTCGTTCGCCGTGTCCAGGAGCACGATCCGCCCGTCGGGGCCGATGATCAAGGTCGTTTCTCCCACGGCTCGCTTGTCGAGGTCAGGGACTACGATGTGCAGGTTGCCGTCAGGATTGTTCGAGCAGGCCGTCCCGATGAGACAGAGGACGTGGGGGAGGAGGCGGGCGGCGTGCACTGGTAGACCTCCTACCAACCACAAGGTACCGCGATACCCGCGGCGAGTAGGAGGCCCCCGTTCGAACCGTACATGCAGTTTTCCCCCATACGGCTCACCAATGGTCTCTCGGGCTGCTGCATTACGCTGCCTCCGGGTAGCGGACGGTTCCGCGCAGGCGGTGTAGCCCATGGTCGTTGACGAAGAAGTCAAAGGTCCATCGGTCGGCCTCGCCGGCCTTCAGGTTCCTACCCTTCCGCCTCACCATGAAGCGGTGGAGCCTGCGCCAGACATAGGCATCGACCTGGTTGAACTTCTTCGCGGCGTTCCCGGTGCGAAAGTAGTTGCCCCAGCCACGCAGTACAGGGTTCAGGTCGCGGATGAGCACCCGCACGTCCTTCACCCTGTTCCGGCTGCTGCCGGTCAGCTCCCTCACGCGCTGCCTCACCCGCTTCATCGCCTGGGTGGAGGGCCATCGCTGGAGGTAGTAGCGGCGCCTGCCGTACTTCTCCCACAGCCTCCCACTCATGCGCTTGCGGAGGTGGCAGCCGAGGAAGTCGAAGCCTTCCTTGCCCTCGGTCAGCTCGACCGTCCTCGTCTTGTCCGGGTGCAACTCCAGGCCCAGCTCATCCTGCAGGATGATGCTGACGATGCCCTCAGCCGCCTGTAGTCGCTCTGCCGTGTCGCACATCACCACGAAATCGTCCGCATAGCGGACGAGCGTGCCGATGTGCTGACAGTGCTGCTGCCAGAAACGGTCGAGGACATGCAGGTAGATGTTGGCGAGCAAGGGCGAGATGACCCCACCCTGAGGGGTGCCGGCCACAGGCCGTTGCACCCCGTCCACCTCCATCACACCTGCCTGGAGCCACTGGCGGAGGAGCTTCAGCACCCGGCGGTCGCTCACCCTCAGCTTCACCTCGGTCATCAGCCGCTCATGGTCGATGTTGTCGAAGTAGCCTCGGATGTCCGCGTCCAGCACAAAGTTCCCCTGGTGGTCGCGGTACGCCCGCTCCCTCAGGGTCTCCAGTGCCTGGGTCGCGCTCCGGCGAGGCCGGAACCCGAACGAGCAGGGCAGGAAGTCCGCCTCGAAGACTGGCTCCAGGACGAGCTTCGCCGCCATCTGCACGACGCGGTCGCGTACTGTCGGGATGCCGAGCGGCCTCTGCCGGCCGTCGGCCTTGGGGATGTACCGCCGTCGAACCGCCTTCGGTCGGTACCCACCTGCGCGCAGCTCGGACCGTAGCTCGCCAAGAAAGCGCTCCACACCTCGCTGCTCGATGTCGGCCAAGGTCTGGGCATCCACCCCGGCCGCACCTCTGTTCGCCCTCACCCGCTTCCACGCTTCCCACAGGATGTCATCCCTGTAGATGCGGTCATACAGAGCGTGGAAGCGGCGACCCGGTTGCCGCTTGGCTGCAACCCACAGCCGTCGTTGGAGTCGTCGCACTTTGGCGTCGGACGATAGCCCGACGGGGTGATTGGACCGAGTCGAATGCTCGGCCATGCCCTCGCGCTTACCTCCGTCTACGGCGTGACCACCGCAGGGTCCCTTCCCTACGCCTGCGTTCTGTTCCGCAGGTATCAACGGTACTATGAACCCCTCGGACTCCCGCTGCGCGGCTGCTGACTTCACCTTCGGCTTATACAGCACACCTTGCCCCGACCAGGGCTGCGCAGACGGGCCTCTCCTGTTCCGACCAGAACCTTCCTCGCGTGCCGCCACCTCTACCCCGGGGAGATCCGACGGACGTTCCGGTACCTGCCGTTGCCACACAATCTCCATGCGCGATCGGCGTAGAAACCCCGGACAC
>CALDOK010000189.1 GCA_937912125.1 uncultured Pseudomonadota bacterium
TGTTCATCTGCTTTTTATGGGTGTTATTCCATGACCCCATGGTTCCACGTGGAACGGCGCCGTGACGACCTACTCGCACAGTGCGATGGTCATGATGCCCTGGTTGTCGTCCTCGATGCACTCTTCGACGGCGTCGTCTTCGTCGACGATCACGAACAGCTCGCTGCCCAGGGCGGCGCGGTTGGTGTCCACGGTCCACTCGTAGGAACCCTGTGCGGGAATCTCAGCGGTGGTCGGCCGTTCGTCCAGCAGCAGCAGGGCGTCGTCTACGGTGCCGTAGAGTCGCAGCACGACTCCGGACTCGGCGTCGGCCGCGCCGCTGTTCCAGACCTGGAGCGCGACCTGTGTGAAGCCTTCGGCGGCACAGCTGGCGACACAGACATCGCTGACCGCGGCCTGCAGGTTGGGCAGAACGGGGGTCTCCCAGGCCGTGGCCTGGCCGCGGACGAGGTTCTCGTCCTGCAGCCAGGGCGGGGTGGTGTCGGTGGGGACCGACAGATCGTCGGCGATGTTGCCCCCCCAGTAGGCGTGCTGGTTGTAGACCGGCCGGGCCCAGGGCCAGTCTCCATCGGCGCTGCCGAGGGCCCGCACGCCGACCCAGTTGCAGGGGTTGTGCAAGCAGGGCCCGGAGCCGAACACGATCTCACCCTGTCCGTCGCCGTCGATGTCGGCCACAGCGGGGGTCTCGATCATGGTGGTCGAGGCGTGATCGGTGATCTGGATGACCGGGTTGCCCGTGGTGCCTTCCAGGACCCGCAGGATCTCCTCGTCGGCGATGATGACCTCGGGGACGCCGTCGAGATCGATGTCCCAGGTGGTGGGGCCTTCCAACCCGGGGGGTGCATCGGTGGGGGTGCTCCACAGCTCCGTACCGTCTCCGTCGATCAACACCAGCCGATCCCCCAGGGACACGGCGAACTCCTGCAGCCCGTCCCCATCGAAGTCTGCAGTCGCCGGTGGGCCGGGCCAGGCCTTCATCTTTTGGCTCCACAGCACGGTACCGTCGTCGTCGCAGAGGGTGAGCCCCTCGGTCTCTGCGACCAGCACCTCGCCGTTGGCATCGGCGTCGATGTTCGTTGGCACCGAGAAGACAGGGTTGTCCGTGCCCAGACCGCAGGTGAACAGCAGCGCCCCAGTGTGGTCGTAGACCCCGTTTCGCACCAACACTTCCTGTACGCCATCCCCATCCATGTCTGCCGAAACCGGGGTCCAGGTGGTGGTGTGGTCGGACACGGCGTCCTCGAGCTCAGCGATCAGCGTCCCGGTGGTGCCGTCGAGGATCAGCCAGTGCACCAGCACCTCGACACTCCCGTCGCCCTCGAGGTCGGTGAGGAAGGGCGCGGCGTGGTCGCCGGTGAAGCGGAAGGCGTCGTGCTCCGCGCTCCATAGTTCCCCTCCGTTGCGGTCCAGGGCCCGCAGGAAGGTGCGCCCTCCGTCCCCGTCTGGGATGGCGTAGGCGACGATGTCGCCGTAGCCGTCGCTGTCCACGTCGCCGAGGGCGACCGCCTGCGCTCCTTTGTAGCCGACCTGGGTCCAGCGGGTGGCGCCGGTGGCGCCATCGACCACGGCCAACGACTCGGAGATTGTCGAGGGGTGGTCGAAGTAGACGAAGACCACCTCGGGTAGCCCGTCACCGTCGAGGTCCCCGATGGCTGGGGTGGAGATCACGGACCCCCGCATTGCACCGGTGCCCAGTGTGGCCCACTCCCACTCGATCACGTAATTCCATGGGTCCACTGGTGGCACACTCACAGGCCGTGGCTCTCCCTGGCAGGGCCCGCAGTCCTCGGACACCGGCGGCGCCAGACTCGGCTCGCATGCGTCGTCCACACAGTCTGCGTCGCCGTCCCCGTCGACGTCGTCGAAGCCCTCGTCCACATCGCCATCACCGTCGTCGTCCACGCCATTGCACCACTCCTCGAGGGGCGCTTCGGTCATCGTGGGTTCGGGCTCCGCTGCGGTGTCCCCTCCGAGGGGCGGTTCGGGGTCCTCGCCGTGCAGGCTGTAGTCGGGGCAGCCCGCCAGGAGCGGTAGGCAGAGGACCGGTGCGAGCACGCGACAGGTGTCCATGGGGTGTCCCTCCGCTGTTGTCCTGGAACGTATCCTACACGACGGCTTCCCGTGTCGCGACCCTGGCGGCTATGCTCCTTGCCATGCCTCCCTCCGCCCGGTTTCCGCTCACCGCGCTCGTCCTGGCCTTCCTGGCCCCCGCCCCGGCTCTGGCCATCGACCCCCACGGCGTCCGCTACCTGGACGACGCTGAGGAGCTGTTCTGGTTCCTGCAGGTCTCGGACACCCACGTGGGCGAGGACCTCGGCTATGGCACCCAGGACACCGACAACCTGGCCTGGGTGCTCGCGGCCGCCAGCGAGGTCATCCTGCCCGAGTTCATCGTGGCCACCGGCGATCTGGTGGACGCCACCAACGGCTACCTGGTGCCCACGGGGCAGTACCAGGACGAGTGGGACCAGTACAACGGGGCGCTGGCCGGCCAGGCGGTCACCTTCTTCCACGACATCCCCGGCAACCACGACACCTACTACGACGAGGGGGCCACCTACTACCTGGGCAACTCCTTGATCGGCACGGCCTACGGGGAGTGGCACGAGGCCTGGTCCCACGGCTTCGCCTACGGTGAGTACGCGTTCATCGGCATCAACACCGCCGACACCACCGGGTCGTGGGCGGGCTTCGATCACCCGGGGGTCACCGACGAGGAGCGGACCTTCCTCGAGGACTCCCTGGACGCCTACGCCGACGCGCGGCTGGCCTTCGTCTTCTCCCACCACCCGGTCTGGGATCTCGAGGAAGGCGGCGACGAGGCCGAGGCTGTCTTGGAGGACAGGGGAGTCTCGGTCTGGGCCTCGGGCCACGTACACGCGTTCAGCGCCGAGCAGCGGGGCGGCGCCCTGCACCAGGTGCTGGACTCTGCGGGCAAGGGCTCGAGCCAGAACCTGGGCCTGTTCGCCGTGGACCATGACGGGGTCTCCACCCGGGCCGTAGACATCGGTGACTGGCCCTATGTGCTGATCACCGCCCCCACGGACGCTGCCCTGGGGGGCGACAACCCCTACGCCTATGTCGTCTCGCGCAACCACGACGACAACCCCGTGCGGGCCTTGGTCTTCGACCCCGACGGGGCCCTGACCGTCAGCTTCTCGGTGGACGGCGGCGAGGCCGTGCCCATGGAGCAGGTGGCGCCCTCGGTGTGGCAGGGCGGCTGGGACGCGACCCTCTACGACGAAGGCCAGCACGAGATCAGCGTGGTGGCGGTCACCCCCTCGGGCTCCGACGCTCACGTGATCGAGGTGGTCACGGGCGTCACCGCCTGCGATGACGGGGTGGACAACGACGGCAACGGCTACGTGGACTGGGACGAGGACGGCGGCTGCGACGGGCCCTCGGACGACGACGAGTCCGGCTGGACCCCGCCGAAGGACACAGGGCTTGGCGACACGGGGCCCGGCGACAGCGAGGTCGACACGGGGCCCGGGCCCGGTGACAGCCAGGCGCACACCGGGGACTCCTCCGTGGTCCGGGACAGCGGGGGGCAGGACTCGGGCCTGCGCCCGGGCAAGGGCTGCGACTGCTCCACCACGGATCGCTCGGCTATGGCCAGCCTCGGCCTGCTGGTGCTGCTGCTGTGGCCCCTGCAGCGGCGGCGGCGCTCGATCTGACGCCTGCGCTAGTCGCCCGCGCCATCCACCGCCAGCGGCAGGTAGACCCTGAAGCTGGTGCCCTGGCCTTCGACGCTGTCCACCACGATGCGGCCGCCCAGCTCTTTGACGATGCGGCTGGAGATGGCCAGGCCCAGGCCGGTGCCGGGGATGTCTCGGCTGGCCTTGCTCTGGGATCGGTGGAACTCCTGGAACAGCTCCGGCAGGAACGCGCTGGGGATGCCGATGCCCGTGTCCTCGACCTCGACGCAGGCCGTGGGGGGATCTTCCTGAGGCCTGGCGGTGGCCCGGATGAACACAGAGCCGCCGTTCTTGTTGTATCGAATTGCGTTTTCGGTGATGTGAGACAAGGCGGCCAGCAAGCTGAAGCGGTCGCCGCGCACGACCAGGGGTTCGCGGGGCGGCTCGAGGTGTACCTGGACCTGCTTGGTGGTGGCGTCCTCGCGGGCGTCGGCGGCCAGGCCTTCGAGCAAGACGCCCAGGTCGCTGCTGGTGTGGGGCTGGATCAGGGCGCCCGCTTCGACCCTGGCCAGGGCCAGCCAGTCTTCGACGATGGCCAGGGCTTCGTCGATGCGCACCACGGAGCGGTCGATCCAGGGCTGGGTGTGGGCGGCCTCGGGCCGGGAGCGGGCGTCGTCCTGGAGCAGGTCCATGTACTGACGCACGGCCACCAGGGGGGCCTTGAGCTGGTGGGAGACCACGGTGATGAAGCGCCGCTCGAGCAGCGCGCGCAGCTCGGGAGCGGCGTCGCTGTCGGTGCCGTGAGGCATGGGGGTGGGCTCGTTGGCCACGCGTGGGGCTCCCGGGGGTGCGGAACATTCTTTATAGAATCTCACAGTCTTGGTAGCCAGCCGGGGCTGTCAGGGAAGCGTGACGAAACACCCGCGACGGCTGGTGGCTCATTCATGGCGAACACGCACCAACCCGAACCCTGTGAGGTCACCATGAACGCCAAGCCCATCAACGTCACCACTTCCAGCTTCGAGAACGAAGTCAACCAGTCCGCGCAGCCCGTCGTCGTGGACTTCTGGGCCCCCTGGTGCGGCCCCTGCCGTCAGATCGGCCCGGTGCTCACGGAGCTGGCTGGCACCTACGCGGGCAAGGTCAAGGTCGCCAAGGTCAACGTGGACGAGGAGCCCGCCCTGGCGCAGGCCTTCGGCGTCCGCGGCATCCCCACCCTGACCGTGCTCCACAAGGGTAAGAACATCGGGCAGATGGTCGGCTTCAAGGGGCGTGGCGCCCTCGAGGACCTCTTCACCGATCTGGCCAAGCTCACCCCCGTGAACTAGGGCCGCGCCAGCCCGCGCGCTCCCGGACCGCCGGGAACCCGCGGGCTGTGTGGCCGGGGAGAGCGTCGCTCTCTTATGGGGGCGCATGCTCAACCTTGCTGGAACAGCGGTGAAGGGAATCAGCATCGGCGGCGTGGAGACATGCATCCAGCTGCCGGGGCTCGATCTCTGCTTCGACATCGGGCGTGCGCCCCGTTCGGCGGTGCACCGATCCCGGGTCGCGTTCACCCACGCTCACCTGGACCACATGGGGGGCGTGGCCATGCACGTGGCCACCCGCGCCCTGACGTCCCAGGCGCCGCCCACCTACCTGATGCCCGCCAAGAATGTGCAGGACTTCGAGGCCATGCTGCGGGCTTGGCGGCGGCTGGACCGCTCGCGGCTTCCCTGCCACCTCGTGCCCATGGAGCCGGGCGGCAGCTTCGACCTGGGCGATGGCAAGGAGCTGCGCGCCTTCGCCACCCAGCACACGGTGCCCAGCGTGGGCTACGCCGTCTTCTCGAGCAAGCAGAAGTTGCTGCCCAGCTACCACGGCCTGCCCGGCCAGGAGCTGCGGCGCCTGCGCCTGGCCGGAGAGCCCATCACCCAGCGGGTCGAGTCCTGCGACCTGGCCTTCACCGGCGACACCTGCATCGACGCGCTCGACGCGCAGCCCTGGCTCTACCAGGCCCGGCTGCTGATCCTCGAGGCCACCTTCCTGGATGAGCGGGTCGATGTGGCCGGCTGCAGGAGCAAGGGTCATGTGCACCTGGACGAGATCATCGCCCGTGCCGAGCGCTTCGAGAACCAGGCCATCCTGCTGACCCATCACTCGGCCCGGTATGCCTGGCACGAGATTCGGGCGATACTGGACCAGCGGCTGCCGTCTTCTCTGCGGGAGCGCGTCCACTCCCTGCTCCCCAGAGGCTGATCCCCCGGGCCATGACCAGCTCGCCCCCTCCCCCGGTCTGTCCAACGCTGCCAGAGCGCTACCACCCTCTGCCCACCGCAGAGTCTGCGCTGCTGGGCTCGGGGGGCATGGCCGATGTGTTCCGGGCCCGCGACCGGCTGCTGGGTGACGAGGTGGCCGTCAAGGTGGTGCGCCATGACGTGATGGCCGCCCCGGAGTTCCGGCCGCGCTTCGAGCGCGAGGTCGCGATCTCTGCAGGGGTGATGCATCCCCACCTGGTGCCCCTGCACGACCTGGGGGAGCTGCCCGACGGGCGTCCGTACCTGGCCCTGGCCTTGGCCGACTCCGGCAGCTTGCTCGAGCTGCGCCGCACCAACCCGCCGTGGCCCTTGCTGCGCCGCCTGTTGGACGAGACCCTGAGCGCCCTGTCCTGCCTGCACGCCCGGGGCATCCTCCACCTGGATGTCAAGCTCTCCAACGTGCTGCTGCACCGAGGCCGCGACACCAAGCTGCATGCCTGGCTGTCGGATCTGGGCTTGGCCAAGGCCCTCGAGCAGCGGGAGGCCTTCCAGGGCACCCTGGCGGGCACGCTCTCCTACATGCCCCTCGAGGTGCTGCTGCGCCGCTACGGCGAGATCGGGCCAGCCGCGGACCTGTTCGCCATGGGCGTGCTCCTGTACCGGCTGGTCTCGGGCACCAACCCCTTCAAGGAGCAGGGTGTGCCCGCGCACATCAACCTGCGCTACCGCCCCCCGAAGCGGGTGCCGGTGCGGCGTGGGCTGGTCGTTCCGCCGGGGCTCGAGGAGATCATCATCGCGCTCGTGCAGCCCGATCCGCGCACGCGCTTCGATCTGGCGGCCGACCTTCGCGCGGCCCTGGCCGCCCTGCCGCGGCTCGAGGACGACCAAGAAGACGACCATCCCTTCGACGCGAAGGAGCACCGGACCTCGGCGCCGCCCACCGATCTGCTGGGCGACGAGCACTCCTCGTCGAGCTGGAGCTGCGAGGACCCCGTCTTCGGCGACCCGCGGGAGCCTCCCCGCTGGAACCGCCCCCACCTGGGGCCTGTGCCGTTCCGCCCTCTGCCCGAGCCGGGCCTGGGCGCCCGGGCCCGGGCCAGCCTGCCCCTGTTCGCCCTGCGGGAGATCCCCCTGGTCAACCGTGAGCGCGAGCTGCAGGAGCTCTGGGACCTGGCCCGCGGCGTGGCCGCGACGGGCAAGCCCGCGGCGGTGATCATCGAGGGCGAGGCGGGGGTCGGCAAGAGCCGCTTGGTCAAGGCCGTGGCCCGATCCCTCGAGGAGACCGGCCACGCGGTGCCCTTCGAGCTGGGCTTCAGCCAGCACGGCGGCCCTGGCGACGGCTACAGCGCCGCGGTCCGGCGAAAGCTACGCCTGGTGGGGGATGATCCCGATCTCACCCGCTCTCGCCTCGAGCGTTGGATCGCTCGGGACTGCCAGGCCATCACCCCCGAGGTGCTGCTCGAGGCCGAGCTGCTGCAGCGCTGGGGCGTGCCAGCCCGGGACCAGGAGCCCGTGGCTCCCGCCATCGCCCGCGAGTACGTGTTCCACTACCTGCAGCGCTACAGCTGGCGTGGCCTGAGCCTGTTGATCATCGAGGACGCGCACTGGTGCAAGGCGGACGACGACGGCGCCGGGCTGGCCGCGACGGTGTTGCAGCTGGGCTTGCCTGTGCTGGCCATCGTCACCTCCCGCTCCAACCCCTTGGACATCCACCCGGCGGCTCGCAGCTCCCTGCGGGCGCTGCGGGATCTGGGCGCCACCAGCCTGAGGGTCGAGCCGCTGCCGGCGAGCTCCATGTCCGATCTGGTGGAGGAGTACCTGCCCCTCGAGCCCGCCCTGGCGGCCGAGGTGGCGCGCCGCAGCGAGGGCAACCCGCTGTTCGCGCGGGAGCTCATCGGGCAGTGGTGCCGCGAGGATGCGCTGGTGGCCGACTACGGTCCCCTGGGCCGCATCGGCCGTTCCCTCCACGACGGGCTGCGCTTCCGCCTGGCGGCGCCCCGCATGGAGACCATCCCCGACGACATCCGGTCGCTGCTCTCCACCCGCTTGAGCACGCTGATCCTGCGATCCCGCAACGCCGCCGTGGTGGGGCGCGCCCTGGACGTGGTGGGCGTCGCCGGCAGCGGCCTGCCCTGGGTGGTGCTCAGCCGCGCCGCGGGGCCCGGGCTGCACGATCTGGTGGATGGTGGCCTGCTGCGCCGCCAGGACCGCACCTGCTTCATCGAGCATGCCATGCTCGCCCAGCTGCTGCGTGAGCGGGTGCAGGGCAAGGGCGCCATCCAGGCTCACCTGGCCCTGGCCGCCGCCTGGGGCGAGGAGGGCCACAGTCCCCGCGCAAGGGTCGCCGTGGGGCACCACGAGCTGGCCGCGGGTCGCCCGCGCGAGGCCCTGGCCCCGCTGATGGCCGCGGTGGAGTGGCTCGAGGTGGCAGGAAATGTGGGCGAGCTGCGCAGCGCCGCCCAGGAGCTCAACCGCGCGGCGCTGGCGGTGGGCACCGACGAGCGGCCCTGGGTGCTGGCTCAGCTGGCCCTGGCCTCCGCCGATCGGGCGGCCGGCTCGGTGCCCGACGCCCTCAAGCGCATCGAGACCCTGCTGGATCGCGAGCTGTCCGACGCCGACATGGCCATCGAGGTGGCGGCTCAGTACGTCAACACCTTGGACTACGAGCCCCGGGCCACCCTGGGGCTGCCCGCCCTCGAGCTGGTCGAGGGCCTGTTGACGGTGGCCTCTCCCTCGGCTCGGGCCCGCTGGCACCAGGCCCGGGCGGCCTGCCTGCTGCACATGGGGCGGGCTGGCCCCGCCGAGCGCGAGCTGCGCGATGCCTTGGATGTGGTGGAGCGGGATCCCCAGCGGGCTGAGCTGCTCTTCCAGCTGGGCAAGGCGGTGGAGCCCCACGGGCTGGACCAGGCCCTCACGCTGCTGCAGGAGGCCAGCCAGCTCGCGGCCCGCGTGGGCTACGTGGCGCTGCAGTCTCAGGCCAGCGCTGTCATGGCGCGCATCCTGGGTATGCGCGGCCAGTGGACTCGCGGCCAGCTGATGGCCGAGCAGGCCGAGCGCGCCGCCCTGGCCATCGGCTTCCACTGGCAGGTTCCCCTGTTCCGCAACTCGCGGGCCGAGTGCCTGCGCTTCCAGGGCGAGGTGGCGGCGGCCGCCGAGCTGTACCGCGAGGGCCGAGGCTGGGCCGCGGCCACTGGCCAGAAGTCCTGGACCTACGTCTTCGACCTCAACCTGGCCCTGTGCGCGCTGCTCCAGGGGCGCATCACGGCGCTGCGGGATCGGTTGGACGCCATCGCCCGTGAGGCCGACCCCCAGTGGGAACCCTTCGCCCACTTCGTGGCGGGGCTCGAGGCCGCCTGGGCCAGCCTGTCCGGGCGCGGGCCCGAGGTGCTGCAGGACCTGCCCATGGGTCGCCTCGCCGCTGAGGGCCTGGACGGTGCGCTGCTGCTGAGCTTGCTGCTGCGGGCAGCCCGATCCCGGGGCTGGGGCGCCGAGGCCGGTCGCCTGCGGGGCACCCTGGAGGCAGGCCTGGCGGAGCGCAAGCTTCAGGGCCGCCTGCTTCTGCCCCAGCTCGAGGTCTTCGAGGAAGCCATGGGCCTGGGACCGGATCCCAGCGACGACACCTCGCCTATGGAGCGCCGCTGATTCCCACGGCTTGTCGGGTGGTGTCAACGCGTGTCGTAGACGGGATCCCAGCCGGTGAGCACGACCACGGGGAGGGTGGGCCCCCGTCCGCCTGGCGTCCCGTGTCCTTCCCATCCTGCGGCCGTGGCCCCAAGAGCACCGAACCTGGAGGTCGTCGTGTCCACCGCCCCCAGCGTCCTCACGGACCTACCCACCTTCGATGAGCTGGTCGCAGCCCCCGATCGCGCCCCGTTCCCGGACGAACCGCAGGTCATCCGCCTCGATCTCACCGGCGCGGTCTACGATCCGGATCTCGAAGCCGCCAGCCTCGAGATCCCAGGCGTCACGGTCGAGGCGCCAGAACCTCAGGGGCTCACCCGCGGCTGGCTGCGCTGGCTGACGGGCTAGCCTCGGCCCATCGCTTCGCGCGCTTCAGCGCCCTGTGGCAGCGCGCGGGTGATCCTCGAAGAAGGCCCACAGCTCGTGGACCGTCTCCATGTCGTGGTTCTGCTCGCCCACCAGCAGCTCCCAGGCCAGGGAGACGTGCTGTTCGATGCTGGGCGTCACGTGGCCTCCGCCGTCCACCCGGTAGCGCAGCAGGTCGTGGCCGTCCGGGCAGGCCCAGTGCTGCTTCTTGACCGTCGTGCGGTCCCAGCGGTCCAGGTCCGGCAGGTCTTCGTCGCTGGGCTCGCTTTCGCAGCCCATGTGCTCCACCCAGTTGATGATGGTCTGATCGGCTGACAGCATGGCGCCGGTGCCCTCGGAGCCCACGCCGCCTTCGTAGGGGATCGCGAAGTCCTCGGTGCCCACCACGAAGGCCAGCGAGGTCGAGGCGGAGCGCGACGCACACTCGTTGTTGGCCGGCTCGGCCGCGATGATCACGCCCAGGCCGCCGAAGCGGTCGCCGTGTTCCACCGCCATGCGCTGGGTCATCAGGCCGCCGTTGGACTCACCGGCCATGTGGACGTGGTCCCCATCGACCTGAACCTCGGTGGAGATCTGGTCGATCAAGGCCAGCAGGAAGCCGGCGTCGTCGTCCTGGCCGCAGCCCTCGCAGTCCGTGCGGCAGTCGTTCCAGTGCTTCTGCAGCCCCTGGGGGATCAGGACGTGGAAGCCCTGGCCCTGGGCCAGCTCGAGGAACACCCCCGCCAGCGGCGCGGCACCTCCGCTGGACTCACCGATGAAGGCGTCGATGGTGGCGTAGCCGCCGTGTAGCAGCACCACCAGGGGCCGCGGCCCTGGCTGCTCGGCCTGGTAGAAGTGGTAGCTCCGTTCCTGGCCGTCGTGCTCGAAGGTCAGGTCCCGCTGCAGCGTGGGGAAGGGGTCCTCGGCGCCGAAGCAGCCGGCTGTGGCCAGGGCGGCGAGGGCGAGGAGGAGGGTCCCGCCGGGGCGGTCGAGGGTCACGGGGTGTAGGTCCCTGTCCAGGTCACCGGGGTCGACTGGGTGGGGTAGTACCAGTAGGTGATGTCGTAGACGGGCTGGCTGTAGAAGTACACGTCCCGCGGGGCGCTGGCGTATTGGACATACCAGCTGCCGGCTCCGTCGTAGCGGGTGATCTCGGGGTCGTTGTGGGTCATGCCCAGCAGGAAGGCGGGGATGCTGGGCACCGGGCAGGGGGCGCCGTACCAACGGAGGCTCTGGGGCGCATGCAGGACGAGCTCGAAGACGTAGTCCCCGGCGCCTGCGGTGTAGCCGCCGTAGTAGCTGCTGCCGTAGCCGTGGCCGTAGTAGAGGGTGGGGTAGGCCTGGGCGTAGCCGGTGCAGATGAAGCTGGTGCCGTGGGGGTCTACCGGCGTGCCCACCAGGTCCACGTAGCCATACAAGGCAGAGGCTGCCGGATAGCCAAACTTGTAGGTGAACATGCGGCCGCTCCCCATGACGATCTCCTCGAACTTGCTCACCAGGCTCAGCTCGTAGAGGCCCGAGGCGCAGGCCGCGTCCCCCAGGCACTCGTCGTCGTCGCAGTCCACCAGGCCGTCGCCGTCGTTGTCCAGCCCGTCCTCGCAGTCCTCCATGCAGGCGTCCACGCAGTCGTCGTCTTCGCAGTCCGTCAGACCGTCGCTGTCGTTGTCCGCCCCGTCACCGCAGTTGGTCTCGGTCTCGATGTCCGTGTCCGCGTCGGTGTCGGCGTCTGCGTCGGCGTCGGTGTCGGCGTCGGCGTCGGCGTCGCTGTCTGCATCGGCGTCTGCGTCGCTGTCTGCATCGGCGTCGGCATCCGTGTCGGAGTCCGCGTCCGCGTCGGTGTCTGCGTCGGCCTCGGGGGGCTGGCCGGTGTCGTCCTTGGGAGGACAGGCGGTGAGCAGGGCGACGGCCAGGAGCAGGGGCAGGGTCACGGAGCGCATGGGGTCTCCAGGGAAGGCGGGATGACCGGAGTATGCCTCAGGTCAGCTCGGGCGCCACCCGCTCGTCGTCATCCGGTGGCGTGCGCAGGATGAAGGTTCCGGTCCAGGCGTAGGCGATGGCGATCGCCGGAACCAGCAGGTTGAGGAACGCGAAGGGCACGTAGCTGATGGTGGCCACGCCCAGGGTGGCGGTCATGAAGGCGCCGCCAGAGTTCCAGGGAAACAGGCAGGAGGTGACGGTGCCGCCGTCCTCGATGGTGCGGGAGAGCATGCGGGGCTGCAGGCCGAAGCGAGGGTAGGTGTCGCGGTACATGCGGCCGGGCAGCACGATGGCCAGGTACTGCTCGCACAGCAGGCCGTTGACCCCGATGCAGCTGACGATGGTGGCCGTGACCAGCCCGCCCACGGAGGTCACCCGGCGCAGCAGGGCCTCGAGGAGCACCTGCACGAAGCCGGCCCGCTCCATGATGCCGCCGAAGGCGGTGGCCGCCAGTACCAGCGCCACGGTGTCGAGCATGCTCGCCATGCCGCCGCGGGAGAGCAGGTCGTCCACCGCGACGTTGCCGGTCTCGATGGTGAAGCCGCTGTAGGTGCAGGCCAGGATGGAGCCCAGGCCTTCGCCCTGGAAGGTGGCGGCCATGACGCCGCCGGCCGCGGTCGCGACGAGCAGGGCGGGCACGGCGGGCACGCGGACCAGGGCCAGGGCGATCACCAGGGCCGGAGGCAGGAACAGCCACGGGCTGATGTGCTGGGCCTGGCCCAGGGCGGTGCGCAGGCTGGTGATACCCTCGGCGCTGTAGCCGGTGGTGTCGGCCCCCAGGGTCAGCCCCAGCAGGGCGTAGAGCACCAGGGCGATGAGCAGCGCCGGCAGGGTGGTGTAGAACATGGCCTGGATGTGCTCGAACAGGCCGGCACCTGCGATGCCCGGGGCAAGGTTGGTGGTGTCGCTCAGGGGTGACATCTTGTCGCCGAAGTAGGAGCCCGACAGCACCGCGCCGGCGCACATGGGGGCGGGCACGCCGATGGCCGCGCCGATGCCCATCAGGGCGACCCCCACGGTGGCGGCGGTGGTCCAAGACGAGCCGATGGACAGGGAGACGATGGAGCACAGCAGGCAGGCCGCGGGCAGGAAGAAGCTGGGCTGCAGCACCAGCAGGCCGTAGCTGACCATGGCCCCCACGGTGCCGCACTGCACCCAGGCTCCGATGGTGGTGCCCACCACCAGCAGGATCACGGTGGCGCCCAGGGCCAGGTGCATGCCGTCGAGCATGCCGCCCTCGACGTCCTTCCAGCGGTAGCCCAGGCGCAGGGCCATGAACGCGGGCGCGACGCAGGCCAGGGTGAGCAGGATGGGGATGGGCACCACCCCGTCCAGCACCAACACCCCCGCCGAGAGGATGGCGGCAGCGAGGACGATGGGGGTCAGCGCCTCCCAGAGGGCTGGCTTGCGGGGGATGGGGCGCATGGCCTTCCGAGAGCAGTGGATGATCCGCTCCTATCGGACGGGTCCCGTGGGCGCCTCCCCTGGGCGTGTCACATACAGCGCGTCCCAGGCGATGCCGTCCAGATCCTGGTGGCGCACCCGGCCGCCGGGCTGGGCATGCAGGGCCCGGCCCTCGCCCGCGTACATGGCCGTGTGCCAGGGCCAGTAGTCGTGGCCCTCGTGCCGCCACAGGGGCGCGTCGGGGATCTCGTAGTCGGCCACCAGCAGGTAGAGCACATCGCCCGGCTGCAGCAGGGCCAGGTCCACGTCGGCCCGCAGCACGCCGTCCAGGCCCGGCACCGGCGCCCCCAGCTTGCCGCTGGCGACGATCTTCGAGGGGTCCACCGGGTAGCTGCGCCAAGGGGTGCCGGTGATCCCACCCCAGGCCAGGAAGAGCAGGCCCAGGCAGTCCACGCCGGGGTTGCTGGGCTCGTTGCGCCCGCCCCAGGCGTAGGGCTCGCCGATCAGAGCGCGGCCCGCCTCGAGGGCGCGAGGGCCGGGGGTGGGCGCGGCGGTGAGCGCGGCCACGACCGGAGGCGGGGGCGTCTCCGGGGCGGGCGGTGTGGGATCCTGGGCCAGGCAGGCACCCAGCAGGCTCAGGGGCAGCAGGTTCATGGCGGCGACTCCGGCGACCTGTTCATGGACCGCGATGGCGGGGCGTGGTTCCGCGGGATCGTCCCGTGCGGCCCTCTCCTACCGACCTTCGTCCAGGAAGCGCTGCAGGGCATGAGCCGTCTTGACCAGGTTGGGCTGCACCAGGGCCAGCACGAAGCGCTCCACCACAGGCCCGGCGCGCTTGGACAGGATGCGGGGCAGGCCAGGCAGGCCGGCGGTGTCGATCTTCAGCTCGCCCCGCAGCTCGAGGCGGGTGCTCCTGGGCCCCAGCTCCACGAAGCGGTTGGTGCCGCCCACCGTGACCCGGTCCTTCATGAAGGCCATCTCGAAGCGCCAGTTCACGGTCCAGGTCTGGGGGTGCCAGCTGGCGTAGTCTTTCCAGCGCAGCATGTCGGGCGTGATCCAGCGCTGGGCAATCCCCGGGATCTCCCCCTCGGCCTTCCACTCGTTGAGCAGGTGCGTGATGTCGCCCTCTTCGCGCCGCTCGAGCTCCTGCATGGACTCGATGTTGTCCAGCATCTCCACCAGCTCGGGCAAGCGGTCGCGGTAGGTGCGGTAGACCAGCTCGCGGGGGTGGGTGATGACGGTGTCGTTGTGGATCTCCACGTCTGCTCCGGGGCCTGGGTTTCCTCTGTCATACCCCGAAACTTAGGCGCCGATCGAGCTGCGGGCGCTACGAATCGTCGCATTGTCGCGGTGCCTGATCGCGGCGTTCTGCGCGCCGTCGCCGTCCGCGCTGCCCAGGGGACCGCTCGGGGGCTCTGTCGAACCGATCGAGCCTCGGAGGCGCCCTCCAGGCACGGCCCTTGCTCATGCTCCGGGCGTCGCTCGCCCGGAGACCCCATGTCCTTCGATCTCATCTGGCTGCACTTGCTCAACCAGCAGCTGGCCCACCCCCTGTGGGACAGCCTGATGATCCTGCTGACCACCGCAGGCCTGGTGGCCATGCCGGCGCTCATCCCGGCTCTCTGGCGGGGGCGTCGCCGTCCCGTCGCCCTCGCGCTGCTGCTGTCCCAGGGGGCAGGGCTCGCGTTCTGCCTGGTGATGCAGCAGACCGTGGCCCGGGTCCGCCCCGAGCAGGCCCGGGTGCTGCTGGGCCAGCCCGACTGTTTCTCGTTCCCATCGGGGCATGCCACGCTGGTGTTCGGCGCCGCGGCGGTGCTGCTGCTGTCCGACCTTCCCCGCTGGGCGCGCTGGGGCTCGTCGCTGCTGGCGGTGGCGGTAGCCGTCAGCCGGGTGGCCGTGGGGCACCACTGGCCCAGCGATGTGATCGCCGGCGCGGTGCTGGGTCTGGGCCTGGGGCTGGCAAGCCACGGCTTGTTGGCCACGGGCGCGCGGGGCGTGGCCCGCTGGCGCTGGCTGCTGTGGCCCCAGGTGGCCCTGGTGGTGGTCATCAGCTTCGCGGCCTGGCTGGGGCTGCTGACCGGGCTCGACCTCCCGCTGTCCGACAAGCAGCTTCACTTCGGCATGTTCGGGGCCATCGCCTTCTGGCTCTCTTTGTGGTGGGATGATCCCACCAGAGCTGGCGGTCGGCTGCGGCTGGGGCGCTGGCTGCCCTGGTCGGTGCTGCTGCCCTTCGGCCTGGCGCTGACGGAGGAGGTGGCCCAGCACTGGAGCCCCTCGCGCACGGCGGATCCGGTGGACCTGGCCTGTGACCTGGCGGGGATGCTGTGCTGCTGGGGCGTCGCCTGGGTGGTGCTGAGGGTGGCTGTGCGCCCGCTTGTCTCCCGCCCGGCGACGATGTAGCTTCGGGGTCCAGCACGCGGAGCCCCGATGCAGCCTCCCAGCGACTACAAGAACGCCGGCACCATGATGATCGTCTCCGGCGCCTTGAACGTGGTGACCTCTGCGGGCATCCTCATCGGGCTGGCGCTGTCCCTGATCGGCCTGTGCGTGGCGCCCATCTGGCTGGTGACCCTGGCCGGCGGTGTGATGGAGGTCGTCGTGGGCGTCACCATCTCCCAGGGCAAGCCCAGCCGCATGGGCCTGAGCGCGTCGGTGGTGGGCCTGGTGAGCTCGGTGTGCTGCGGCAACATGGTGGGCATGATCCTGGAGATCCTGGCCATGGTGAACCTGGGCAAGCCCGAGGTGGGCGCCTGGCTGGCGGATCCGGGCCACGCGGGTGTGTTTCCGCCTCGGGGTGGGCGGCCCCAGGGCATCGAGGGCCCCGTGCAGCCCCCGGTCGGTCCACCCGGTCCTGCGGACTTCCCGATGGCGACGGCGCGGCCCGTGAGCCCCGCGGTGTCGTGGACGGGGGATCTGCCTTTGGTGCAGAAGAGGCGGTGAGCGGGGGCACATGATGGGGGACAGCTGACTCGAAGTGACCCCCCATGGAGCCCTCGATGTTAGCGTGCATCTCTGCGAGGCTGACATGATTCGTTTCATCTGTGTGCTGGCGTTCCTGCTGTTCTCGAGCGCCCCGGTCCTGGCCGAGGAGTGTGGCCCGTCCTGCCCGGTCTGCTCGGGCAACTCGGGCTCGGGGGTGGTGCTCGAGCGCAACACGCTGCTGGTCTCGGGGCTGTTGATCCCCACCGGCGAGGAAGAGCGCGGGGTCATCAACGCCCGCTACGGGATCCTGGAGTGGCTGGACGCGGGTGTGGGCTGGACCGTCGTCTCCCGCAAGCCGGTGTGGAGCCTGCGGGCGCGGGCCATCGAAGAGCGCAAGGACGGCTGGGTGCCAGCCCTGGTGGTGGGCACGGGCAGCGTGCAGATGGGCGGCAACGATCAGAGCGTCTACCTGCAGGCCAGCAAGGGCTTCGAGCTCCACCCAGACCTGGGCCTGCGGGTCAGCGCGGGCGCCTCGATGTTGATCCCCGAAGTGAACAGGGTCTACGGGCTGGCCGGAGCCACCGCCACGGTCTTCGAGCGCTTCTCGCTGTTCGTCAGCTACGACGGCCAGAACTTCCACGAGGGCGCGTCGGTGGCGCCTGTGGAGTGGCTGGCCATCTCGGCCATGCTGGTGGAGAGCAAGGACCTGGCGGCGGCGGTCAGCCTGAAGTGGGCCTTGGGGAAGTAGCGCGGCTGTCGCTGCTGGCTACTGCGCCACCCCATCGCAGTCATTGTCGATGCCGTCGCCGACGGTCTCTAGCACCGAGGGGTTGACCGTGGCGTCGCCGTCGTTGCAGTCGCCGCCGACCTCGGTGTAGCCATCGTGGTCGTCGTCGGCGTTGGTGGTGCCTTCGTCCACGCGCCCGTCGCAGTCGTTGTCCGACCAGTCGGCCAGCTCGGGGGCCCCCGGGTAGGTGCTGGCGTCGGTGTCGTCGCAGTCGCCGGCCAGCTCGGTGACGCCGTCGCCGTCGTCGTCGTAGTAGGTCGTTCCTTCGTCGATCACGCCGTCGCAGTCGTTGTCGATCCCGTCGGCGGTCTCGGCCTGGCCGGGGTTGACCCTGGGGTCGGTGTCGTCGCAGTCGCCGCCCTCGGGGGCGTAGCCGTCGTTGTCGAGGTCGGCGAAGTTGGAGTCCACAGCACCGTCGCAGTCGTCGTCGATGCCGTTGGTGTAGTCCTCGGGCGCCCCGGGGTAGACCGCCGCGTCACCGTCGTTGCAGTCGCCGTCGAGCTCGGTGTAGCCGTCGCCGTCGTCGTCGTAGCCTTCGGTGCCCTCGTCCACGATGCCGTCGCAGTCCTGGTCTACGCCGTCGTACCACTCCTCGGCGCCGGGGTGGGTGGTGGCGGTGTCGTCGTCGCAGTCGGTGCCGCAGGCGGCGTAGCCGTCGCTGTCGGCGTCGTACAGGGAGGCGTCGCCCATCTCGCAGTCGTTGGCCACCAGGGCCAGCGGCTCGAGCTCGATGCCGGCCACGTCCAGCTCGAGCCAGGCGGTGCCGATGGTGCGCGCGCTGTCGGCGGCGGTGAAGGAGAGCTGCACGGCCACCTGCTGGCCGGCGGGCACCTGCAGGGGCAGGCCGCTGACCGCGCGGAAGGGGGGGCGGTCGAACTCGATGCCCACCAGCTGCACGGTGACCTGGCCGTCGTTGGACAGGGTGAACTCCGCCACGGCGGTCTCCGCAAGATCGACGGGCCCGAAGTCCAGGCGGGCTGGGAAGAAGGAGGCCGCGGCCTCGGCCGCCTGCCCGCGCACCATCACGGTGATGGCGTCCTCGAGGGCGTCGGAGACCACCGTGACCTCGGCCCAGTGGTAGCCCAGCTCCTGCGGCTGGAAGGACAGCTCGAGATCGGCGATGGCGTCGACCTCGACGGTGGGCAGCTCGCCCACGAAGGAGAAGGCGTCACCCTCGATGTTGAGCACCTCGACGGCCTGGATGTCCACGTCGTCGCCGTCGATGTGCACCGCCTGGATGGTGAAGTCGGTGGTGCTGCCGGCCGCCACGACGCCAAGGTCCGTGACCTCGGGGGTGATCTCCAGCTCCGCCTCGAAGGCATGCACGTCGAACTCCTGGCCGCAGGCGGCCAGCAGGGGGATCAGCAGGGACAGGGCACGGGTCATCGCGCACCCCCGGTGGCGGCCGCGGCCGCTCGGCGGCGGCGGGTGGCCGCTACACCCAAGCCGACCAGCAGGCCCAGGACGCCGGCGGAGCGCGCCGCGCCGGGCCACCCCAGGCTGGCGCTGCAGCCGCAGTCGCCCGGGTCGGTGAAGGTCGGGTCTTCTTCGCAGCCCTCGTCGACCTCGCCGTTGCAGTCGTTGTCGATGCCGTCGCACATCTCGACCATGCCGGGGTTGGCCCAGCCGTCATCGTCGTCGCAGTCCTCGCTCGAGGCCCAGCCGTCGGCGTCGGCGTCGTCGCCCGGGCCCTCGTCGATCTCGCCATCGCAGTCGTTGTCCACGCCGTCGATGATCTCCTCGGCGCCGGGGTGTACCGCGGTGTCGTCGTCGTCGCAGTCTCCACCGACCTCGGCGTAGCCGTCGCCGTCGTCGTCGAAGCGGATGGTGCCCTCGTCCACGTCGCCGTCGCAGTCATCGTCCATGAAGTTGGCCAGCTCTACGGCCCCGGGGCTGATGAAGGGGTCGTGGTCGTTGCAGTCGCCGTCTCGCTCGGCGTAGCCGTCGCCGTCGTCGTCGTACCACTCGGTGCCCTCGTCTACGATGCCGTCGCAGTCGTTGTCGATGCCGTCGGCCAGCTCCGGCGCGCCCGGGTAGGTGGTGGCGTCGTCGTCGTCGCAGTCGCCGCCGTCGAGGTTGTAGCCGTCGCCGTCGGTGTCGCCGCCGCCGTAGTCCACCACCCCGTCGCAGTCGTCGTCTACGCCGTTGTTCTCCACCTCGGCGGCGCCCGGTGAGACGCCGCTGTCGTTGTCGTTGCAGTCGCCGTCGTCTTCGCTGTAGCCGTCGCCGTCGTCGTCGTAGCAGTCGGTGTGGTCGTCGATCAGGCCGTCGCAGTCCTGATCCTGGCCGTCGCAGGCCTCCTCCATGGACGGGTTGACGTAGGGCGCGCCGTCGTCGCAGTCGCCGCCGGACTCGGCGTAGCCGTCGCCGTCGTCGTCGTACCACTCGGTGCCCTCGTCTACGGTGCCGTCGCAGTCGTCGTCCGCGCCGTCTGCGGTCTCGGTGGCCCCCAGGTGGATGGTGGCGTCGAAGTCGTCGCAGTCGGTGCCGCCGGCCACCACGGCGTTGTAGCCGTCGCCGTCGACGTCGATCAGGTCCATGCCGCTGCAGTCCTGGTCCACGCCGTCGTAGGGGATCTCGGTGGCGCCGGGGTGGATGCTGGCGTCGGCGTCGTTGCAGTCGGTGCCGCTGCAGCCACTGAAGATGTCGTCGTAGCCGTCGTGGTCGAGATCGCAGCAGGCTGGGTCACCGATGCAGTCGGTGTCGTAGCAGTCTACGGCGCCGTCGTAGTCGTCGTCCAGGCCGTTGTCGCAGTCCTCGGGGCAGCCGGTGCCCAGGCCCAGGTCGAAGCTGAGGGTGTAGTTGCCGTCGCCGGACCCGCAGTAGCCCGAGTAGCTGGGCCCCTCGGTGTAGCCGTAGGCTTCGACCACGATGTAGTAGGTGGCGTAGGCCGTGCAGGTGAAGGTGACCGAGTCGTTGGTGGTGGAGGCGGCGGTGGAGCCCGAGACGCAGCCCGCGTAGGGGCTGCAGCTGTTGTCCAGGATGTAGATGTCCAGGTCGCAGTCCATGCCGGTGATGTCCAGGGTGACCGAGCCCGAGCGCTGGCAGGTGAACTCGTAGACGTCCTCGCCGGCGGTCTGGGCCAGGGGCCTGTAGGGGGTCCCGCAGGAGTACTGCTGGGAGGTGCTGGTGCCCCCGAGGGTGGATCCGGTGGACCCTGACACGTAGTCGGTGATGGTGTCGGAGCAGGTGAGCACGTCCACGATGGTGGTGCTGGAGGGGCAGGCAGCCTGGGCATCGCTCGGCGCGACCAGGCCAATGGCCAGGGCGGAGACCAGCAGGGTGCTGCAGGCAGGTGAGCTGAGACGGGGCATGTGGGCCTCCGCGAGGCGCGGTCGTCGTCGCGAAGTGCGGCAGGGGTGGGCCGCCACGGCGCGGGTGTGCGAACGCATCATATCAGCAGGAAGGGGCGCTTGCGCCGGGGTATCGCAGCGGACACAGAACGGGTGGGTGCGGTGACAGCTCGGGCGGGTGATGGCTCTGGGGTGCAGAACCTTGGAGGTCATCATGAAGCAGGACAAGTACGGACTCTCGGTCGAGCTGGGCGCGGTGGACTTCGACGACGCGGTGGAGCGTGTCACCCAGGCCCTGAAGGGCCAGGGCTTCGGCGTGCTCACGGACATCGACGTCAAGGCCACCCTGAAGAAGAAGCTCGACGTGGACCACCCTCGCTACCGCATCTTGGGAGCCTGCAACCCGCCCATCGCCCACCAGGCGCTGCTGGCGGAGCCCGACGTCGGGCTGCTGCTGCCCTGCAACGTCATCGTGCGTGAGACCGAGGCGGGCGTGCGGGTGGCCTTCGTGGACCCCATCGCCATGTTCAGCGTGGTGGAGCGTGACGACCTGCAGCCCATGGCCGAGAAGGTGCGCGGGCTGCTCGCGGCAGCGGCGTCGGCGTTGATGGCCTAGCTAGCGCTCGATCACCAGCCAGGCGTTCACGATGGTGTGGGCCCAGCTGGAGGTGGCCTGGTAGGCTGCGCCGTTGCGCTCCACCCGGTAGGCGATGCTGTTGTCGGCGCCCAGGGTGACCTGGCTGGTGATGTCGTGCTCGACCACGGGCACGTCTTTGCCTGGGCACCAGCCGCCCCGGCCGTACCACCAGGTGCCGTACTGGTTGGGGACGGTGCCCTCGGCGACCTGCTCCATGCAGCCGTAGGTGGAGCCGGCGTCGGGGAAGTCCACCACCACGGCGCTGGCGTCGGCGTCGTTGACCGTGAAGATGTGGTCGAGGTCGCAGAACTCGGCGCAGTTGCCCGGGTCGGACATGCCGTGGCCGGTGACCACCGTGGCCAGCGTGACCTTGACGGCGTCGGCGGGGATGTTCACCACCGCCGGCTCGGCGTAGTCGGCGTTGCAGTCACCGGTGAGGTTGCAGCCCGAGTACAGGTGCACCAGCTCGTCGGCCTTGGTGGCCTTGCCGCTGGTGGAGAAGCGCAGATCCACGTCGAGCTCGTAGGGGCCGCTGGTGTTGAAGCGGAACTCGCGGCTGCCGCCCTGGTTCAGCATGGGCAGCAGGGCGCTGACGTCGTGTACCCAGCGACCCTCGCGGTGGTAGGTGGTGATCCACCGGCCCAGCTCCGTGCCGCAGCCCGAGCAGTCCAGATCCCCGTAGCCGCTGCCGTCTTCGTTGCAGGTGTAGCTGCCGGTGGTGTCGCCGCCGAGGGGGTCGGTGCAGGCGCCGGTGATGGCGTCGGCGGCGATGGCCTCGGCGTAGCCCTCGCAGGTGGTCGCGATGCCCGTGTCCGCGCCGCAGTCTTCGGCCGTGCGGCAAGCGGTCTTGGTGCTCACCCCGTCCTCGGTGCAGGCGCCCATGACCTCGGCCACGGCTTGCTGGCAGGCGGTGTCGGCGTAGGGGTTGTCGCCCTCGGCCGGCATGTCGCACATGAACAGGTAGGCCATGTAGTCCCAGGCCGGGCAGTCGCCGTACTCGCCGTCGCCCTCGCAGCCCATGTAGGCGTCGATCTTCAGGGTGTCGTAGGCGGCCAGGGTGGCCGCGTCGGGCAGCTCGACGGTGGCGTAGGTGCTGCCGGCGACCCGGTCGCCCTCGAAGATGGTGACCACCAGGGCCTCATCGGCCTGGATCTCTGCCTCGCGCACGGCCTCGTAGTTGTAGTAGACAAGCTCGTTGGCCACCATGCTCAGGTTGGGCTCGAACCAGCCGTAGGCGGAGTAGTAGCGGGTGGGGTCGGCGTAGGAGCCGACGTAGCGGATGCGCTGGAAGCGATCGATGCCCACGCCCCAGCCCGGGTTGGTCATCACGCCGCCCACCCAGCCCGAGATGACCTGGGCGCGCTGGGAGACGTAGTTGACGCGCGGAGCCCACCAGGCGCGATCGGCCTCGTCCATGCCGGCCAGGACGCTGTCGATCTCCACCGTCAGGCCGTCCAGGGACGCCTCGATGCTGGCGGTGGAGGTGGCGGTGCTCATGAAGAGCAGCTGGGTGTTGCGGGGCAGGGCCTCGAACAGGTCGCCCACGTCGCGGGCCCACAGGTCGGTGGGCCAGCCCTGGGCCTGGCCGGGGTTGTCCTGGATGAGCAGGTAGTTGTCGCAGCCGGTCCAGTGCTCGCTCAGGGTCCACTCGCCGGCCCGGGTGGTCACGGTGAAGTCAGCGGCGGTGGCGTACAGATCCTTGCTCTCGGCCACGTCCTGGAAGTCCACCACCGGCAGCCCAAGCTCACTGCAGGGGTCGCCGGCCTGCGCGGAGTCCGTGGTGTCCACGGGGGGGGCGGTCTCGTCGGGCTTGTCGGTCTCTTCCTTGGGGTCGTTGGGACAGGCCGTCAGGCCGAGGGCCAGGAGGGTGAGGACGACGGTGGTGCTGCTGCGCATGACTCGCTCCGGGCTTGGTTCTGTCGGGATCGTAACGGCGGCATCGCCCACCGTCGCCTGGCGACCACATGCGACAGGACATGACCCTGTGGGACGACCCATCCGTCGTAGCGTAGGTCTGCGGGAATGAGGAGGTGAGAGCATGACAAAGACTCGATGGTGTGCCCTGGCCGCGGTGGTGGTGTTCTCGGCGTGCGATCGCACGGCGCCCACCACCGCGGGGCCGGCGGCCCAGCCGCCCTCGCCTGAGGCGGCCCCGGCGGTCGCCCTCGATTCGACGGCGCTGGGCGGTGAAGACTACAGCTACAACCCCATCGGCAAGCGGGACCCCTACCGGGCCTTCTTCCCCACCGAGCCCCCGGGGACCGACAGCTGCGGCGACGACCCCCTGCAGTGCTTCGCGGTGGAGCAGCTGACCCTGACCGGCGTGGTCTGGGGCGAGCGGCCCCGGGCCTTGCTCGAGGACCCCTCGGGAGCCAGCCACGTGGTGGAGCTGGGCGCCTATGTGGGTGATCGCTGGGGCCGTGTCACCCACATCGAGAGCGGCTCGGTGGTGGTGACCGAGGAGTACCTGAGCGGCAGTGAACAGCTGGTGGTGCACCCAATCCGCTTGAGCCTGGATCCCCTGGGCTAGTCTCCGGCCCCCTCCCCGAACTCCTGCTTGATGTCCCAGGACATCAGGCGCTTGGCGATCCAGCCGAACAGGGCGGCGAGGCCCAGGCCCCAGAGCAGGGAGAAGACCATCATGATCGTCTGCATGGCGGCGAAGCCACCGGCCACGCCAGGGGGAGGGCTGGGCAGCTGGCCCATCCAGGCGATCTGAAAGACGATGGAGCCTGCCGACCACAGCGCCGCCAGCCCCATCAACACCACCATCAGCTCGCGGCCCCACTCGAGGCGCTTGATCAGGCCCAGCGATCCTGCCAACAGCACGGCGGACACCAGCAGCGGGATCGCGACCATCAGGCTCATGTGCTCGAACATGAAGCGGGCCATGGGCGGGAGGTCGGCTGGGACGTCGCTGGTCAGCTGCTCCAGGGGGAAGACGGTGTGGATCATGATGTTCTGCATCACGGAGATGAGCAGGCCGAAGCCCGACAGCAGCGCGAAGATCCAGCCGACGACCGAGACGAAGGTGGAGCGGGTGGGGGGGCTCATGGCGACTCCGGTGCCCGGGAGAGCCGAGGGTACCGCCCTGGCCTGGCTCCATTCCCTCGAAGCTCGCTCAGTCCAGCATCCCCGCTGCGCTGGCGTGGACGTACTGCAGGCGCGGGATGATCTGCCCCAGCTCTTCGGTGTCCAGACCCAGCTCCGCCACGGCCGTGGGCTCCCTCAGCTGCAGCTGCGCGGCCTGGTCTTGCAGCCGAGGCCCCTCGAAGGCGTGGGCCAGGCTGTCGGCCAGCCGCAGCACACAGACCGATGCGCTCAGCTCGCCGCCGTCACGACGTGCGTGCTCCACGCTGTGGTGCCAGCCCACCAGATCCGGGATGGGGTCGGGAATCCCCCAGGCCTGCAGCGCTGCGCAACCCATGGCGGCGTGGTCGAAGCCCAGCGCCGCCTGCTCGAGCAGGTGGGTGCCTCCGGACACGCCCAGGCGGCGCTCCAGCAGCTCCCTGTAGCGCTGGCCGCCGGTGCCGTAGCGCTCGTCAACGGCTCCTTGCAGCAGCACCAGCTTGCCCAGGTCGTGGAGCAGCCCGGCCAGGAACAGGTCGCGGGAGGGCCGCCCCAGCAGCTGCGCCAGCTCCCTGGCCAGCGCCGCGGTGGACACCGCATGGCTGCGCAGCCTGGCCTCAGCCTGGCTGCCCCCGAACAGCTCGGAGACGGCGACGGCCGCGGTGAGCTCTCCGATGGTGCGCGCTCCCAGCATGCTCACCGCGTGGCGGATGGACCGGCAGGGCTGGCGCAGGGTGAACACCGGGCCGTTGGCGGCGCCCAGCACCCGGGCCGCGAGGACCGGCTCAGACTCCAGGAGTCGAGCCACCTCGGTGGATCTGAACTCGGGATCCTCCAGCATCTGCATCAGCCGAGCTGCGATCTCCACCGCGGGACGCAAGCCCTTGGCGAGCACCCTCTCCAGCTGCAGGCTGTCACGGGCCAGGGCGGTGGCGTCGGAGTCGGACTCCGAGCCGAACCAGACGAATGGATCGTTTGGAGAGGCAGTACAGGGGTGCATGGGTGCTCGCCGGGCTGGATCGGAATCGGGGTGCGGTGCAGACGCTCGCTGCGCACCCAGCTCATCGGTGTCCGTCCAGGGGCTGTTCAGACCTTTTGTGACAATCTTCGAATCTGCAGTCAGGAATAGGAGTATGCGAAGATGTAGAACGAGGAGAGTGTCGGAAACGAAAATAGTCTATCCGTCATTCTCCGCCAGCCAGCGCAGCACGGCTGGGAAGTGGTCCCGCTCGGTGTCGGCGTGGGTGAGCATGGTGACGTGGTCGTAGTCGTGGAGCTGGCCCGCGGCCTGACCGAGCACGGTGAAGCGCTCCTGGCCTTGGCCGGCTTCCTCCATCATGGCGCGCACGTCGTCGCGGTGGCCCAGGCAGGGGTCGTCCGCGGCCGCCAGGTACCAGGCTGGGGGCAGATCCCTGGCCTGGCGCAGGGCCGCGCCGTAGTCGAAGGCGTCGGCAGGATCGACCCAGGGCCCAGGCCGCACCCAGGCGCAGCACTGCTCGAGGCTGGCGCGGCTCTCGTCGTCCGATCCCAGGCCCAGGCGCTTCGAGGGCAGGTAGCCCAGGACCGCCGCGGCGAAGGGGGCCAGCCGCAGCCAGTACAGGTCGATGAGCATCAGCTTGTGCAGGTTGTGCACCCGCACGCAGCGCTTGGATCCGAAGCAGGTCAGGCTGGCCACCCCGGCGCGCAGCTCGGGGAAGCGACCGAGGGCGGCGAGCATCAGCACGCCCCCCCAGCTGTGGGCCACCCAGTGTACGGACTGTCCCGGGTGGCGCTCGGCCACGGCCTGGGCCAGGGTGGGGATGTCCTCGGTGATGGCCTCGGTCTGGCCGTAGCGGTGGCCCCGTGCCACGTGGGGACGGCTCTCGCCCCGACCGCGCTGGTCTGCGATGAAGACGGGGTGTCCGGCCCTGGCCAGGAAGGGGCCGAGGCCCTTGCCCGAGGGGGTGTAGAACACCCGCCCGTTCTCCACCGAGCCGTGCAGCATCAGCACCGGCGCGCGGGTTGGGTGCCCAGGCTCGATCCGCCTGAGGTGCAGATCCGCCCCGCCGGGAGCGGGGAGGAACAGGGAGGACTGGTGGGGTGCGCTCATGGGCGCTTCTAGCGCTCCACCACCAGCCACACGGCGGCCCAGATGTCGGCCCAGCTGGATGCGCCGGTGTAGTCGGCTCCGTTTCGCAGCACCCGGTAGTCCAGCTGGTTCACCGCCCCAAGGTTGACCAGGGCGGTGATGTCGTGCAGCTGCACGGGCACCTCGCGGCCGGGACACCAGCCGTGGCGGCTGTACCACCAGGTGCCGTACTGGTTGGGCACCGTGCCGAGCTCCACTTCGTCCATGCAGCGGTAGTCGGGGCCCTCCACGTCGAAGTTCACCGTGAGCGCGTCTTCGCCGTTCACGCCGAAGATGTGGTCCATGTCGCAGAACTCGGCGCAGTTGCCCGGGCTGGACATGCCGTGGCCGGTGATCACCGTGGCCAGCTGGACCTTGACGGCGTCGGCCGGCACCTCCACCTGGACGCCGCCTGCGTAGGTGGCGTTGCAGTCGCCTGCCAGGTTGCAGCTGCCGAACAGGTGGGTGAGCTCCTGGGCCCGCGTGCCGCGCCCGCTGTCGTAGAAGCGCAGATCCAGATCGACGGTGTAGCTGGAGCCGGTGCTGAAGCGCAGCCGCTCGGTGGCTCCCGGGGTGAGCAGGGGCTGCAGGCCCGTGACCTCGTGTACCCAGCGGCCTTCCCGGTGGTAGGTGGTGATCCAGCGGCCCAGCTCGTGGTCGCAGCCGCAGGCGAGCTCGTCGTAGCCAGTGCCCTCGGCGTTGCAGGCGTAGCTGGCGTCGCTGCTGGCCCCGAGGGGGCCCTCGCAGCTGCCCGGCTGTGTGTCGGCGGCGACGGCCTCGTCGTAGCCCGTGCAGGCATAGGCGATGCCCGTGTCGGCGCCGCAGTCTTCCTCGCTGCGGCAGGCGGTCTCGGTGGCCACGCCGTCCTCGCTGCAGCTACCCATCACCTCGGCCACGGCGGCTTGGCAGGGGGTGTCCGTCCAGGGGTTGGCCTGGGTGGGCTGGGCGCAGACATACAGGGCCGCGCCCGTGTCCCAGGCGAAGCAGTCGCCGTACTCGCCCTCGCCCCCACAGCCCATGTGCAGGTCCAGGGCCAGGCTGTCGTAGTCCGCGGCCTCGGCGGGGATGACCAGCTCGGTCTCGAAGGCGCTGGCCCAGCCAGATCCGTCGAAGACGGGCACCACCAGGGCGTCTTGAGCCTCGATGACGGCCTCGCGCTCGGCCTCGAAGTTGTAGTAGATGGGCTCGTTGGCCACGAAGGAGAGGTTGGGCTCGAACCAGCCGTAGCTGGAGCTGTAGCGGGTGGGGTCGGCGTAGGAGCCGATGTAGCGGATGCGCTGGAGACGATCGATGCCCACGCCCCAGCCAGGGTTGTTCATGATGTCGCCCACCCAGCCGTCGATGATCTGGGCCCGCTGGGTGGCGTAGTGGACGCGGCCCTGCCACCAGGCCCGGTTGGCCTCGTCCATGCCCGCCAGGACCAGATCCACCTCGGCCTGCAGGCCGTCCAGGGAGGCCTCGATGGCGGCGGTGGAGGTGGCTGTGCTCATGAACAGCAGCTGGGTGTTGCGGGGCAGCTTGGCGAACAGGTCGTCCACGTCGCGCTCGAAGATGCCGGTAGGCCATCCCTGGTTCTGCTTGGGGCCGTCTTGGATCAGCAGGATGGTGTCACAGCCCGTCCAGCGCTCGCTCAGGGTCCAGTCCCCCGCGCGGGTGGGCACCGTGAAGTCGGCGGCGGTGGCGTAGAGGCTGTCGTCTTCTGGGGCGTCCACAAAGGCGCGCACAGGCAGGCCCAGCTCCGCGCAGGGATCGCCGGCGGGGGGGGCCGTCTCGTGGGTGTCGCCCGGCGGGCTGTCCTGCGGTGGGTCGGTCGGGGGATCCTTGGGGCAGGCCACGGCCAGCAGGGAGGCGAAGAGGAGGAGGGTGGTGCGCATGGGTTCTCCGGGGTGGTGCTGCGCTTCCCCTATCCTCGGCACCGGCCAGCGTGGCTGGTCGGACGCCCCGTCGACCGCGCGACCCTCAGGGCTCGGGGAGGACCGGGGGCTGGGGGGGCGGCGTCTCGAGGGCTGGCAGCGCCACCGCGTCGCCATCGAAGCGAAGCTCCAAGGTCGTGGTCTGCCCCCCGCGCTGGTAGGTCCAGTCGAGCTGAGGGTCGGTGAGCAGGTGAGCCAGGCCCTCGAGCAGGGCTCGCCCGCCGTCCAGGCCGACATCCGCGATGGAGAGGTGGTGGTCCAGCGGCTGGAAGCCGAGCTCTGCCATCAGGGCCACCAGGCCTTTGTCCACCACGTAGACCCCCTGGTCGGCCGCCATGGCCAGCATGGAGGCGTAGGGTCCGAAGGCGTAGGGATCGGAGAGCCGCTGGTGGAGCGCCGCGCGGGACAGGCGGGTGGGGCGGCCTTGGTCGTCGCGCTCGAGCACCAGCGCCTGGGTGCTGCCCGGCGTGATGGTGGCCTCGACCACCCCTGGCAGATCGTCCCGCAGGATGCTCCAGCGGCAGTGGGTGGCGCCCTGGGTGGCCAGGCGCGCGGCGTAGTGGTGCTCCGCGGTGCCCAGGGGCAGATCGTTGACCGAGGCGATGATGTCACCTTCGCGGAAGCCCAGCCAGCTCAGCAGGTGAAGCTGTGTGGACGGTGCCACGCGATAGCCCCGGGGCAGTGGACCAGCGGGCCAGGCCTGCACGGCCTTGTCGTGTGGATCGAGGCCGTAGAGGCAGTGGGGCAGCACGTGGGCGGGCAGGCTGGTGGAGGCGAGCACGTCGGGGCCGGGCGCGTCGCCAGGCGCTGCCTGCAGCGGTGCGCTGGACAGCGAGGAGAGGGCCAGCAGCCAGGAGAGGAGTCGGATCATGGAGCCACGCTCGGGGAGTGGAGGCCGGGGGCCCCGAGGATCCGGAGCGGGACGTAGGGGCCGAAGAAATAGGTCAGGGAGCGGAAGCGGAGACCGGTCAGGACGTAGTGCCCGTCGGGATCGCTCCCCTGCAGCTCGCGCAGCTGCTCCAGGGCGTCGGCGAGATCCTGGTGTCTCGCCAGCTCGACGGGCGCTCGCCCGATGGCGCGCCATGCGCTCAGCTCGGTCCACGCGTCGCCGGCCAGCGCCACCAGGATCAGCCAGCCCACGATGCCTCCCACCATCAGGAAGGGCACGCTGCGCATGGCCCATGCGTCGCCCAGCACCACCAGCAGCACCAGGCCCGCGCTGGCGGCCAGCAGCTTCAGCCAGGCTCCCCGCTGGGGACCGGTCCACCAGTGCCGACGTCGCCAGTAGAACAGGGTGGCGGCCACGGGGACGGCCAGGAGGGAGACGGGGACGGCGACCGCCACCCAGAGCTTGGTGCCGGGTGCCAGCGCGGACTGCAGAGCGTCGCCGCCGTGCATGCCGAAGCTGGCGATGGTGCCCGGGATCAGCAGCAGCGTGATGGCGATCTCGTACGGCAGCAGGCCCGTGACGGGCAGGCAGGCGGGCAGGCCGCCGCGGGCTTGGCTGGTGCGCCCCAGCGCCCACCACGCCCCTGCCAGGAGCCCGGCCAGCGCCAGCAGCATCAGCAGGGAGAGGAAGATCGAGCTCTGGCCCTGGAAGAGGGCGCGGCCTTGGTGCTGCAGGTCCAGGCCCGCCATCGCCAGCCCGTCCGCCAACAACAGCGCCGCCATGCCCGGGCCCAGGCCGTGGCGGTCCAGCCAGCGCACCAGGCCAGCCATGCATCCGACCCCGAAGGCGGTCATGGCGGCGGTGCCCAGGCGGAACATCCAGCCGGGGTTGGGCACGACGGCGTCCCCCCAGGTGCCGTAGTAGCCGTAGCCTCCCCCGCTGCTCATGCTCTCGAGGGCCACAGCCAGGGAGAAACCCTGGAGCCAGGCCACGCCCACGCCCAGCAGCGCGCCCATGGCCCAGAGCTTGCGGCGCAGGTGTGGATCCTGGCGTCGGCGGTGGCGGGTGCCGGGGAGGATCAGGGCGCCGAGCTCCACCAGCACGAAGCCCACCATCAGGGGGCGCACCCCGAGGCCGAAGGGCCCCGCGTGGAGGTTGCCGGCCCCGATGTCGGCCAGCATGGCGTGGTCCAACAGCGGATGGGGCAGCCAGCCCAGCAGGGTCACCAGCGCCATGGCCGCCGCGGTCAGCCCCAGCCGCTTCAGCAGGGGGCCGGGCCAGGGCAGGCGCTGGGGCGACTCCAGGGGGGGACGCTCGCCGGGCTCGAGGGGCTGGCCGCAGTCCGCGCAGTGGGATGTGCCCGGCTGGTACTCTGCTGAACGGCCCGTGCGCTGGCGGTGGCGGCAGTCCGGGTTGGTACAGTAGGCCACTTCTCCTCCAGGGTTTGGGCGTAACGCCGCCATCTCCATGTGGATAGGAGGGCGAGCGCCCCGTCCCGGGGCCCGTGGGAGCACGGATGGAGCGGTCACCCCGCAGCGCGCGCGTCGCGAGCCTCGATCTGCTGCGGGGCCTGGTGATGGTGCTGATGGCCCTGGACCATAGCCGGGCTTTCATGGGGGCCTTGGGCGACCCCATGGATCTCGGCGCCGCCAGCCCGGCGCTGTACCTCACCCGCTGGGTCACCCACTTCTGCGCCCCCACCTTCGTCGCTCTGGCGGGCCTGAGCGCCGGCCTGTACGCCCAGCGGGTGGGGGTGGAGCGGGCCAGCCGCTTCCTCATCAGCCGCGGCCTGTGGCTCATCGTGCTCGAGATCACCTGGGTCAACTTCTTCTGGAAGTTCGGCTTCTCGAGCATCTCCTTGCTGGTGATCTGGGCCCTGGGCGCGGCGATGGTGCTGCTGGGCCTGCTGGCGCGGCTGCATCGCCATGCCCCCTTGATCCTGGGCCTGGCGGTGGTGCTGGGCCACAACCTGCTGGCGGGGGTCCAGCCCGCCGACCTGGGCAGCCTGGCCATCCCCTGGGGGCTCGGCATGGCCCCCCACAGCTTCCACATCGGCCCGCTGGCCGTGGGGGTCTCCTACCCCTTCCTGCCCTGGGCTGGCCTGATGGCCCTGGGCTGGGCCGCGGCGCCGTGGCTGGTGGGTGCTGACGGTGTGCGCACCCGCCGGGCGCTCGCCCTGGGAGCCGGTCTGGTGGCGGCCTTCATGGTGCTCCGGGGCCTGGGGTTGTATGGCGAGCCGCGCCCCTGGGGGCCGCAGGAGCGGGGCCTGCTGTTCACCCTGCTGGGTACCCTGGACTGCACCAAGTACCCGCCGTCGCTGCAGTACATGCTGATGACCGTGGGCCCCGCGCTGCTGCTGCTGCCCCTGCTCGAGCGCCTGCGAGGCCGGGCGGCGCAGACCCTGCTGGTCTTCGGCCGCGTGCCCTTGTTCTTCTACCTGCTGCACATCCCCGTGCTGAACCTGGGCACCAAGCTGTTCAGGGTGCTGGTCCACGGCTGGGACGGCGCGCTCGAGCCCAGCCTGCTGCGGGTCTACGCGGGCTGGGCCCTGGCCCTGGTGGTGCTCTACCCCCTGTGCGTGGGGTGGGGGAAGCTCAAGGCCGCGCGCAGCTGGTGGTGGCTGCGGTACCTGTAGGGGGAGGCCTCGGCTGGCCTCGCCTGCGTTCAGATCAGGGCGTCTTGGACCCGCAGCGTGAAGGCCATCAGGGCCTCGACCGCCTCGGCGGGCAGGCGCTCGAAGTGTACGGCGATCTGGTGAGTGGGGGCCGGGAGCTCGGGATCGCGCTCGGCAGCCTCGATCTCCTCGGGGGGGATGTCGAACAGGCGCACCACCCTGGCCGAGGCTCGGTAGGCCTGCTGACTGGGGGGGATGTGCAGCTCGAGCAGCAGCACGTCCTCGGCCTTGCAGTTCTCCCGGTCCTCGAACTTCAGGCCCGAGCCGGAGAAGTCCATGAAGGGGTCGGGCTGGAACCACTCGCCGTCGGGGGCCAGGCCCTGGTCGATCCAGGCGTCGACCGCAGCCGCGGGGACCACCTGGTAGCGCAGCCGGATGCCGCCGTAGGTGCGCGGGAAGATGCGCTTGTCGCGGCGCACCAGGGTGCGGGACTCGACGTGGATCAGGTTGTCCTGGATCAGACCGATGGTGCCCACCACCCGCAGCTCGGTGGCTTCGCCGGCGTCGACGATGACCTTCATGCCCTCGGCGAAGCCGTGCAGGGGATCGTCGAGCAGCACGTCGCAGGTGCCCTCGTCCCTGCAGGTGACGCGGCCGGAGAGGATCAGCGGCGGGTCGGAGGCCAGGGAGAGGACTTCGACAGGGACATCCAGGAGTTGGTCTTTGCCAGGCATGGAGGGATCCTGTGCTGGGGTCGGGGCGCGGGTGTACGGGAGCACTAACGGGCGCATGGGGCACCCGCCGCTTCCACATCGGAACCCGGGGGACGACCTTTAGGCTTCCAGGCCGTCGATCCAACTCAGCAGGGTGGCGACGTCGCGGTAGCGGTCCCGGTCGCGGTTGGCACCCAGCAGGGTGACCACGACCCTGCGGCCGCCGCGGGTGGTCAGGGCGGTGGTGTAGCAGTAGCCGGCCGTGCCGGTGTAGCCGGTCTTGACCGCCTCGATCCCCAGGTCCTTGCGGGCCGAGAGCTTGTTGGTGCTGAAGCGGCGGCGGGTGGCCCGGTGGTCGTAGTGCAGGTCCCAGTGGGTGGAGGACGAGACCGTGGACAGCAGCGGGTGGGCGGCGACGGCCATGGTGGCCCGGGCCAGGTCGCGGGCGGTGCTCGAGTTCTCGTCCTCGAGCCCCGAGGGCTCGGTCCAGGAGGACATGTCCATGCCCAGCTCCGCGCTCACGGTGTTCATCTGCTCGATGAAGCCGTCGAGGTCGAGATCGGAGGCGCTGGCCAGGGCGAAGGCGCCCCGGTTGTCGGAGGCCACCAGGGCTGCGCCCAGGGCGTCCCAGCCTTGGATGCAGTCGCCCGTGGAGAGCTTGGACCGCGCGCCGTTGCGGGTGGGGTAGTGCTCCGCGCCGATGCAGATCTCCCGGTCCAGGTCGTAGTCCGTGGAGACCAGGGCCAGGGCAGAGACCAGCTTGGTCAGGGAGGCGACGGGCTGGATGGTGTCCGCGTTGTGCTCGAGCAGCACCTCGCCCCGATCCATGTCGAACACGAAGGCGGCGCTGGAGCGCAGCCTGGGCGCGTCGTCCGGGCCGGTCGCCGCCATCTGCTCGAGGGCGAACAGCTCACCGCCGGCCGGGTGCCAGTCGGGAGGGGTCCAGGCCGGGGGCAGCTGAGCGGCGCGGGTGGGCCCATGGGTGTCGCTGGCGCCGTCCACCGGGGAGATGGCGAGCCAGCCCGCCGCCGCGAAGAGGGCCGCGGCGAGGGAGGTCGTGGAGAGGCGGAGGAGGAGCTTGGTGTACATGGTTCGCACAGGTTCCAACACGCGCTCTTGCCATGTCAACGGACGCCGTGGGCGGATCTGGCGAAAACGGTCCCCACAAGACGGAACGGGGCAGTGGCGGAATTTCCTGCGGGTTGCCTGGGCTGTGGCCTGCAGCGCGCGTCGTAGACGGCGCTGTGGTCAGCCGCTCCGCCGCCGCCGGATGCCAGCGAGCCCCAGCACCGCCAGCAGCCACGCCAGCCCGACGTCGCGGGGGGCCTCGGCGCTGCTGCAGCCGCAGCCACCGCCGCCCTTGAAGAAGCCGTCGTCGTCGCTGGAGGGGCCGGTGTCTACGGGGCTGTCGGTGTCGTCGGGGCTGTCGGTGTCGTCGGGGTTGTCGGTGTCTCCGACGGGCTCGCAGTCCTCGTCCAGCACGCCGTTGCCTGGCCAGCTGTCCGCGTCGGTGTCGTCGCAGTCGCTGTCGAGGGGGAAGCCGTCGCCGTCCTGGTCGAAGTCGTCCGCACCGTCGCAGTCGCTGTCCACGCCGTCGTACCAGATCTCGCTGGCGTCGGGGTTGACCGCCGGGTCGATGTCATCGCAGTCGGTCCCGCCGTGGGCGTCGCTGCGGTGACCGTCGCCGTCCTGATCGAAGTCGTCGGCGCCGTCGCAGTCGCTGTCCACGCCGTCGTACCAGATCTCGGCCATGCCGGGGTTGACGTCCGAGTTGGCGTCGTCGCAGTCGTCCCCGCCGTGCTCGGCGCTCAGGTAGCCGTCGGCGTCGGCGTCGAACTCCGAGGCGTTGTCGCAGTCGGTGATGCGCCCGTCGTAGGGATCGTCGGGGGCGCCCGGGTAGACGTCGGCGTCACCGTCGTCGCAGTCGTCGCCGCTGTAGCTCTCGCTGTCGTGGCCGTCGCCGTCGGCGTCGTAGTCCGAGGCGCCGTCGCAGTCGCTGTCCACGCCGTCGTACCAGGTCTCGGGTGCCCCTGGGTAGATGGTGGCGTCGCCATCGTCGCAGTCGGCTCCGCCGTGGGCGTCGCTCAGGGAGCCGTCGCCGTCGGCGTCGTAGTCGTTGGCGCCGTCGCAGTCCTGGTCGATGCCGTCGTACCAGATCTCGGTGGCGCTGGGGTTGATGGTGGTGTCCCCGTCGTCGCAGTCGTCACCCCCGTGGGCGTCGCTGTCGTGGCCGTCGCCGTCCTGATCGTAGTCGCTGGCCCCGTCGCAGTTGGAGTCCACGCCGTCGTACCAGGCGTCGACGGCGCCGGGGTTGATGGCCGCCTCGCCATCGTCGCAGTCGGTCCCGCCGTGGGCGTCGCTGTCGTAGCCGTCGCCGTCGGCGTCGTTGTCGCTGGCTCCGTCGCAGTCCTGGTCGATGCCGTCGTACCAGGTCTCGGTGGCGCTTGGGTTGATGGTGGCGTCGCCATCGTCGCAGTCGGCCCCGCCGTGGGCGTCGCTCAGGAAGCCGTCGCCGTCTGCGTCGTAGTCGTTGGCGCCGTCGCAGTCCTGGTCGATGCCGTCGTACCAGATCTCGGTGGCGCCGGGGTTGATGGCCGCGTCGCCGTCGTCGCAGTCGCTGGCGCTGTCGTAGCCGTCGGCGTCGGCGTCGTAGTCGGACGCTCCGTCGCAGTCCTGGTCGATGCCGTCGTACCAGATCTCGGCGGCGCCGGGGTTGATGGCCGCGTCGCCGTCGTCGCAGTCGCCGCCTCCGTGGGCGTCACTGTCGTGGCCGTCGCCATCGGCGTCGTAGTCGGACGCTCCGTCGCAGTCGCTGTCCACGCCGTCGTACCAGGCGTCGGCGGCGCCGGGGTTGATGGAGGCGTCGCCGTCGTCGCAGTCGGTCCCACCGTGTGCGTCGCTGTCGTAGCCGTCGCCGTCGGCGTCCAGCAGATCCGATCCGTCGCAGTCCTGGTCGATGCCATCGTAGGGGGTCTCGGATGCCCCGGGGTTGATCGTGGCGTCGGCGTCGTCGCAGTCGATGTCGTTGGTGTAGCCGTCGCCGTCGGCGTCCACCGCCGAGGCACCCTCGCCGCCGGTGGCGCCGATGTCCGAGCGGCTGCCGTCGGGGTCCAGCAGGGCAGGGTCGCCCGCGTCGATCAGGGTGCTGGTGCTGGCCAGAGCGAAGTTGTCGTTGCTGCAGTCACCGTCCAGGCTGTAGTCCACCAGGCCGGGGATGTCGGTGAGGTTGCCGCCGCCGCTGATGTCGCCGGCGTCCAGGTAGCCGCTGACATCAGCGCTTGAGTTGGCGTACCAGTCGTTGTAGCCCAGGTTGGTGTAGGCCCCGGTGGAGGAGTCGTAGGCCATCAGGCCATCCCCCGCCTGGGTCCAGGCCACGATGTTGTTGAGGAAGTCGGCGTAGGTGTACAGCAGCATCAGGCCGCCGCCTGCGCTGGCGGTGTTGCCCAGGAAGGTGTTGTTCACGATGTCGCTGTAGTAGTCGTAGTACAGGTACAGGGCGCCGCCGTAGCTGCTGGCCGTGTTCTCCACGAAGATGTTGTTGAACCAGTCGTCGTCGCCGCGGGTGTAGTACGAGTAGGCCGCGCCGCCGTAGCTCGCCGCGTTGCCGCAGAAGGTGTTGCCCTGCACCGTGCGGCTGGACACCGAGTAGGAGTACAGGCCGCCGCCGGCGTAGCCGCTGCCCGTGGCGCTGTTGCCCACGAAGCTGCTGCTGCTGATGTCCAGGTCGTTGGCGTAGGAGACGTAGATGGCTCCGCCGTGGTAGCTCGCGGTGTTGTCGTCGAAGCTCGAGTCCTCGACCAGCAGATCGTCGGCCCAGCCGCTGTAGGCGTCGAAGTACAGGCCGCCGCCGTCGCCGTAGCTGGTGGTGTTGCCGTCGAAGCTGCTGCCGTCGATGGCCACGTCGCCGTAGTAGTACTGGTAGACGGCGCCGCCGTCGTAGTAGGCGCTGTTGCCGTCGAAGCTGGTGTCGCTGATCTGCAGATCGCTGTAGTAGCTGGCGCTCAGGGCGCCGCCGTTGCCGCGGGTGGAGCTGTTGGCGTCGAAGCTCGAGCCGTCGATGACCACGCTGCCGTAGAGGTACTGGGCCCACAGGGCGCCGCCGCTGTAGGTGGCGGTGTTGCCGTCGATGGTGGCGTCGCTGATGCTGACCGCGCCGGTGCCGTAGACCCCCAGGGCGCCGCCGTAGTAGCCGGTCTGGTTGTCCTGCAGGCTCACCGAGCCCATGGTCAGGTCGCTGGACTGGACGTAGAGGCCGCCGCCGGAGCGGTAGGTGGCCACGTTCTCCAGCAGGGTGCTGTCGTCGATGGTCAGGGCCGAGCTCAGGGACTCCGCGTAGGCGCCGCCGCCGTAGTAGTAGGCGGTGTTGCCCTGGAGGGTCGCGCCGGAGATGGCCACGGCGCCGTCGGTGGCGGCGTACAGCCCGCCGCCGCTGCCGTAGGTGCTGGTGTTCTCGAGCAGGATGGTGTCGGTCAGGGCGAGGGTGAACGTGTCGTTCATGTGCAGCCCGCCGCCGCTGTAGTACGCGCTGTTCGAGGAGATGTTCGAGTCGGTGATGGCGACGGTCGCGTCGTCCCAGCCGGCGATGGCGCCGCCGTAGTACGCGGCGTTGCCGTCCATGGTGCAGGCGTCGACCACCAGGCTGGAGGCCCGGGCCAGGTAGACCGCGCCCCCCGCGTAGCCCTGGTTGTCGCTGACGTTGGCGCCGCTGATGCTCACGCTGGAGCCCGAGTCGGCGTAGACGGCGCCGCCGTAGTAGCCGTACCAGTAGTAGCTCGAGCCGTTGCCGCTGATGGTGCCGCCGTCGATGGTGACGATGGCCCCCAGGGCGAACACGGCGCCGCCGTCGGCGTAGGTGCCGTTGTTGTCCAGGAAGTGGCTGTCGGTGGTGGCCAGGCTGGAGCCGCTGCCCAGGTAGACGCCGCTGCCGTCGTAGTAGCTGGTGTTGTCGCTGATGGTGCTGTCGGCCAGCTCGACGCTGCCGCTGTCCACGAAGATGGCGCCGCCGTAGTACGCCCAGCCGGACTCGAACCAGCAGTCGCTCAGGATCACCGTGGCCCCGCCGGTGATGTACATGGCGCCGCCGTAGTAGCCGGTGGTGTCGTCCCACTCGCAGTCGGAGAAGGAGGGCGCGCCGCCGTCGATGCTCACCCCGCCGCCGTTGACGCTGGTGGAGCCGGTGGCGTCGAGCTCGAGCTGGGACAGCACCGGGCTGGCCCCCGAGAGCAACACGCCGCCGTAGGTGGTGTTGCGCAGGGTGAAGCCCGTCAGGCTGGCCGCGGCGCTCTCGCCGTCGTCGAAGGTCACCGCCCAGGTGCCGGTGCTCGAGGCGTCGATGATGGTGCTGTTCGAGCCCGACAGCGACACGATGGCCAGGTCTTTGCCGCTGTAGTCGATGGCCTCGTAGTAGGTGGCCGCGCTCACCTGGATGGTGTCGCCGCTGGCCGCCGCGTCGATGGCGTCCTGGATGGTGGTGTGGTCGCCGCTGCCGTAGCGGTCGACGGTCCATGTGGCCGCCGATGCTGCTGTTGGGAAGGCCAGGATCAGGGAGACGGGGAGCGCGCGGCGAAGCATGGGGACCTCCTGGGGCTGAGCCAGGAGAGTGTACCAGCCTTGCTAACGAACCACCTGCCCTCGGGGGGCGTCCGCCGGGTCCCGGTGGGCCAGGCGACCGTCGACCTCGGCCACATGCTCGACCTGAGGCATGGGGAAGCCCAGGAAGCGGGTGCCGTGGCGGGCGAAGTGATCGGGGTCGCCGGTGCAGAGCACCCGCAGGCTGCCGCGGCCGGCGAGGACCGGGGCGTCGAAGCCGGGATGGCGCTCGAGCCACTGGACCAGGCGGCCTGCTGCGTAGGGCGCGGGGTCCACTACGGTGACCCCTCGGGGCAGCCGGACCTGGATGGCGGGCAGCAGCAGGGGGTAGTGGGTGCAGCCCAGCAGCAGGGTGTCGATGCCCGGCAGCTGCTCGAGGTAGCGGTCCACCGCCAGCAGGGCCAGGTCGCTGCTCTCCCAGCCCTCTTCGACGATGGGGGTGAGCAAGGGGGTGGCCAGCTGAGTGACCTTGTGGCTGCCCAGCTTGGCGATCTCGGCCACATAGGTGCCCGACTCCACCGTGCGGCGGGTGGCGATGATGCCGATGTGGCCTGCGCTCTGCTGGGTGGCCAGCTCGGCACCCGGGATGGTGACGCCCAGGATGCGGCGGTCGCTGCCCGGCCCGCAGTAGCGCTGCTGCAGGTGGCGCAGGGCCACGCAGCTGACGGTGTTGCAGGCCACCACGATGGTGCGGCAGCCTTCCTCGAACAGCCGCTCCACCGCTTGCTCGGCGAAGTCCAGGATGGTGTGGGCGTCGCGCCCGCCGTAGGGCGCCCGGCCCGAGTCGCCCAGGTAGACGAAGTCCCGCGCCGGCAGCGCCGCCCGCAGGTGACGCAGCACATCCAGTCCGCCGAAGCCCGAGTCGAAGACGCCGATCATAGGGGCTGTCTAACCCTACGCGGCCACCGGCGTCCCTCGTTGGATCTCAGCCTGGGGTGCTTCATGGCGCGCACCTTGGAGGGCTGCCCCCAACCTCGTCGAAGATCCAGGGGCATGACCCCCAGCCACCGGCGCAGGTCGGCGCGCCCATCCCCTGGGCCGCGCTCAGTACACCGAGTCCCAGGTCTCCATTGTGGCCTTCGAGCTCTTGCTGGCCGTGAACTCTGCCGGCTCGCCGTCGCCATCCAGGTCGCACAGGCCGTGCACGGTGAAGTCCTGGCCGTCGGCCGAGACCTCCACCCAGTAGGTGCCGCGCACGTTGCCATCCGGTGCCCAGCCCAGCTCGTCGAAGGCCGTGCCCGAAGGCCAGTCCACCGTCCGGTCGCCGAGCATCAGCGGGTCCAGGGGAACCGGATCACGGACAGCCAGGAAGGTGTCGAACGTGGCCTCGTAGGCCAGCTCGGCGACCCTGATGCCGGCGACGTTCGCGGGCAGCTCGGCGCGCTTGGCTCGCAGCTGCATCTGGATGAAGTTGGGGATGGCGATGGCCGCCAGGATGCCCACCACAGGCACCGCGCCACCGCAGAGGATCAGCAGCAGCAGCGCGATGATGACGATGAGCAGGGTGCGGCTCGAGCGGCGGGGCGGTTCGGTCTGGGGCATGGCTTCTCCCGTTGTGGGCGAGGATAGCAGCGTCCGGCTTGCGAGTCTCCCACCCCAGGTGACATGCTGGGGCACGCACGCCCCTCTGGAGGACTCCCATGCGCCAGCTCACCCTCGCCCTGCCCGCCCTGTTCCTGGTCCTGGTGGGCTGTCCCCCGGACGACAAGGACGACACCGGGGCCGCCCCCGGCGACGCCCCCACCCTGCGCATCGGCCACGAGCCGGTGGCCCTGGGCGAGCTGGCACCCCAGGCCGTGGCCTTGGCCCCGGACTGGCTGCAGGACGACCTGGTGGTGAGCCTGGGGCAGCTGTCCGAGGACTTGCAGAACGAGCTGGCCAGCCTGCTCATCGACCTGGACGATCCCTACCTGCTGGACGAGGTGGCCTTCGCCATCGCCCACACCAGCCCCGAGGTGCTGCGCTACAGCTGGTTCTACCCCGAGCTGCTGGTGAACAACGCCGAGCTGATCTACGCCTACGATCCGGAGCTGTCCTACGTGCAGCTCGAGGACGTGGGCGAGCCGGGCGTCGACGCCGACTTCTACACCACCGCCACCTACCGGGTGGAGGAGGACGGCGTGGTCAGCGAGAAGACCATCGAGGCCGATCTGTACTACTGGTACGTGGTGCACCCACGGCTCGAGGACGAGCTGCCCGGCTTCCTGGATGCCTGGGCCAGCGACGATCCCACCAGCGCCGATCAGGGTCTGTTCTGGCGCGCCTTCCTGTGGGACCAGGCCGCGGACGAGTGCCCCGAAGACCGCGCCTGCCCCGAGCTGCAGGACTCCCTGACCACGGTGGACACCCTGTGGAAGCACAAGGCGGGCACCCGTGAGGACAACGGCGCTGTTGGCGAGCTGATCCAGTTCGTGTGGGACGCCATCGACTTCGGGGCGGGCAGCGAGCGCCCCGTGCAGCCCAGCCGCATCTACACCGTGGGCGCCGGCAACTGCGGCGAGCATGCCGACCTGAGCTGCGCGGCGGCCCGGGTTGGGCTCATCCCCTGCCGCAACGTGGGCGCGCGCTCGAACGACCACACCTGGGACGAGTTCTGGGACGATCGCTGGGTGGCCTGGGAGCCCATCAACACGGCGGTGGACTACTTCGGCTACTACGGCGGCCCCGACGCCGACTACTACGTCTACGACGGCAAGGACAACGACTGCGACGGCGTGGCTGACCTGGGCGAGTCCAGCGATGACGCCGACGGTGACGGCTGGACCATCGCCGAGGGCGACTGCAATGACAACAAGGCCGAGGTCAACCCGGACATGGTCGAGATCTCCAACGGCTTCGACGACGACTGCAGCGGCGACGCCGACGACGGCCTCGACCCCTTCGCTGTGGACTACGACGCCGACGGCTACAGCATCACCGACGGCGACTGCAACGACATCGACGCGGCGGTCAACCCCGGGGCGACCGAGACCGAGGACGGCCGTGACGAGGACTGCGACGGCGTGGCCGACAACGGCACCGACAACGCAGGCAATACCGACGACGACGACGGGGACGGCTACAGCATCGCCGACGGTGACTGCGACGACGGCGACGCGGCCATCAACCCCGGCGCCACCGAGGACGACGGCGGCTTCGACGACGACTGCGACGGCGTGGCCGACGAGGACGAGTACGGCGCCGACTATGACGGCGACGGCCACTCCATGCGCTGGGGCGACTGCGACGACACCGACCCCAGCGTCCACGGCTTCGCGGACGATCCCAGCTACCGCACCGGCAACCGGCTGTACGCCATGACCTCCCTGCGGGGTGACACCCTGGTGGACGACACCCTGACCGAGAACTACGGCCGCCCCGCCTACCTCGAGTTCCATGTCACCGACGACCGGGGCAACCCCGTGGACGGCGCCAGCATCACCATCTTCGGCACCTGGGCCGTCTACGGCCACGGCGACGCCTGGACCTACGCCTCGGAGACGGTCACGGACATCGACGGCTACGCCCTGGCCACCGTGGGCAAGCACAACCCCTACGGCTACGCGGTGTACTCGAGCGTGGCCGACCTGCCCGGGGGGGGCTCCCTGTACCAGGCCTGCGACTGGATCGAGGAGTACGACACCCTGAGCTTCGATCTCGAGCTGGACGCCACCCGACCCGGGGAGCTGGACATCACCGAGGCCGCCATCGACGAGGCCCTCGAGCCCGACGCGCAGCTCAGCGTCAGCTACACCGTCGAGAGCCACCGCAGCGTGGGCGACGGCGGCTTCATGACCCGCGAGTACGAGTACTGGTACGGCTCCTTCACCAAGCAGGGCGAGGGCGGCCGCCTGGACCACTTCCTGGTGGACGCCGCCAACCTGGCGCTGTTCGAGGCGGGCCAGCCCTTCGAGGCCATGGTCGTCGCCCAGGACAACGAAGGTGCGGACCTGCAGCTGGCCCTGCCCGTGAGCGAGGCCCTGTACATGGTGCTGTACAACCCCGCGGTCACCAGTCACATGGTGGGCAGCCTGGACGCGTCGCTGGCCCCCGCCGAGGGCACCGCGTGGAGCACCGAGCCCGAGCCCGTCAGCACCCGCTTCCAAATCCCCCCCCAGGGCTGGGTGAGCGTGGCGCTGGAGCCCTGATCCCGCTGCTGCGAGAGGTTAGGACGGGGACCCACACCCCCCGTGGAGACCCCATGCGCGCTCTGATCCCCCTGCTCCTGCTCGGTCCCCTCTGCGCCTGCACGCCCGAGGACGACACCGGGCCCGCCGATCTCGGGCTCGAGCCCGCCTCCGCCATCATGCTGGCGTCGGCTCAGTGGGTGTGGGTCAGCGGAGGCCGCTGGTTCACCTACCAGCAGGCGCTGATCCCCTTGGTGTTCATGGCCGACGCTGAGACCCGTGCTGGTGGACCCCGCAGTGAGCACTGTCGGGTGCTGCCGGCCTGGACCGCCCAGGAGGCGGGCCTCTCACCGCTGCACCTGAGCACCTCGCAGCTGGAGCTGGATCTGACCTGGAGCCCCGACGGGTACTACGACATCGACGGTCTCGAGGGCGACGATCCATTCAGCTCGGGCGGCGACACCCTGTCCCTGGCTGGCGAGGGCGTCGAGGCCTCGGTGGGCGCCCCAAACGGCATGCTGGCCGACAGCGTGCTGGGTGAGGAGGCCGGGTTCAACACGGTGGTCTACGCCGAGGGCTTCGATCTGGTGTGGTCCTGGATCACCGGCTCCGAGAGCGTGGGTAGCATCTACTGCGTCGTACCCGTGGCTGAGCTCGAGGTGGGCGAGGACGGCCCCTGGAGCCCCGCGGTGCCCGAGGACGGCCAGCAGCTGTGGGCCGAGCAGGGCTTCGCCTCCGAAGAGCTGATGGTGGGCCTGGCCAAGAGCGTCGAGGTGGACGGAGTCTTCCAGGAGACCACCCGCCTGATGGCGGCCCGGGTCTACAAGATGTCGCCTCAATAGTCGCACCGCCGAGAGGGGAGGCCTCAGCGGCCCGTGCCCACGAGGTAGCTCACCCGCACGGTGTGGTAGGCCTTGGGGAAGCCCTCGTCGAAGATCACGGCGTTGGTGTCCTGGTCGTAGTGCCAGCCTTCCGCCCGGCTGGAGCCTTCGACGGTCACCGCGACGGTGTCGGGGTCAGGGGTCTCCGAGAGAGGCGCCGTCCAGATCCAGGCCGAGGCGTCGCCGAGGGCTCGCACGGTGTCCTGCCAGGGGTCGCAGATGGACAGGAACACCCCCTCGGTGGCCAACACTGCCTCGTAGTAGCCGGTGCCGGCCGAGGCGTTGTCGCAGCCCGCTGGGTAGTCGCCGGCCACCGCCGAGATGCGCAGCTGCTGGACGCTGGGCTTGTACTCCTCCATCGCGGTCACGTAGGTTCCCCAGGCGTCGGTGGACTGCTCGGGCTCGTCGCTGATGGTGATGACGTGCAGCAGGGCGTCGTCCCGCAGGAAGCCATCGTTGCAGTCCCCCGCGCCGGTCCGGGACAGGGCCTGGGTGGCCACAGTGAGCAGCGACTCGGTGTAGTACCCGCCGCCGCTGCGGATGGCCTGCTGGAAGGCGCGGTCGTAGTCGGCGGTGGAGGGGGTGAGCACCGCGCCGCTGCCGCAGCCGTCGTCGTCGTTGGCCACCATGATCTGCCAGTCCGTGGTGATCTCCGACAGCGCCTCGATGAAGTCCGCGAAGGAGCGGGCCAGGCTGGCCAGATCGTCGTCCATGGAGCCGCTCTGGTCGGCTGAGAAGAGCAGGTCCACCGCGGGGTTGTCCAGGGTGAGCTCGTCGACCACCTGCCGGGGTGCCCCGCCGATGCCCGACAGCACCGCGGTGGCGTCCTCCCCTGCGCTGGGGGTGGCGATGAGCACGCCGCCGTGCATGGCCTGCTCCTGGGGCGCGTAGGCCACGGTCACCATCAGGGCCATGCCCGGGTCGAGGTCCGCGGGCAGGATGGCCTGGGTGACCAGGGTGAACGCGTCGCCCTCGAGGGCCAGGCTGGCCAGCTCCAGCGGCGCGGCGCCGATGTTGCGCAGGGCCAGCTCCGCTACGGCGCCTTCGCCCACGGAGATCTCGCCGAAGTCGTGGCTGCTGGGCTCGAACACCAGGGTCCCGGCGGCGGCGCCGCCGCCGGTGTCATCCTTGGGGAACAGGCCGCCCACGGGGAGGCAGGCGATGAGCGGGATCAGGGCGAGGAACACGAATCGCTGAGGCATGATGGGCTCCGGACTCAGACCGAAGCCTGAGTGTAGCCGGAGCGCTGGCGGCCCGCGCACGGCTAGAACGCCTTCCAGCCCCAGGTCCCGTCGGACCAGCGCGGGGCGGGCTCATCGGTCTGGCTGACCCACTCGGTGGGGCGGCCGGTGAAGCCCTCGGTGACCAGCGAGCCCACGTAGTCGCCGTCGGCGTAGACCCGATCGATCTGCTGGCGGATGGAGGCGATGTCGGCGGGGGTGACCACGCCGTTCGAGGTGGCCTTGTAGAACTGGACCGTCACGCGCACGGGGAAGCGGGGATCGCGCTCGATGGCCAGGTCGTTGATCTCGGCGAAGGGGCCCTCGGTCTCGCCGTGGCCGATCACCGCGTTCTCAACGTCGCTGGTGGAGCGCATGGCGGTGGCGCCCATGGGGGCCGACTCCATCATCATGTCGTCCATGGCGTAGTCGCTCCAGCGCTGCTGTTCTTTGTGCTTCAGGGGCACCTGGATGAGCAGCACCACGTTGAGGCTGTCCTGGTTGGCCGCGGAGATCGAGGAGGGGTTGCCGTCGCCGCCGCCGGCGATGAAGTCCGACATGCGGGTGGCGGTGTAGGGGGCGCGCTCGCCGTCCTCGTTGAAGTACAGCACCTCGCTCATGTAGCCGGAGGCGTTCTCCACCACCTGGATGCTGGTGCCCTCGCGGGTGGCCACCATGGTGAGCACGGCGGGGTTTCCGGGGGCGCTCTGGTAGTTGTACAGCACCGGGGTGAAGGTGGCCTCACCGCTGCGGGGCACCGGCAGGAAGCAGGCCTGGGCGCTGACCAGCACGTGGCTGTCCCGCTCGGCCCACAGGCTCGAGCGCCAGCCCTTCCAGGAGCCTGGGTCGTGCAGGTAGCTGCGGGTAGACTGCAGGACGTCGCTCAGGGACGCGGCCTCGAGGTCCCTGCCTCGGGCATTGCCCACGCGGAGCCAGAAGCGGTCCGGGTCCAGGTCGGCGGTGGTGTCGGTGAAGTTGTCGAAGCGGATCACCGGCATGGGGTGCAGGGCGCCGCCGCTGTCCCGCACGCCGATGGTCATGTCGCTGATGTTGGGGCCCCAGACCGAGCCTTTGCTGCGGCCTGTGTCTTCCCAGGTGACGTTCACGGCCACCAGGCCCTGATCGGCGACCATGGCGTTGACCGAGGAGTCCCAGACCATGCCCTCCACCTTCTGGATGGTGCTGTCGTAGCTGGGCTGGGTGCGGGCGAAGGCGGTGGTGGCGGCGAGGATGAAGAGCAGGCGGGACATGGTGGCTCCTGTGAAGGTGCGTGGCTTGCGCGGACGGCCGGACAACGCAGCGGGCCGCGGTGGGCTTACACCCACGGGATCCGCTTCCACGGGTCTCGTGTTTCGCCGGACATTCTGCAGGCGTCGGCTCGTGACGCTTACACCGAGCGCTCCGTGGAGCGGGCGTCGCCGCTCGCCTGGCGGCGCCGAGCGAGGCCCGCAATGGCCAGCAACCCCAGCAGCCAAGGCACCGGTGCCTGGCCGCGGGTGGAGCAGCCCGTGCAGCCTTCGGGCTCCTTGCCGTCGCCCGTGTCGTCTACGTCCTCGCCGGTGTCGTCCGCAGGTTCGCCCGTGTCGTCGGGCCCCGTGACAAGATCCTCGCCGTCGCAGTCCTGATCGATGCCGTCGTCGGCGATCTCCGCGGCGCCCGGGTACACCCCTGGGGCGGCATCGTCGCAGTCCTCCTGGTCGCTGGCTTGGGCGTAGCCTGCGGGGGGATCACAGGCGGTGACCGGGGCCTCGGAGACGGTGAAGCCGTCCTCGTCGTCGTCGGGGTACCAGGTCCCCGCGTCAGCGGCGTCCAGGTCCACGCCGCCGTCGCAGTCGTTGTCCACGCCGTCGCAGGCCTCGGTGGCGGCGGGGTGGATGGCGGCGTCGCCGTCGTCGCAGTCGCTGGCGTCCGCCACGTGGCCCGAGGGGGCGGAGCAGGCCGTGGTGGTGGCGGAGGCGTCGCCGTAGCCGTCGCCGTCGGTGTCGGCGTACCAGGTGGCT
>CALDOK010000190.1 GCA_937912125.1 uncultured Pseudomonadota bacterium
CTGCTCGACGGCGAGGAGGTCGACACCTACGGCACCGATCCGCTGGACGACGACAGCGACGACGACGGCCTGCTCGACGGCGAGGAGGTCGACACCTACGGCACCGATCCGCTGGACGACGACACCGACGATGACGGTCTCACCGACGGTGACGAGGTCGACATCTACGGCACCGACCCGCTGAATGACGACACCGACGGCGACGGAGATCTCGACGGCTCCGACTGCGATCCCCTGGACGGCAGCATCAGCAGCAGCGCCACCGAGCTGTGCGACGGCATCGATAACGACTGCGATGGCTTCGTGGACGAGGACGACGCGGCCGATGCCTCCACCTGGTACCAGGACACCGACGGCGACGGCTACGGCGATCCCGGCAGCAGCACCACCGCCTGCACCCAGCCCAGCGGCTACGTGGCCGACGACAGCGACTGCGACGACGGGGACGGCACCGTCAGCCCCGCGGCCACCGAGCTGTGCGACGGCATCGACAATGACTGCGACGGCAGCGTGGACGAGGGCGACGCCGCGGATGCCGGCACCTGGTACGCGGACACCGACGGCGACGGCTATGGCGATCCCGGCAGCTCCACCGACAGCTGCGGCCGGCCTGCGGGCTACGTGGCCGACGCCACCGACTGCGATGACGCCGACGGCACGGTCAACCCCGCGGCCACCGAGTACTGCGATGGCATCGACAACGACTGCGACGGCAGCGTGGACGAGGATGACGCCGCGGACGCCAGCACCTGGTACGCCGACCTGGACGGCGACAGCTACGGCAATGCCCGCCGCAGCGTCAGCGCCTGCAGCCAGCCCAGCGGCTACGTGGCCGACGACACCGACTGCGACGACGCCGACGGCACGGTCAACCCTGTGGCCACCGAGCTGTGCGACGGCATCGACAACGACTGCGACGGCAGCGTGGACGAGGACGACGCCGCGGATGCCAGCACCTGGTACGCGGACACCGACGGCGACGGCTACGGTGACGCCGCCAGCAGCGCCGCCGCCTGCAGCGAGCCCAGCGGCTACGTGGCTGACGCTACCGACTGCGACGACGCCGACGGCACGGTCAACCCCGCGGCCACCGAGTACTGCGACGGCATCGACAACGACTGCGACGGCGGCGTGGACGAGGACGACGCCGTGGGCGCCGGCACCTGGTACGCCGACGTGGACGGTGACGGCTATGGCGATCCGGGCAGCAGCTCCAGCGCCTGCGCCCAGCCCAGCGGCTACGTGGCCGATGACAGCGACTGCGACGACGCCGACGGCGCCCAGTACCCGGGCGCCGACGAGTACTGCAACGGCGAGGACGATGACTGTGACGGCACGGTGGACGAGGACGAAGCGGTGGACGCCAGCACCTGGTACGCCGACGTGGACGGCGATGGCTATGGGGACCCCGCGTCCAGCAGCGTCGCTTGCGTCCAGCCCAGTGGCTACGTCGCCGACGACAGCGACTGCGACGACACCGAGGCCACGACCAACCCCGGCGCCACCGAGGTCTGGTACGACGGCGTAGACGCCGACTGCGACGGTCACTCGGACTACGACCAGGACTACGACGACTTCGACAGCCGGGATGAGACCGACGACGGCGAAGACTGCGACGACACCGACGCCGACGTCAACCCCGATGCCACCGAGGTCTGGTACGACGGCGTGGACTCCGACTGCGACGACTGGAGTGACTACGACGCGGACGGTGACGGCTATGACTCGGCCAGCTACGGCGGCGACGACTGCGATGACGCGGACGACGCCACCTACCCGGGCGCGCCCGACGATCCCTACGATGGGGTGATCAACGACTGCGACGACGCGGACGAGTACGACGCCGATGGCGACGGGTACGACTCGGTGGATCACGGCGGCGACGACTGCGACGACGCCAACTCCGACATCAACCCCGGCGCCGAGGAGACCTGGTACGACGGCGTGGACGACGACTGCGACGGCAACGACGACGACCAGGACGGCGACGGCTTCCCGCTGGACGATGACTGCGACGACACCGACGCCGACATCTACCCGGGGGCCGACGGCTGGGACGACGAGTGCGAGCCTATCGTAGAGGACACCGCCGACACCGCGTTCGAGGCTGACGACACCGGGAGCTTCAAGTTCACCGGCGGCGGCGGCGACTGCGGCTGCGCAGCGGGCGGTCGCGGCGCGGCCCTGGGGCTGGGCCTGGCGCCCTTCCTGCTGGGCCTCGCGGCTCTGCGGCGACGTCGCTTCGGCGTGTCTTCCGACAAGGCGGAGGTGTAGTCATGTACCTGCTCCTCCTCGCGGCCTTGCCCTCCCTGTGGGCTCAGGATGCGCCCAATGTGCAGATGCCCGATCTGGACGCTCAGGCCTTCCGTCCCTCCATCGATAGCCGCTCCACCCTGTGGACCGACGATGCCTTCGTGGCGCCGGGCGGGGCCGTGTCCCTGCGCCTGGCCGGCAACTGGGCGCATGCGCCCCTGGTTGTGCGCTGGGGTGACGGGGAGACCCTGAATCTGGTGCGCGACTCGGTGAACCTGGACCTGCTGGCGGGCGTCACCTTCTGGCGCCTGCGCGTGGGCGCCGACCTGCCCCTGTACCTGCTGTCCACCAGCGACATCGAGGGTGGCGGTGGTGGCCTGGGCGACATCGGCCTGGACATCCGCGGCTCCATCCTGGACGAGCGCAAGTCCGGCGTCGGCCTGGCCCTGAACGGCCGCCTGGACCTGCCCACCGCCACCGTGGACGCGGCCCTGGGGTCTCCGGGGCTGGGTGGAGAGCTCGGCGTGATCGCCTCCAAGGGCTTCGGTGACCTGTTGCTGGCCGCCAACCTGGGCACCCGCTTCCTCACCGAGACCCAGCTGGTCAACGTCGAGGTAGACGACCAGTTCTTCTACCGGGTGGGCGGCGGCTACGCCCTCACCGACGCCGCCGGCCTGTCCCTGGATGTGGCCGGGCACCTCAACTACAACGCGCCCTTCGGCAACCCGGCCGCCAACCCCCTCGAAGGCCTGGTGGGCGGCTGGTACCGCATCCAGGAGCGCTTGGTGGTGCGCGGCGGTGTGGGCCACGGCTTCACCCAGGGCATCGCCTCGCCGGATCTGCGGCTGGTGGCCATGGTGGGCTGGGAGCCCCCCGACGACACGGACACCGATGGCGACGGCATCCTGGACGCCAAGGACAGCTGCCCCGAGCAGCCCGAGGATGCGGACGGGTGGGAGGACCGCGATGGCTGCCCCGACCCCTCTGTGCCGCTGACCGTGCACATCGTGGACGGAGAGGGCAACCCCATCCCTGGTGCCGTGGCCGATGTGAGTGGGCCCGAGTCCCTCGTGGGTGGTCCCGAGACCACTGGAGAGCTGCACCCGGGAGCCTACAAGCTCGACGCCTCCCTTGGGGGCTACCTGCCCGTGGTGCAGGAGTTCCAGCTCACCGAAGGCGAGCCCAAGGAGATCACCATCGTGCTCGAGGCCGCGCCCGCTACCGTCGACGTCGTGGTGGTCGGTCCCGACGGCCAGCCGGTGGACGCCACCTTCACCATCGGTGAGGGCGAGCCCGTCGCCACCAAGTCGGGCCAGGGCACCGTGCAGCTGCTGCCCGGTGCCTACGAGATCACTGTGCGCTCCGAGGGCTACGCCGTGGACAGCCGCGAGCTGAGCCTCGAGCCCGGCGAGACCGAGGTGGTGAAGGTCCAGCTGCGTCCCACCCAGGTGGCGCTCACGGTGGAGAAGATCGAGGTCAAGGGCGAGGTGTACTTCGACACCGCCAAGGCCACCATCAAGTCGGAGAGCAATCCGTTGCTGGACGAGGTGGCCCAGGTGCTGAAGGACCACCCGGAGATCCTGCGCCTGCGCATCGAGGGTCACACCGACAGCCGCGGCGACGCCGCCTACAACCTGCAGCTGTCCAAGGACCGCGCCGCGGCGGTTCGGGCCTACCTCGAGGCCAAGGGTGTGGACGCTGCTCGTCTCGAGAGCGAGGGCTTCGGCGAGAGCAAGCCCCTGGACAAGCGCGAGAACGCCGCCGCGTGGGAGAAGAACCGCCGCGTGGACTTCTTCGTGAAGCAGTGGGCCGAGCAGCAGACCTTGCCCGCCGCGGAGTGAAGCACCGCTCGAGTCAGCGCTCCAGCACCTGCACCCGGAGGGTGAAGGCCAGCACGCCTCCATCCCTGGGCCGCAGGCGCACGGTGGCCTTGACGTCCTCGTGCTCGAAGCTGCCCGAGCGCTCCTCGCCCTGGTCCGTGACGGCGCCGCTCCATCCCTCCCGGGCGAAGTGCGCCAGGTAGTGGTCCATCAGGCGCGTCGCGTCCGCGGTGTTCGTGCGTGAGAACTCGCAGGTGCGGGCGTGGGGGCGCGGTCTGCCGTCGTCTCCGATGATCTGGGCGCTGCCGGTCAGGAAGACCACCGGGGTGGCGAAGGGCACCGCGAGCTCGGCGGGGAAGCCGTCAGGCAGCAAGGTCTGGTCCGGCGACTCCGCGCTCGCCAGGTTCGGGGTCAGCGCCAGAGCCAGGCACAGGGCCAGCGTGAGCCCGATCCTTCCTTGGGCGGTGTGGCTGTGCCGTTGGTTGCGCTTCATGGGGACCTCGTGGCGGCTCTGGACTGTGTGCAGCTCATCGGAGCCGCCACGGGCATGGTGCAGGTCCGGGAGGCGGTTTTTTTTCCTCTTGTGTGGGCCCCTCGGCGGCCTGTGCAGGGTCGAGCGGACATACCCGGCTGTGTCGTGAATCTGTCAAAAACGAAAGAGATACAAGTGGTGACAGGAATCGGCGATCCAAGCGCTCTGTGGCGTCCATGTTTCTCTCCTGTACCCACCCGCGCGGCGCCGATGTTCACCCTGCTCCTCATCACCAGCCTGGCCAGCGCCAGCCCTTCGGACGGCCCCTGGTCGCTGGCTGTGGGCATGGGGGCCGAGCTCCCTGTCAGCACGGGCGCTCAGGTGGTCCTGGAGGGGCCGGGGCGGGTCAGGCTCGGCGGCAGCGTGGGCCGATTGCCCGGGCTGCTGGTGTACGGAGCCGGCGAGGTTACGGCTTCGTGGGGGCTACTGGATGAGGATGCCGCTGGCGTCTTGGGCGACAGCCTGGACTCGGCCCTCGTGCTGGGTGGCTCGATCGGGTGGCGGCCTTTCCGAGAGTCAGGGCTCTGGTTCGCCGGTGACCTGCGCAGCCTGCGCTGTAGCACCAGCGTCAGCCCGCAGGTGGTGGCCACCGCGCTGAGCGTAGATCTGGAGACGCCGGCCACGGGCAAAGGCGCTGCGTCTCCCAGCTCCGAGCAGCCCGTGGAACCCTACTCCGTGTCCATGCGCGCCACCCTGGTGGGTGGGAGCGTGGGCTGGGACTGGCTGTTGGCCGACCATGTGGTCGTGCGCTTCTCCGCAGGTGGCCTGGCTCTGCGGTCGGGCCAGACGAGCGTCGAGCCCGGCGACCAGGCTGGAGACGGCGAGCAGCAGGCCGTTGACCAAGCCAACGACGGGCTGGAGTCCCTGGTCAGCCGCCGCTTCTTCACCCCGACCCTGGGCTTGGGGGTGGGCTGGAGCTTCGGGCAGCGGCGCCTATAGCTCTTCGCTGATGGTGACCGCGGCGGCCTCCGAGGGATCGGGGAGGCGCTCGGGGATGTCGAAGCCGGGCTCCCAGGGGGCTACGCGGATGTTGTCGACGGGGCGCTTGTGGGGAACGTCGCGGGGCCCCGCGCGCTGCATCATGGCCATGATGCGCAGGTAGCCCTGGAAGCCCCGCACTGGGAACGCGCTGTCGAAGTGGATGAACTTCACCTCGATGCGGCCCGGGCTGCAGGGGAAGCGCAGACGGTTGCGGGGCCCGAGGGGCTGGATCTCCTCCGACTCCGGCACCGGCGGGTCCGTGGGGCTGGCTGCGTAGCGGAAGGGTGGGGGATCGCTGCTGGTCTCCTCAGCGACGTGGCGGAAGGCCAGGTGAGGCACGGGGGGCTCGGTGGTTTCGCCATCGATGGCCCAGAGCATACGAACGTCGAAGCCCAGCAGCACCGGGCGGGTGGCCAGCTGTACGGGGTCCAGGCCCGTGTCCATCCATCCCTCGGCAGCCTCCAGGCTGATGGTGATGATCTGTTGCTTGGGGCCCCTGTCCACCCGCACCTTGACCAGCTTGGACGGCTCTTCGTCCGGCTCCGATCCCGGCACTTCCCCGTCGTCCTGGTCTTCCTGTGGCGTGGGCTTTGGCACTGGCTCCGGCTCTGGCTCTGGCTCTGGCTCTGGCTCCGGCTCCGGCTCCGGCTCCGGCTCCGGCTCCGGCGCTGGCTCTGGCTCTGGCTCTGGCTCTGGCTCTGGCTCTGGCTCTGGCTCTGGCTCCGGCCTGGGCGCTTGTTCTGCCATCAGGGCGGCGATCATGCTCTTGGGCACCTCCTCGGTGGGGGTGCGGGCTGCGAGGGGCGGTCCCTGAGCGAAGCCGAACACGGCCAGGAACAGCAGCCCCTCGTCCTGCTCGGCAGTGAAGATGAACTCGGCGTCGGTGCCGGCCAAGGCCAGCTGGGCCATGCCCCGCGCCGCCGCTGCGGGCAGCGCTGGCTGGCGAGGGGGGAGCCCATGGGGGATGGGCACGGTCGGGATGCCCTGCTCTTGCATGGTCGGGTCGGCGTCGGCCCAGATCAGCGCATCGGGCATGCAGCGCAGGATGACCTGGCAGCGAGCGCTGGCTACGGGTCGTCCCTGCTCGTCCTTCCAGACGATGAGCCCCATGGGCAGGCGCGGGCTGGCCTGGATGGCGCTGGCCTTGGCCAGCAGGGCGTCGGTCTGTTCTGCGGACAGGATGGCCATTGGAACTCCTCAGGCCATCCTACTCCATCCCGGGGCCAGGGCCCGAACGCACCAGCCAGCGAAAGGGGGGGATTCGCTCTCCGGCCTGCTCGGCAAATGCGGGCAGATCGACGGCCTGGCCCTCTACCGTTCCTACGGCTCGGGCCGGGCCCAGGTGGATGGGCACTGGGAAGACCCAGAGCTCCTGTGCCTCGTCCTTGACCTCGATCAGCAGGTCCAGCCCGGCCCCCTCGATGCGCCATGCCACCGGCCACCAGGCGCGGCTGCGGAGGCTGTGCCAGCGGCGGGTGGGGGTGACGTGTAGATCCTCCACGGGCAGGGGGTGGATCTTTCCTTGTCGGTCGGAGATCCAGGCGAGGGACCCCGGCGCGCCGCGCTGGGCGCCGTCCAGCATCCACAGGATGGACAGGGAGCGCTCGGGGAGCGCGCCGGCGGCGGGCAGGTCCACGGTGAACCACTCGAAGCCGTCGTAGCGCTCGGTGTAGATGAAGCCCCACTGGTGCTTGCAGAAGCCCGTGCCCTCCACCCAGCGGGTCTGTCCTCCCTGGCTCCAGCGCCCCTGGACACGAAGCGCCTCGTGCTGGGCCCAGTGGTGGTGACCGGCTCCGGGCTCGAGCTCCACCAGGCCGCCCTGGCCGGGAAGCACGGCCGGGGCGGTGGGCTCGAGGCGCAGATCCATGCGGTCCCGGCCCGCCCCCACCGCCAGCAGCCAGGCCCCCTGATCCCAGGCCAGCCGCCAGTCGCCGTGGCGCAGATCGAGCCCGTCCCCCACGAAGCGAGCGCTGAACAGGTCGGGAAAGCCTACCCGGTCGGCCACCAGGGTTCGTTCGCCTTGGATGCGCACGTAGGCGACGTGCAGAGGGTTGACGAACAAGCGGGCGGGCACCCCCGCCGCCCGGTCCTCGTCGGTGCGCTGGACGATGAAGCCCGCGAACAGCTCCACCGGCTCACCGCTCTGGGCGTCCACCAGGCTGGCATGCAGGTGCCACCACTCGGTCTGGGCCCAAGGGTGCTGGGCTCGATCCGCGGGGAAGGAGATGGGCGGGCCGCCCAAGGGGCTGCGCAGGACGTGCCGGGCGCAGCCGCACAGCAAGACGAGGCAGAGCGCGAGCGCGATCCTCACGCTCCCCTCCGCGCCAGCCGCCGCCGCTGGCCCAGCTCCCGCAGCACCCCCTCGGCGGCCTGGCGGCCCCCCCGGATGGCGCTCTCCATGCAGGGGAAGTCCAGCTCGTTGCGCACCCAGTCCCCCGCGAACCACAGCCCCTCGAGGGGGCCGCGGGACTGGGGCTTGTACTTGAGCGAGCCGGGCTCGGAGTTCCAGTAGCGGCGGTGGGGCCCGTGGTGACGGATGAGCTTCCAGGCCCTGGCTCCCTCGAGGGTGAAGCCCTCGTAGCCGCGCACCCGTCGCAGGCTGGTCAGGGCCCGGTCCACCAGAGCCTCCTCCGGCCAGTCCTCGTAGCCGGTCTCCGGGCCCACAAAGTGCAGCACCGCGCCGAAGCGGGCGTCGTCCCGGTAGCTGGGGTGGAAGGGCTTGACGTCCACCACCGCCCCCAGGGGCTCGTCCAGGCCGATGACGAAGGAGCGCGGTCCCCAGCGCACCGCCTCCCGGTGCCACACGTGCAGCCCCAGGGGGGAGACCGTGCTGAGCTTGGCGATGTTGGCGAAGGGCCGCAGCTCGGTGAGGCTAGGGTCGGCGTGGATGATCTCCTGCCAGGCGGCGGGCGGGATCGCGAAGACCACCTGGTCGAAGTCCCGCAGCTCCCGCCCGGAGCCCGACACGGTGGGCACGGGGTGCTGCAGCCAGTCCTCTACTGGCGCGTCCTGGACCTGTCTGAGGCGCAGGCTCCTGATGCGCTGGCCGTCGTGGCTAAGGCCCGTCAGCTGATGGTGGGTGTGGATGACGCCGCCCAGCGCCCGGATGCGCGCGGCCACCGGCCCCCACCACACCTCGCTCATGGCCCCCATGGGGAAGCGGAAGTCGGCGGTGGTGAAGTCGCGGCCCATGACCTTGACCGTCTTGATCATGGGGTAGGCGCTGACCTGGCCTGGCAGGTTGAACTGGGCTTCCCGTGTGACCCGCCACATGCGGGTGGCCGCCAGGCTCGGGGGGAAGCCCCGCTCGATGCACCAGGCGGTGAAGCAGATGTCGTCGAAGCGCTCGGCGTTGCCGGCCAGCACCTCGGGCATGGCGCGGGCGAAGAACAGGGCGAAGCGAAGCTTCTCCTCCAGGGTCATCCCGGTGTAGGCCAGCCCCTGGATGAGCGTGCGGGAGGTGTGGGATCCCAGGTAGAGCCTGTGGGTGCGCTGGTCGCGCTCCTCCCACACCAGGGCCTCGCCCTGGCCCGACGACGAGGCCTGTGTGATGTCCACTCCGGATCGCGCCAGCAGGCCGGCCATCTGCTCGTAGAAGCCGAACCAGCAGTGCAGGCCCTGCTCCACCACCCGTCCGTCAGGGGTGGTGAACGCGGCCGCGTTGCCCCCCAGGTAGGGCTCGAGGCTGTGCAGCTCCACCTCCAGGGGTCCGTCACTGCCCGTCAGCAGGGCCTCGGTGGCCGCCAGCCCGGCTGGGCCTGCGCCCACCACGATCACCCGCGCCATGGGACCTCCTCGTGCGCTGTGGGGGAGGAGGAGCGCGGAGGTGGTGAGATGTCACCGGCAGGTTGTTCTGGGGGGCGGAAGCTGTGTGCGGCTGGGCTATGACCCACGTGTCGGCCAGCCACCGGAAATACAAGGTTGATCGGTGATTCATTTTCCGGGGCACCCCCGGTGCCCCGGCCTGCGGCTGCGGGCCCCGCTCGCTACCCTCGTCGCCCCAGCCGTCGCTGCATCAGCGCCAGCCAGGCCCCGCGAAGATCGGCGATGAGGGCGGAGTCCATGCCCAGGCCGCGCTCGAGCACCCAGCGGTCGCCGGCGTCGAGGACCGTCTCGGGGGCAGCGCCAGCGCGCAGCAGCCCATCCATTTCGGCGAAGGCTCCATCGCTGGCCGTCACAACCGGCACCCGGAGCCGTCGGATCTCGCTGGGGATCAGCTCGAGCACGCCTCCTCCATAGCTGCGGCCACACAGCTCGACGCTCAGCATGGTCAGGCTGTTGAGGAAGCTCAGCACCAGGTCGCGTGGCTCCACGCCCTGCCTTGGGGTCACCCGGTAGACCGTGTCGGTGGTGTGGGCCCAGGCTTCGTTCAGGATCAGCCGGGTGGTCGCATGGCAGCGCTTGAACAGGGCCACCGGCGCTGCGTGGATGCTGGGCACGGCCCACCAGGGCTCCCGCACCCGGCACTTGTAGCGAGACGGCAGGTCCTCGGCTTCCCCTGCGGCCAGGTAGCGCTGCCAGGGCGCGGGGAGCTGCTCCCGGGGCCTTGATGGCAGGTCGAGGAGCCAGGCGCGACGGCCCGCCCGGCGGTTGGCGGCGTGGTCTTCCGCGGTGAAGCGCAGGCCTGTGGCCTCCGCGCTGCGGCCGAACATGGGCAGGACCGCCGGCTCGAGGCCATGGGCCGACACCGTGGCGTCGTCCACGCAGAAGAAGCGGTTGGCCCCCGTGACCACCCCGACGCAGACCTCGGCCAGCTGGTCGAAGCTGTGGACCTCGGGGTGTTCGAAGGCCTTGCGCGCGGCGGCCAGGGCCTGGGGCTCGAGGGCGTAGCCGGTCCACTTGGCGCCCTTCGGGAGGGCCTCGGGAGCCACGCAGGCGATACCCTCGGCGTCCAGCTCGGCCAGGGCCCGCAGGCTGTCCAGCTCGAGCACACGCACGCCCCGTCGCTCTCCGCGCTCGAGCAGCAGCAGCACCACCTCCTGCTGCACTTCGGGGAACACCAGCGTGCGGAACCGGATGATGCGGACCAGCCCCAGGCCGGCCAACCACTGCCGCAGCGGCGCCGTGTAGCCTACCTGCAGCAGCTCGGCAGGCACCACCATGGCCAGCCGTCCGCCGGGCCTCAAGCGGCTGGCGCCGTCCACCACGAAGGGCGCCCAGGAGCTGGCGTGGCGGGGCAGGGGGAGTCCCCAGCGGGTCAGCAGGGCCTGGGCGGCCTGGATGGTCGGGGCTCCCAGGTATTGGTAGCGAACGTAGGGAGGGTTTCCGAGCACCAGATCGTAGGTGCTGTCGTCGTCGATGGCGTGACGAAGGTAGTCGCCTTGGATGACCTCGCCGGTACCACCCGCGGCCAGGTAGCGCTCGAGGGTGACCCGGGCCTTGTCGGCCTCGGCGGGCAGCAGCTCCATCGCTTGGATGTGGGGTGTGCCCGCCGGCGCCCGTCGGGCCAGGGCGTCGAGGAAGGCCCCGTCGCCGCAGGAGGGCTCGAGGATCTGCTGGGGCTCGCAGCCCAGGCCCCAGGCCAGCAGGAAGTCCGCCAGCGCGAGGGGCGTGTAGTAGCCACCGCGGAGCTTGTCGGGGGTCTGGTTGGAGGCGAACTGCATAGGGGCGGGCTCCGCGGCGGCTCGCCGCGCGGGGTCCGTATCCCGTCGCCAGGGTCGGGACTGGTGGCGGGTGTGGGCGCTCACCGAGGGCCCGGGTGCCGGCCACCCGCCGGGTTGGCGAGCGCTTGGGCGCCCTACTTGCCGAACAGCTCCGCGTACACCGGCTCCTCGAAACCTACGGTGGCCGGCTCGCCGTCGACCTCCACCACGGGGCGCTTGAGCAGCATTGGATCGGCCTGCATCAGGGGCAGCCACTCGGCGTCGCCCCAGCTCTTCTTGGCGTCTGGCAGGGCGCGGTAGGCGCCGCCGCTGGTGTTGCGCATGGGTCTGGAGCCGAACTTCCCCATCCAGCCGGCCACCCGCTCGGGCTCCGGGGCCGTGGTGCGGAGGTCGACCCACTCGTACGCGATGCCATGCTGGTCGAGCCACGCGCGGGCCTTCTTGACGGTGCCGCAGCTGGGGATGCCGTAGAGGGTGACGCTCATGGTGGGTCTCCTTGGTGGGAAGCTCGGGAGCCTATCCTGTCGCCAGCGAGCCTCCCTTCTCTTGCTGGGGGCTGTGCTTCGAGCTAGCCCTGCCGTCTCCCGCATTCCACAATCCAGGAGCGCCACCATGAGCACCTCCGAAGAGTCCCGCTCCCGCAACTTCATCGACGAGATCATCGCGGCGGATGTGGCTGCGGGCAAGCACAGCGGCCGGGTCTGCACCCGCTTCCCGCCCGAGCCCAACGGCTACCTGCACATCGGCCACGCCATGGGCATCAACCTGGCCTTCGGCATGGCCGCCAAGCACGGCGGGCAGTGCAACCTGCGCTTCGACGACACCAACCCGGCCACCGAAGACACCGAGTATGTCGACGCCATCAAGGGCGACATCCAGTGGCTGGGCTTCGACTGGGGCGAGAACCTCTTCTACGCCTCGGACTACTTCGAGCAGCTGTACGGCTGGGCCGTCAAGCTCATCGAGAAGGGCCTGGCCTACGTGGACGACGCCACCCTGGCCGACATGCGCGCGCGCCGCAGCGGCAGTGGCGACCCCGACCAGCCCAGCCCCTTCAGGGAGCGCACGGTGGCCGAGAACCTCGATCTGTTCGCCCGCATGCGGGCCGGCGAGTTTCCCGACGGCACCCGGGTGTTGCGGGCCAAGATCGACCTGGCCAGCCCCAATCCCCTGCTGCGCGACCCGGTGATGTACCGCATCGTCCACGCTCCCCACCACCGCACCGGCACCGCCTGGCCCATCTACCCCATGTACGACTGGGCCCACGGCGAGTCCGATGCCATCGAGGGGGTCACCCACTCCACCTGCTCCCTCGAGTTCGACGTGCATCGGCCGCTGTACGACTGGTTCGTGGCGGCCCTCGAGATCCCGGACCCTCCCCACCAGTACGAGTACGGGCGCCTGAACATCAGCTACACGGTGCTGTCCAAGCGCTGGCTGCTGCACCTGGTGAAGAACGGCCACGTCAGCGGCTGGGACGACCCGCGCATGCCCACCCTCTGCGGGATGCGGCGCCGGGGCTTCTCCCCTGCATCCCTCCGCAACTTCTGCGATCGGGTGGGTGTGTCCAAGCGCGACGGCGTGGTGGACGTCTCCCTGCTCGAGCATGCCCTGCGCGACGATCTCAACGCCCACTCCCCGCGGGTGATGGGCGTGCTCGATCCGGTCAAGCTGGTGATCACCAACATGGCCGAGGACGCCGAGGAGATCTTCGACGCTCCCTTCATGCCCGACGATCCCAGCGCCGGCAGCCGGCCCGTGCCCTTCTGCCGCGAGCTCTGGATCGAACGGGACGACTTCCGCGAGGAGTCCTTCCGCAAGTGGCGCCGGCTGGCTCCGGGCCAGGAGGTCCGCCTGCGCTACGCCTGCTACGTCACCCTGAGCGAGATCGTCAAGGACGAGCAGGGCACGGTGGTGGAGCTGCGCTGCACCTGGGACCCGGAGTCCCTGGGCGGCGGCACCCCCGATGGACGCAAGGTCAAGGGGACCATCCACTGGGTCAGCGCCCGCCACGCCGTTGCCGCCCAGGTGCGCCTATATGACCGCCTGTTCTCGGTGCCGGCGCCCCGTGACGTCGAGGACGGCCAGGACTGGCTGGACAACCTCAACCCCGACTCCCTGTCGGTGCTCGACAGCTGCTGGCTCGAGCCCAGCATGGCCAACGCCGCCCCCGAGAGCCGCTGGCAGCTCGAGCGGCTGGGCTACTTCTGCGTAGACAGCGTGGACAGCCAGCCCGGCGCTCTGGTGCTCAACCGCACCATCGCCTTGCGGGACTCCTGGGCCAAGATGAGTGACAAGGGCTGATCGCCATGCCGCACCTGCGCCGCTGGATGAGCGCCTTGGGTGCGCACCTCACCCAGCACTGGGTTCGGCACCTGCTGCCCCTGGCCGTCATGCTGATCATGATGGTGCTGTTTGGCTGGACCCTGCTGGCGTTCTACGCGGTGATCTTCGGCGGCACGATGCTGCTGCTGGCCATGGAGCTCGAGACCGCCGCCATGATCTGCTTCTTTGGCGTCGCGGCGCTGGGCAGCTTCACCATGATGCTCTACCACCTGGCGGGCGCCACGCTGACCCTCGGCTACATGCGGTTCACCCTGCGCCTGCAGCAGGGCCACGACACCAGCTGGCGCGAGCTGCTGTGGGGCTTCCGGCACCCCCTCCGGGCGGCGGGGCTCATCCTGTTTGTGCTCTTCATCGTCTTCGCCTCGGCCGGCCTGATGTACCTGCCCCTGATCTTCCTGGGGGGTTGGCTGCTGCTGACTGGGCCCTCGCTGGTGGACGGAGACATCGGGCTGTTCGGCGCGCTGGGGCGGGCCTGGGCCCTGAGCGGGCGGGTCTACGGCGAGCTGCTGGTGCTGGTGCTCGGGCTGGTGGGCGTCGGGCTGTTCGTGGGCTTCTTCCCCATCGTCGGGCCGGTGCTGGTGCCCGTGGCGGCGGTGATCGCGGGGGTGGTGGTGTACGATTCCCTACGCCGGCCTCCGGCGGCCTAGGGAGGCGTCGTTCGAACCGACGGCGCCGTCGGCCTCGCGGCTCAACGCCGCCCCAATGAGGGAGTAGTCGATGCAGAACCTCGGACCCTGGCTCAACGCCACCAAGGACCACGTCTCCAAGCACTGGCAGGCCCACCTGCTGCCCCTGGTGCTGCTGTATGCAGGGGGCATCGCGGTCGGCATCGCGGCCACCGTGGTGGTCCTGGCCGGCGGCATCGCGGTCACTGTGGTGGGCGCCATCGTCCAGAGCGGTTGGTTGGCCGCGCTGGCCATGGTCGTGTTCTACGGTGGAGGTCTGCTGGCCATCATCGTCATGGCCATGTTGCTCACACCCATCTACTTCGGCCATGTGGCCGTGGTGATCCGGGCGCACCGGGGCGAGCCCGCTCACCCCGGCGACATGTGGTGGGGCTTCCGCAACCTCGGCAAGGTCACCGTCTTCATGGTCCTCTCTACGGTGATCAGCCTGGGTGCCGCCATGCTCTGCTACTTCCCGGCCATCCTGGTGTCGGTGGCCTTCATGTTCGCCGTCCCGGCCATGGTGGACCGCGATCTGGGGGCGGTGGATGCGTTGAAGGCCTCGTGGGAGCTGGCCAAGCCGCGCTTCCTCGAGCTGCTTGTGCTGATGTTCATCTTCTTCGCGCTCATCATGGTGCTGTCCTATGTGCCCCTGGTGGGGCCCTTCCTGGGCACCATCGCCTACGTGGGCGCCATCATCGTGATCTACGACGACCTGATGCAGCGCGATCACTTCGGGGCCTAGCGCAGCCCATGCCCGAGCTTCCCGACGTCACCGTCTACGTGGAGCGCCTCGAGGCCCTGCTGGTCGGCCGCCCCCTGCTGGCGGTGCGCTCCAAGAGCGCGTTCTTGCTGCGCACCGTGGAGCCGCCCCTGGCCGCGGCCCACGGGCGCCGGGTGGTGGGCGTGGAGCGGCTGGGCAAGCGCATCGTCTTCGAGCTCGAGGATCAGCTGTTCCTGGTGCTGCACCTGATGGTTGCGGGGCGCTTGCGCTGGCGAAAGGCCGGGGCGGGCATCCCGGGGCGGGGGGGGCTGGCCGCCTTCGACTTCGAGCACGGTGCCGTGCTGCTCACCGAAGCCAGCAAGAAGAAGCGGGCGTCGCTGCACGTGGTGCAGGGTCGCGATGCCCTGGCCCCCTTCGACAGGGGCGGGCTCGAGGTGCTCGAGGCCGATCTGCCCGCCTTCACCGAGGCCTTGCTGCGCGAGAACCGCACCATGAAGAGGGGGCTGACCGACCCCCGGCTGTTCTCGGGCATCGGCAACGCGTACAGCGACGAGATCCTGTTCCGGGCGCGCATCTCGCCCATGCGGCTCACCCGGAAGCTCACGGCCGAGGAGATCGAGCGGCTGTTCGCGGCCTGCCGCGCTGTGCTCGAAGCCTTCACCCACACCCTGCGCGCCGAGGTGGGTGAGGGCTTCCCCGACAAGGTCACGGCGTTTCGCGACGACATGGCCGTGCACGGCCGCTACCGTCAGCCTTGCCCCGACTGCGGCGCTCCTATCCAGCGCATCGTCTATGCCGAGAATGAGTGCAACTACTGTGCGGCCTGCCAGAACCAGGGCCGCCTGCTGGCCGACCGGGCCTTGTCCCAGCTGCTCAAGAAGGACTGGCCCAAGACCTTGGATGAGCTCGAGGCCGTGCGGACCCAGGGGCCTGGGCGGGGGCGGCGCTAGCCGCTGGCGCTACCCCCCCATCCCCTTGAACTTGTCTTCCTCTTCGCGGAAGAAGAAGTTGAAGGTGGTCAACGAGCCGTAGCAGCGGGTGATCTGGGCCTGCATGTCGGCCTTGTCGGCGGGGCTCATGGCCTTGTTGTTGTTGATCTTCTGCTCGAGGACCCGCAGCTTCTCGCGCACCGCCGTGATCTTCTTGAAGAAGGCCAGGGTGGAGACCGCACGCACCTCGCGGCCCTTGTCGTCCTCGAACAGGATGCGGCCGTTGGTCAGGCCGCGGGCGATGACCACGTCGCCTCTGCCCTGTTCTTCGTTCAGCACGTCGCGCAGGGCTTCGGTCACCAGCTCGTACAGGGTCGACTCGTCCATGATGGCTCCAGCAGTAGTGGGCTCCCGATCCTATCCGTGGCCCGGGTCGCCGACACGCCGTGGCGACGGATAGGACTCAGGCCACCGCCCTGGAGGCTCCCCATGTCCATTCCCCTCGACCGCGCCCGTGGTGCCTTCCTGGGCCTCGCCCTGGGGGACGCCTGGGGCCAGCCGCTGGAGTTCATGGGGGGAGCGAGCGTGCGCAGCCAGCCCGTGAGTCTGGCTCCCGGGGTGTTTCGCTGGACCGACGACACCCACATGGCCCTCTACCTGGCCCAGGCCGTGCTCGATCTGGCGCCTGGGCCCCTCGACGAGGAGGCCTTTGGCGCGGCTGTGGGTGCGCAGTGGGTGCGCTGGCTGCACGACCCGCTCACGCCCTGCACGGCCCCGGGCAACGCCTGCCTGCGCGGCGTGCGGCGCTTCGAGGCCAGCGGTGACTGGCGCACCAGCGGAGATCCCCGCAACGACGGCTGCGGCGCGGTGATGCGCATCGCGCCCTTGGCCCTGGCGTTCGAGGGGACGGAGCTGACGCGCGCGGCCATGATCCAGGCTCAGCTCACCCACGCCCATCCCAACGCGGTGGAGGCGGCGGTGGCTGCCTGTCACCTGCTGCGCTGGTCCCTCGAGCAGGGGCGCTTCCACGCGGAGCTGGTGCTGCGGGCCGTCACCCAGCTGCGCGGCACATGGGCGCGGGGCGGGGTCGTGGCCGAGGCCTTGCTGGCCGCCATCGACTTCACCGCACGGCCCGATCAGCGCTGGCTCGACGAGCCGTCCATCCCCACCGGCGACGGCGGCTGGCGCTCGGCCAGCGCGCTGGGTCTGGCGGTGGCCGCGGCCCTGTACTGGGGTTCCGACTTCGCCACCGCGGTGGACCGCGCCGCGCGCATCGACGGCGACTCCGACTCGGTGGCCTGCCTGGCGGGCATGTTCCTGGGCGCCGCAGGGGGGGTGGGCGTGCTCCCGGTCCCATGGCTCCAGGCCTTGCCGCAGCGGGACCACATCGACGACCTCAGTCAGCGCCTGCTGGCCTGGCGGGCTCAGAGGTAGGGCAGCTTCTTCTTGGCCTTCACCTTGGCGCCATAGCTGCGCACCCAGGCGTCTTCTTCGGCGGAGAGCGGGCCCTGGGCCAGGGCGTCGAGGTTGGCGTCCAGCTGGGCGCGGTCCTTGGGGCCGGTGAAGACGGTGTGCACATGGGGGCTGGACAGGCAGAAGCGGTAGCACAGCCCCGCGGTGAGGGGAGGGACGTCGCCTTGGCTCTGACCCGGGAAGGGGGGCATCTCGATGCCGCCCACGGGGGTGATCAGCTGGCGCCACGAGGTGGCCGTGTAGGCCAGCACCGCCGGCTTGCGCGCGGCCAGGTGGGGGAAGATGTCCTGCTCCGCGCCGGGGTGCTTGGCGTTGTAGCGGATCATGAAGGCGTCCAGGACCGAGTCGGCGGCCAGCCGCCCCGCCCGGGGGCGGTCGTGGATGCTGGTGCCGACCACGCTGACCTTGCCCTCGGCCTTCAGCGCCGCCAGGGTGTCCCGCACCCCCTGGGTGTAGGCGGAGCCCTTGCCCAGCCAGGAGAGCAGGTAGAAGTCCAGGTGGTCCACGCCGAGCTGGCGCAGGGCGTTCTCCACCCCCCTGCGCACCATGCCGCCGGTGTAGGCCACGCCCAGCATGGCCACCACCTGCCGCTCCCGGTCGCGGGCGGCCAGCGCCCGGATGACGGGGGTGACCGTGCGGTAGCGGGGGGTCCAGAGCCACAGGTTCGCGCCGCGTTCGGCGGCGTGGAAGGCGTCGGCGGTCTTGAGCCCGTAGTTGCTCGCGATGCCCATGCGCAGCACGCGTTTGCCCAAGACGGGCAGCTCAATGTGTGAGAAGTCGCACTCGGCCCCTGGCTCGTTCATGGGATACTCCCTGAATATGTAAAGTCGGTGTGAGACAGTCTTCGAGCTGCCCGCGCTGCGACCGACCATGGACGTGATAACCTCGGCGGTCGTCTGGAGGCTGAAATGAGGAATCCCCTCGCGCTGACCCTGCTGCTGCTGCTCGGCTGTCCCAAGGACCCGCCAGTGGACGATACCGCCCCCCCCGAGGACACCGCCCCCGTGGTGGAGGACGCGGACGAGGACGGCTACCCAGAGGGCGCCGACTGCAATGATCGCGACGCCTCCATCAACCCCGGCGCCACCGAGGTCTGCGACAGCGTGGACAACAACTGCGACGGCGAGATCGACGAAGGCCTGCTGTCGACCTTCCTCCCGGACGACGACGCGGACGGCTTCGGGCTGGACAGCGGCGCTCAGGACCTGTGCTCGGCCCCCGAGGGCTGGGTCGAGATCGGCGGGGACTGCGACGACAGCCGCGCCGACGTCTACCCCGATGCGGACGAGCCCTGCGACGGGGTGGACAACGACTGCGACGGCGAGACCGACGAGGACGGCGACAGCCTGTGGTACCAGGACAGCGACGGCGACGGGCACGGCGACGCCGCGGTGTCCCAGGTGGCCTGCAGCCCAGGCACGGGCTGGGTGGCCATCGACGACGACTGCGACGACAGCCGCGCCGACGTGTATCCGGACGCCGACGAGGTCTGCGATCTGGTGGACAACGACTGCGACGATGCCGTGGACGAGGACGTCACCACCACCTTCTACGCCGACGTGGACGGCGACGGCTGGGGGGACGGCGACAGCACCACCCAGGCCTGCGAGCAGCCCAGCGGCCACGTCTCTCAGGCTGGAGACTGCGACGACCAGGACGCCCGGGTGAGCCCCGATGGGTCCGAGATCTGCAACGAGTCCGACGACGACTGCGATGGCGCGGTGGACGAGGGGGTCACCACCACCTTCTACGCCGACGCCGATGGTGACGGCTACGGCGACGAGACCTCCACGGTCGAGGCCTGCGAGGAGGGCCCCGGGTACGTCTCCCAGATCGGCGACTGTGACGACGGCAACGCCGCCCTCAACCCCGACGCCGCCGAGTTCTGCGACGGCTTCGACAACGACTGTGACGGCACGACCGACAACGACGACGCGGTGGACGCCAGCACCTGGTACGGCGACGCCGACGGTGACGGCTATGGCTTCAGCGGCGCCCCCACCACCACGTCCTGCAGCCAGCCCTCCGGCTACTCGGGTACGGGCGACGACTGCGACGACCGCGATGGAACCATCAACCCTGCCGCCTCCGAGCTCTGCGACCTGGTGGACAACGACTGCGACGGTGCCACAGACGAGGACGACGCGGTGGACGCCAGCACCTGGTACGTGGACGACGACGGCGACGGCTACGGCGCTGCGGGCACCAGTGACACTATGCGGGCCTGCGCCCAGCCGGCCGGCTACGCTGCCACCACCGACGACTGCGCCGACGACGACTTCACGGTCAGCCCCGCTGCTCCCGAGGTCTGCGATGGCCTGGACAACGACTGTGACGGCCTGACCGACTTCGACGACCCGGGGGTCACCGACGCCGTGGTCTACTACGCCGATGCCGACAGCGATGGCTTCGGTGATGCCGCCGGCGGCGCCGCCGCCTGCGAGCAGCCCAGCGGCACCGTGACCGTGGCCTTCGCCACCGACTGCGACGACCTGGACTCGAGCATCAACCCGGACGCCTCGGAGACCTGCGACGGCGTGGACAACGACTGCGACGGGCTCGTGGACGATGACGACAGCGACGTGGTGGGCGGCTCGACCTGGCATCCCGACGGCGACGGCGACGGCTACGGCGACGCGGCCACCGAGCTGCTGGCGTGCGTGGCGCCTTCGGGCAGCGTGGTGGACGGCAGCGACTGCGACGACAGCGACGTGGCGGTCAATCCCGACGCCGAAGAGTACTGCGACGGCGTGGACAACGACTGCGACGGCGGGGTGGATCTGGGCGCGGTCGATCTGGTGGACTTCTACTTCGACGGCGACGGGGACGGCTACGGCGACGCCAGCGACGCCACCTGGGCCTGCAGCGCCCCCACCGGCTTCGTGGCCGACAGCACCGACTGCGACGATGCCCATGCAGCGACCCACCCCGGCGCGGTGGAGGTCTGCTCGGGCTCGGATCTGGACTGCGACGGCGTCGCGCCGGCCATGTGCGCCAGCTGCGCCGATCACCTGGTCGCCGATGCCTCGGCGGTCGACGGCCTCTACATCGCCGATCTGGACGGCACGGGTGCGGGCCACGAGGTCTGGTGCGACATGAGCACCGACGGTGGCGGCTGGACCCTGGTGCAGCGCACGGTGTGGGACTGGTCCGACAGCATCGAGCTGTACACCGGCTGGACCGAGTGGCTGGGCAACACCCTGGGCGACCCCGACCAGGGCCTGGCCTACCGCCTGGCGGGCGAGCTGTGGACCGACCTCAACGTGGATCTCGATCACCTTGTGGTACACGTCGCCCAGGACAGCGTCGACGCCTCCGACTGCGATCCCTTGTTCTACACGGGCGTCAGCGGTGCGCTCACCATCACCTCCACCAGCGCCGAGCTGACGGGCCTGGTCTCCGCGGTCAGCCTCACCAGCGACACCTCCCTGAGCACCTTCGACAGTGGGCCCCACAGCAACTGCGCCCAGTCACCGTCCTACGGCGTGCCCTGGTTCTACGGCGCCTGCTGCCTCACCTGCCCCACCTACAAGGGCGGCTCGTGGTCGGACGAGCCCCACCCCATGGCGCTGTACCTGGACACCGACCCTGACGCGAACGGCAACATCGACGCCGACACCTGCCCCTCGGGTGCCGCGGCCAAGAACGTCTCCGGCGTGGGCTCCTACGAGGCGGTCAACGTGATGGAGTACTACCTGCGCTGAGGCTCAGTCCACGTACAGGTAGACCATCTGTTCGCTCTGGCTGGCGAAGCAGAACCCCAGGCCCTGGGTATAGGTGAGCCAGGTGGCGGGGATGGGCGCGCGGTCGTCGTTCTCCCACTTCGCTGGGCGGCCATAGGTCTCGAGCACCTCGCGCTGCACCGTGTGTACCGAGACGCCCTGGCTGGTGGCGCCGGGGAAGGGCTGGTAGTCGCGGGTCTCGTAGCCCCCGTGGACACCGCTGTAGCAGTACAGCGTGTCGAGCTTGCGGTCCTGGAACTTCGCGCTCAGGCCCAGCTGTGGGTAGGTCCAGTACAGCTCGCCGTCCGAGAAGGAGTCGACGATCGCTGGCTCCCCCAGGCGGCGCTCGACCTTGCCCTTGGACATACCCAGCCTGACGTTGCCGGCCCCTTGGCCTGGGTGGACCTCGATGCTGCGCTCCCCCTCGAGGGCCTGGGCCCACTGTCTGTGGGCGCAGCCCGTGGTGGTGAGCAGGGCGGCGAGCAGGACGGATGTGGCGGTGACGTTCATCGGTGACCTCCCAGGAAGACATCGGACCAAGGGCACCGACGTTGAGGGCGCGGAGCGGTTCCACGCGGCGACAAAGCTTGACCTGGAAGAGCGGGCTGGTCCACCCCGGCCTGCGCGTGACCCGGGCAGCCGCGAACGAGGGGCGGGCTCGATCCCCCGAGTGCTGCGGTCAGGGCGCAGCGATCTCGATCTCCACCAGCTGGATCTCACCCTCCCAGTCCGCCGGTGACCGGAAGTAGCTGAAGTAGACGAAGGCCCCGTCGCCGCGGTCCAGCTCGGGGTGGGCCATGGCACCGTAGGCCACGGCACCGTCGTGGCTGGGCTCGGTCGCGAACACCGCCTCGTCCCTGGACCACGGCCCCTCGAGGTGCTCGGCCGTGCGCAGGTAGACTCGATCGTCCAGGGGGCGGTTGTAGAGCGCCAGGTAGCGCCCGATGGCGTCGTCGTAGTGAACGCTGAGCATGGTGTGGGCGTCGAAGATCCCGACGGCCTGGTCGAGCTCCTGGGTCCAGCCCGCGCCGTCCCAGTAGGTCCAGGCGGTCGGCTCGAGGGCGTCGGCCAGGGCAGCGCGTCCCAGCAGGCAGCGCTTGGCCCAGTCCCCCTCGCAGGCGAAGGCGTACAGGCTGTCGCCCTCCACCAGGGCGGCCGCACCGAAGGCTGCCGTGGGGTCGTGCCACAGCAGGGTGGGCTGGGCGTGGTCGGCGTCCACCACCGGGCGCTCGGGCTGCTGGTCCAGGCCGCTCCAGGTGGCGATGCCCGAGCCTACGCTCTCGAAGTTCCACTCGCCGTTCTCGCCGTAGATCAGGTGGTAGAAGATCAGGGCGCGGTCCCGATCCGGGTCCTCGACGATGGCCCCTGGCCACAGGGCCCAGCGAGCGCCGCAGGGTTCCTCGAGGCAGTCGTCGCCCTCGTGGGCTGTGTTGAACGCGGCCTCGGCCTCGGTGCGCGGCAGGAACTCCACCGGCACCCAGCGGCTGCCCACCCAGTCCGTGAAGTCCTCGAGGTTGTCGCTCGCGTCGAGATCCTGGGTCCACGACGCCGTGTTGTTGCACCAGGCCGAGCCGTCTTCGTTCTCGACCGACAGGACGCTGTCGCCGTACAGCCACACGCTGTGGTCGAAGGCCATGCCGCTGTAGCCCCCGTCCCGGCCGCGGATCATGGAGTTCTGCTCGATGGGGCCGAGCTCGGTGACGGACAGGACCTGCAGCTGGGGGGCGTGGCAGGCGAGAAGGAAGGGGAGGAGGAGGAACATCATGCTCCGTATACCCCTGAGGGGGGCGTCCTGGGAACCGTGACCGATCTCCCTTGACCTTCGTCCCCGCGCGCGCATGCTCCGCAGCATGGAACGTACCCTCGCCATCGCCGTCTGCGCATCCGGCCTCGCAGCCCTGGGTGTAGCTGCCTTCACCCCTGCCACGGCCTTTGCGTGAGCCATCGGCGCGCCCACCGGTCCGGTGGGCTGCCAGCAGCCGGGGGATCCGCAAGTCGAACCTTCGAAGTGGCAGATCGGGGCGTCCTGGGCGGGCTTCGAGACCACGCTGATGACCCTCGACGGGGACGAGCGCACCGCGCTGCGGCAGCACGCCGTCACCGTCTCGGGCACCCGACTGCTGGACAGAGGCTGGAGCGTGCGTGCGGCGCTGGGCAGCACGCTGGGCGGCACGCTGGGTCCAGACCTGGAGAGCCTGCCCGGGGTCCAGGGCGCCGTCCAGGGCGCCAAGCTCTGGCGCAGCGCCAGCGGGGCGGCCCCCTTCGTCTCCAGCAGCCTGGCTCTGGCCGTGGGCTGGTCACGGCTTGCCGAGCTCGACGGGTCCAGTCCGTCCACAGGCAGCCTGACCGCCGCGGATCTGCGCCTGGGGACGGCCGTGGGCTGGGAGATCGGCGGGGTGTGGAGCCCCTATCTCAGCGCCCAGCTCTTCGGTGGGCCCGCGATCATCGAGGTCGACGGTGCGACCACCCAGACCACCGACGTGCACCACTACCGGGCCTCGGTGGGCTCGAGCTTCTTCCTCGGCGATGCCCTGTCCCTCTTCGTGGACGTGGCGCCGGTGGGGGAGCGAGGCGTGGCGGCGGGGGTGAGCTACTCGCTCTGAGGCTCGAGCAGCGCGTCCCGCACCGCGTCGTGCTCGAGGCCCAGCACGTCCCAGGAGTCCAAGCCCAGGCGCTCCGCCAGATCGCGGTCGTACGCCTGGACGAAGCCCCCGGCGTCGTCGGCGCTGATGAGCTTCGAGTAGCCCACCTCGACCTGGCGCTTGTGGTCCTGGAACAGCACGCGAGCGCCGACGGTGTCCAGCACCACACCGGCGCACAGCAGGCCCACCCCGAGGATCATCGGGCCCTCGCTCCCGCGTTCGATGCCCTCGACCAGGGCGGGCACGCTGCCTCCCAGCAGGGCCAGGCCGCCACCCACCATGGGCCAGCCCATGCGGCGGGCGCGGCGTTGAGACGCCTGGAGGCCCTCGAGAAACGCCAGGTCGTCCATGAGGCGGGCGAAGTCCTGGGAGCGCACGATCGCACCATCACCCTGCCGCACGTCCCAGCCCCGGATGGTCACATCGGGCAGGTTCAGGAAGACCGCGTAGGCGCCCACCGAGGGGTAGTAGGACATCTGCTTGTCCACGTACGAGTAGTGGCGCAGCCAGATGAAGTCCTGGGCGTAGGTCTGCAGCGCTTGGGGGTCGGGGGGGCCCCAGATCGGCACACGGGTGGCGTCTGTGGCTGCGTCCACCACCTGCCTGGCGCGATCGGGGTCGGGGTCCATCGCGCCCCGCAGGAACACGGGATCGAGCTCGGGCTCCAGCATGCGGCGCTCCAGGCCGCGCAGGCAATGTGCGGCCTGCACCAGGCGGGCGCGCAGCGGGCCCGAGTCGATCTCTCCGCTCAGCCAGGCGTCGAGCTGCGCGATGCGCGCGCTCCGGTCGTCCAGCGCCATCAGCTCGCCGTAGCGTGCGATGGCCGGGTCGTGCCCGTGGGGTGGCGTCTCCTGGGCCAGGGCTACACCGCCGGAGACCAGCAACCCCAGGCCGAACGCGGCCCCGAGCATCATCGCGTCACCTCTCGGACAGGGTGGGAGTCTATCGTGGCGAGGCTGCGGCGTAGGATGATCTCGGGCAGGATCAGCGCGGGAGCCTCACGCCTCTCGAGGGCGACAGTGAGATCACGATCTGGGCCTCCTGGTCCCCCGTGGGTGGGGCAACGATCCCCATAGTCGTGCTTCCAAGGTGGTGGCACGGTTCTTGAAAAGTCCCGGGGCATCCACCCTCAGCGGAGAACTCCATGTCCCGTCCCCTCGTCCTGTCCTCCACCTTGCTGCTCCTCACCGCCGTCGGCTGCGCCCAGCCGCGGGTGGTCACCACCGTGGACGCCGACATGGCCGTGGTGGTCGATGGCAACAACGGCTTCGCCATCGACCTGTACCAGCAGGCGGCGCTGGAGCCCGGCAACCTGTTCTTCTCGCCCTTCAGCATCACCGCCGCCCTGAGCATGGTCTACGCCGGCGCCGAGGGAGACAGCGAGGCCGAGGTGGCCGCGGCCATGGGCGTGGCGGACGAAGCTCTGTGGCACGACAACCTGGGCCTGCTCTTCGACGATCTGGTGGGCAAGCACCACCGGGCCTACACCCTGAACGGGGCCAACCGGGTGTGGGGTCAGGACGGCCTCGCGTTCGCGCCCGCGTTCGAGGACCTGATGGTCGACGCCTACAACGCGCCCATCGAGCGCCTGGACATCGCCGGCGATCCCGACAAGGCCACCGAGCAGGTCAACGGTTGGGTGGACAAGCAGACCCGCGGCTTCATCCCCGAGCTGTTCGAGAAGGGCGACATCAGCGCCGCCACCATGGTGGTGCTGTGCAACGCCGTGTACTTCGAGGGCGACTGGGCCGAGCAGTTCGAGGAGGACAACACTCAGGACGGCGAGTTCCGCACCCTGGACGGCGGCACGGTCCAGGCTCCCCTGATGCACAACACCGCCGACTACGGCTACGCCGAGCTCGAGGGCTTGAAGATCGCTGAGCTGCCCTACGAGGGCGATGAGCTGAGCATGGTGGTGTTGCTGCCCGATGCCGACGACGGCATCTACGATCTCGAGGCCGACCTGACCGCCGCCAGCCTGGCCGAGATGCTGGAACAGCTGAACTACGGCGAGGTCAGCATGACCCTGCCCAGCTTCACCATGGACTACGAGCTGCCACTGAAGTCCACCCTGCGCTCCCTGGGCATCGTGAGCATGTTCGAGCCCACCGCTGCCGACCTGAGCGGCATGGTGCCGGGCGGCGGCCTGTACATCGAGGCGGCCCGTCACAAGGCCTACGTGGACGTCTTCGAGCAGGGCACCCGCGCGGCTGCGGCCACGGGCTTCGGCGCGGACCTGTCCGCCATGCCCGACACCCACGACTTCGTGGCCGACCACCCCTTCGTCTTCCTCATCCGCGACATGCTGACCGGCAGCATCCTGTTCATGGGGCGGGTGGAGGATCCGTCCTAGCCACAGCCTCGAGCTGACGTCGCTGGCCCTGGGTGATGTGCACCCGGGGCCGCAGCGCCTTCAGGCGCTCCTCGGCCTCGCGGGGGGTGGCGACCAGCCCGCGGCGCACCAGCAACGCGGCCACCACCAGGGCGCTGCGCCCGTGGCCCGCCGCGCAGTGTACATACATGGGGCGCGCCTCGACGCTCAGCTCGTCCACCAGCTCGCGCAGTGCGTACAGCTCTGGGAAGGGCATGCCATCCAGGCAGCGCAGCCAGCGGTGAGGCAGATCCTCGAGCCCAGCGGCCCGGTGCCACTCCACCGTCAGGTCCACCACCAGCTCCACGTCTGTGGGCAGCTCGCCGGCCAGGGGTCTGCGGCCCAGCCACAGCCCCGGGGCCACCCGCACCCAGGGCTCCTCGAGCTTCATGGCGCGCACGGCATGCCAGCGGCCCCACAGGCCCAGCAACACCGGGAGGTACAGCAGGATGAGCGGCCAGGGCACCCGCCCGTCGGCGCGCTTGCCCACCATGCTCGGGCGATTGAGCGCGTAGGCCGCGGCCACCAACGCGCAAGCCACGGCCGGCCACAGCAGTGGCAGCCCAGCCAGGCCGAGCTTCACGGTCCAGGCTCCGAAGGCGAGCGCCAGGCTGCCGAAGAGGAGGGCGATGAGCATGGGCGCCTCATAGCCCCTGTGGAGGCTCGCGATAAGGGAACGCATGTGCTTCCAGCTCCGCCCTGCCACTCCCGCCGATGCTGCCACCATCCACCAGCTCATCGTGGAGCTGGCCACCTACGAGCGCCAACCCGACGCCGTCGAGGCCACCCCCGCCCTGATCGCGGCCCAGCTGGCCTGGGAGCGCCCGCCCTTCGAGTGCGTCCTGGCCGAGGACGAAAGGGGCGAGCCGCTGGGCTTCACCTTGTTCTTCCCCACCTACTCCACCTGGCGGGGCAAGCCGGGCATCTGGATCGAGGAGATCTACGTGCGGCCGGCGGCCCGCGGGCTCGGCGTGGCCGGGGCGCTGCTGGACCGGGTGCTGGCGCAGGCCCTGGAGCGGGGCTGCGGCCGGGTGGACTTCTCGGTGCTGGACTGGAACGAGCTGGCGCACGGGTTCTACCGTCACGTCGGGGCCGCCCCCATGGACGACTGGACCCAGTGGCGCATCACCCTGTAGGAGCCTCCATGCGCACCGTACACGTTCAGCCGCCTTCCTTTCCCGAGGTCGCGCCGAACAGCCCCTTGCAGCTGGACCCCGCGCGGCTGTGGCAGGTGGTGGCCGGGGACGCCGACCACTGGCGGGCCGGGGTCTACTCGCCCGCGGCCACCTGCGCGGCCGATCTGCCCGAGCTCGAGAAGCACACCTGTCCCGAGCTGTTCCTGCTGCTGGATGGGCAGGTCACCCTGCTGATCCACGACGGCGCCAGGGTGCGCGAGCTGCCCCTCGAGCACGGCAAGCCCGTGCTGGTCACCCAGCCCCACAGCGGCTTCTGCCCCGGCGGCGCCCACACCGGGCGGGCCTTCGTGGTCGAGCGGGACATCTTCAGCACCGAGTACCGCAGCCCCGTGGAGTGGGCCGAGTGAGCGGCGACAGCCGGCGCCTGGCCGACACCCTGTACCGGCGCCTGCGCGGTCGGATCGACCCCCGCATCAAGGACTCGGTCACCCGGCGCATGACCCAGCGGGTGGCCCTGGCGGTGCTGGGCAACAAGCTGGCGGCCTACGAGCCCATCCACGAGGGCGCCATCCTGCTGGCCAGCCAGGCCGAGGCTCTGCCAGTGGAGACCCTGCACCGCCTCTTCGAGGAGATCTGCGGGGTGCTGCTGGTGGGCTGGGTGGTGCCCCTCGAGCAGGTGCGTCAGGACATCCGCGAGGCCACGGATCACTACCTGGGCATGTGCATCTGCCGGCAGGCCGAGCGGGTCCACGACCTGCGCCGGCCGGAAACCGGCGAGCTGTACCTGCTGGGCTCCCACGCCGAGCGTCTGCCCTGGATGGATCGCTTCATCGACCGCTTCGAGACCCTGCGAGGCCACGATGGGGTCACCTCCCAGCCCCTGCTGGACATCCTGGCGCGGCAGGCCACCCTGCGGCGGGTGGACGACCCGGGCTACGGCGCCGGCCCCTTCTGGGAGGCCAGCTGGCCGTACCTCGAGATCCTGCTGGACCACCCCCGCTATGTGGGCCAGTGGCGCGAGACCATGCGCGCCAACAGGCGCACCTGGCGGGTCCACCCCCAGCTGCTCGAGGCCTGGGTGGAGCTGGCCTGGTTCACCCGTGGAGCCGTGTTCACCTCCATGGCCATCGTGGACGAGCGCTACACGGTCTGCACCTGCCCGGGCCCCGAGAACGACGGCGGCTGCCTGCTGTTCAACTGGACCTACCACTCTGGCAATCCCCACGTGCTGGCCCCCCACGCCCCCAGCCAGCGCCGGGATGCCACAGGCGATCCGCTACCCTGCGCGCGCTTCCCAGAGCGCCAGGAACGGCCCTGCTTCGGCTGTGGCTGCGACCACGACGCGCCTGGGGCCGAGGTGCCAACGGGGATGCCGGACCCGAGGCCCGACTACGAGGGGTGAGCCCGAGGCGACTCCAGCCCCACCAGCGCCTTGCGATACCGCTGCCCCAGCAGCCGCACCAGCTTGCGGGTCCTGGCGGGCTGGATGGCCTCTGCGCCTGCCAGGCCTTCCGCGAACCAGCCGTCCACCTCGACGGCGCGCTGCGTGAGCCAAGCGTCCAGCGCAGGACCGGGCGCGGGCGTCACCGCCCCGAAGCGCTCCTGGGGCAGGTTGCAGTAGCCCAGGGCCTGGTCCTCGATCCGGTCCCGCAGCATGTGGGTGGCCGTGGCGGCCCGGGCCAGCAGGAGGGCGGGCTCGCTGGGCTGGTCCTCGCCCCCCGAGCACACCCAGATGGCTCCCACGAAGGCGTCCCCGATGCGCTCTACCTGCGCCTGGAGCTCGGCGGCCGGGATGGGGCCGGCGCCCCGCTGGGCGTCGTAGGTCAGGGCCTGGGCCATGCGCTCCACGGCGGGCTGCAGGCGAGGGCCCTCGCTGGGGCGAGCCAGCGCCCAGCGCAGGGCGCGCTCTGCCGGATGCTCGGGAGCGATGGCGCCACGGATGATCTCGTCCTGACGTCGCACGAAGCGCTGCACGGCCAGACCATCTCGCGCCGGCGTGTCCACGATGTCGTCCGCCCAGCGGAAGTAGCCGTACACGGCGCAGGCCAGGCGGAAACCCTGTGGGGGGCAGCACAGGGCCAGGGCGACGGCCATGGGCGGGTTGCTGCGGGCGGTGTGGAACAAGGCCCAGGGGAGCGCCCTGGCCAGGCCGTCAGCAGCCACAGTCCACGCCGTCACAGGCGCCGTCGCAGGCGCTGTCGCAGGCGGGACCGCAGCACTCCTGGTCGCAGTACGTGGCGCACTCGTTGCCGGGATCGCACAGGCCGAAAGAAGCGCAGAGGGCCTCGGCGCCGGCGCTGTCGGAGGCCGGCAGGAGATCTCCGCTGGTGCGGAGCAGGTCCAGGCCCTCGATCAGCCCTGTGTCCTCGAGGGGAGGGAGCTGCTGCACCGCGAGGCCAGTGTCCAGGCCCAGGCCGGGCGGCGGCGCGAGCTGCTGGTCGGGCCACCAGGCGGCCCACAGCGTGCGCGGCAGCAGCAGCATGGCCAGGCTTCCCACGGCCACCCGCGCGCCGACCCACACCTGGTTCCAGGAGCTCTGGGTCAGGCGTCGCAGCTGCTCGCGGGGGGTCATGCCGGGCCGCCGGGGCACGATGCTGCTCAGGGTGGCCTTGGGCCGACGGCTGGCATCCAGGGTGCGGAAGCGGGCGATCTTGTCTTCGAAGCCCGCCACCAGGGTGTGGGCCAGGTAGCTGCCGTGGGGCAGTCGGACCCCGCGCAGCAGGCCGCGCAGGCGCTCCACGGCGGCCTCGGCCCCTGCCAGGCCCTCGTCGAGCACGGTGCCGGGCATGGGCCTGGCGCTGTGGATGCCGTGGGCGCGGGCCAGGGCGTTGTAGCCGCCCGCGGCCAGGTCCTTGGGGAAGTCCAGCAGGTTGTCCATGAAGAACAGGAAGCCGCCCACCGCGGAACCCACGGCCCGCCAGCGTCGGGCGTCGGGCCGGTGGCGGCCGGCGAAGCCGAAGACCAGGCTGGCGATGGCCTGGGTGGGAGCCGCCGCCTGCGCGAGGCTGAGGGTGGGCAGGGACTCCAGGCGGCGCTGGACGTGCATCCATGCCCGCAGCTCGGCCAGTGGGAAGCCCGCCTGGACCAGGTGGTCCGCGGCTTGTTCGCGGCCATCGCGGGTGAGCCAGGCCGCCAGGCGGCGGTGGGGCCCGCCCTCGTCCTCGGCGTCGTCCACCAGCTTCTCGCCCACCAGGGTCACACCCACGGCTGCGGCGAGCTGGAGCTGATCGGTGGCCACGCGGCTGGGGCGTCCACGCATGGCCGGCAGCAGCACGCAGGCGCGCTTGGTGGCGGGCGCCGGGCCGTCGCCCAGCAGGTCGAGCAGCAGCCCGTAGAAGACCAGATCGGCGTTGACCAGGGCGCGGTAGCGCAGGCCGTAGCGGTCGCCGACGGTGTGGCAGAGCCCGCAGAGGTAGCTGCGGTACAGGTCGAGGTGGACCGGGGTCATGGCCACCGGGCGGAGGTAGCCGATCATGGGGAGACCTCCAGGCTGGTGAGCAGGCCTTCGAGATCGGCCTGGTCGCCGTAGCCCCTGAGCTCCACGACCGAGCCCGCGCGCACCAGCTCGAGGCTCGGCAGCGCGGCCAGCCAGGCGGGGGTGCTCTGGTCCAGGGCCCGCGCGAGGCGGTCGTCCAGGGCGCGCTCGACCGCCCGGGCGGTCCAGGTGTCTCGGCAGGTCACCCGCAGCACCGCCGTGACGCCGTCGCTGTCGTCCACGGCCAGGGCCACGGCCACCACGTCTTCGAGGCGGTCCGAGCAGCAGTCCACCATGTTCCGGAGCTCGACCGCCATGGTGGTGGCCGCGGAGGAGCCGTTCTGCTCGAGGCGGCGGGCTGCCTGCAGCGCCATGCGGCTGGGCTGGTGGGCCACCAACCACAGGGCACCTTCAGGGACCATGCCCTCGAGGGGCGCGGGATCGAAGCGGACCGGGTCTGGCGCTGCGCCGCGTTCTGGGGCCAGGGGGTAGGCGCTGCGCACCGCCGCGCGGTCGCCCAGCACCAGCTTGGTGGGGGAGAGCTGCCGCAGGGCCAGGGTCTCTCCGGAGGGCAGGGTGGCGTCCAGGCCGGGCTCGTGGGCGGCGCTGCAGCGGAAGTCGGCCGCGGGCCGAGCCACGGCGCGGCGGTCGGCCACCGCACACCAGTCCACCTGCTCCAGCTCGCCCTCGGCCAGGGCCAGGCAGCCGTGGTCACCGCAGCCCAGCACCAGGCGCTGGGCGCTGGCCCCTTGGACGCCGACGACCTGGGGAGCGTGGCTGGGGGACACCCCCATGCGCGCGGCGAAGGGGGCGGCCAGCCAGCTCTCGTCCAGCTCGCCGAGCTCCACGCCGCCGATCATGGTGAGGCCAGGGGGTAGGGCGGCGACCATGGGGTCGTCCAGGAGTGTGCGAGATGGACCGATCGTCGGCTGGGAGCAACCGACGAGCAGGGCCGTGAGCAGCGCCAGGGCCCTCATGTGGCCTCCTTGACCAGCCACAGCAGGTCCGATGACAGGTAGACCATGGGGCGGATTCCTTGGGGTTGGCTGTTCAGCTCGCCGTAGGGCATCACGCCACCCCCCAGGCGCAGCTGCCAGCCGAAGCGCCCCTTGCTGTTGGTGAGGCGGAAGTGGTAGCCGCCCGCCAGGTAGGTCTCGTAGTAGGGCAGCCCTGGAATGCAGCTGCCGGCGGCCGTGAACAGGCCCTGCTTGGCCCGGTGGCCCCACAGCTCCCAGCCTACTCCCGCGCTGGCCATGAGGTTGCTGCTCCACTCGAGGTCGCGGACCGCGGGGCGCATCGAGAGCCCGAGATCGATCAGCGTTCCCGTGCCCAGGTCCCAGCTCACGGTGCCGCCGAGCACCCCACCTCCGCCGATGCGCGGGCCGAACCTGACGCCCGGCCTGGGCTCGTGGACGACCTTGGGTTCCTTGGGCTCTTTGGGTTCCTGGGCCTCGTCGGCCTGCTCGGACCGCTTGCCGTGGGCTCCGCCGGGCGCATCCAGCGGGGGCCGAGGCGCCAGGACGGATTCCGGCTCGGTGGCGCTGGCCATCGAGCTCGCCGCGATCAGGGCGAAGATGAGATGCAAGCGGCCTCCTTGGAGTTCGAAAGGCCTAACTCCGGCGGCGACACAGTGTCGCACCCAGCATGGCGAGCAGCCCAAGGCCCCACGCGCCGCTCTGCTGCCGCGGGCTGGCGGTGCAGCCACAGCTGCGCTCCAGGATCTCGATCTCCACCTCGAGCTCCACGGCGTTCTCACCGTCGCTGACTTCGACCAGGCCCCAGTCTGGACCCACGGCGTCGTCGCCGCGATCGGCGGTCAGCTTGAGCTTGCCGGCGTCGTTGGTCTGCAGCTTGCCGTGCTCGGGCTGCTCGAGGACCCGGTAGCTGTGGGTGTCATCGGCATCGGGGTCGTTGGGCGCGATCTGCACGATCTCCGAGCGGCCGGCCTCGACCTGGATGCGCTTGACCGTGGGAACCGGCGGCGCGTTGCAGGTGGTCATGGGGATCGTGATCCCCGCCTGCCCCTCGATCCAGTCGATGACCGCATCGGGCCGGGTGTAGATGCCGCCATCGCGGCAGGGGACCTGCACGGTGTCGAAGGCGCGGGAGGTGACGCCCACCAGGTAGTTTCCCTGCTCGGTGATCAGGTACAGGGGGCCGCCCGAGTCGCCGTAGCAGGCGTCGATCCCGCTGCCGCCAGCGCCGATCTCGCCGCCAGGGCTGACGCTCGAGTTGCAGCCGGACCACATGTCGGTGCAGTCGTGGTCCGTCACCGTGGTGTACGCTTCCTGCAGCATCGGAGTGTACTGGTTGCCCCACTGGTCGATGGCGCCGTAGCCCACGATGGCTACGTCGGCTCCGTCGTAGAGGTACTTGTCCAGGACGCAGCCCTGGGCGATGGGGCGGGGCGCGGTGGTGGCGTCCCTCGAGAGGATCAGCAGGCCGACGTCGTAGGTGTTCCAGTGCTGAGGGTGCTGGATCTCGCGGCTGACCGTGATCTCCTCACCGGCCTGGCGGTAGTCGTTGGTGGCCAGCTTGACCTTGCTGATGCCGCCGATGCAGTGGCCCGCGGTGAGCACCACGTTGGGCGCGATCAGGGTGCCGGTGCAGCCCACCTGGTTGCCGAAGTACACCGCCGCGCAGTCGTCCCACATACCCTCGGGGGCCTGGTCGCCTCCGACCACCGGGGCGGCCTGGACGAGGGAAGGAAGCAGGGCAAGGGCGAGCATCAGCACGGACATGGGCACCTCGGGCCCGGAGTCTAGCCCGCCCCCGGCGCGCTCGCTTGGTGAAGGTGGCTTCCGGTCATTGACGGTACCGCTCCGGGCACGTACCCATTGTCTGGGAGGTCCCGCTGCGCCCCTCGCTCCTTTGCTCGATCCCGCTGCTGTTCGTGCCCGTGGTGGGCTGCTACTGGATGGTCTGGGATCCGGACGCCGCGAGCTATCCGGACACCGGGGCGGGGGACTACAGCTGCGGTCCCGCGGAGATCCGTCGGCTGTCCACCGGGCTGCGCTTCGACAGCCTCGAGGATGCCCTGGCCCATGCCGAGCTGGTGGATGGGTTCTGCCTCGGTGATGGTGATCACCACGTGGCCTCGTTGAACTGGGAGCCGGGCTCCGGCTGGGGCGCTGCCTCCAGCCTGCGCCTGGTGGGCAACGGCCTCGAGCGCACCTCCCTCGTGGGTGAGATCACCGCCGCTTCACCTGGCTACTCGTTTTTGACCTTGGACATCGATGGCCGTGTGGCGATCGAGGGCCTGCACGTCGAGGGGTTGGCGCTGCGGGTGTTGGCGGATCAGGCGGCATCGCTCACCGATCTGTCCCTGGGCGTCCTGGGCGGCATGGCGCCGCTGCTGACGGTCAACTCCCCCGACATGCAGATCGACGGGCTCACCGTGCATGGCGCCAGGCTCGAGGCTGGGAGCCCCATCGTGCTGTACGGTTCGGGCATGGTCCGCGGGCTCGTGCTGACCGACAATCTCCTCATGGCGGGGCAGCTGCTCCAGGTACACCAGCAGATCGTGCTCCTGGACCCTGTCATCTCGGGCAACGTCGCCGTCGGTGATGAGATCGGCGCTGTGGCCATCCAGGCGTATGGCGAGCTTCGCATCCTGGGTGGTCAGCTCACCGACAACAGCGTCAGCGGCCCCCTGATCTACGCCTCGACCCAGCTGGAGCTGGAAGGCGTGGAGCTGTCCGGCAACAGCGGCAGCTGGCAGGGGGTGGTGGAGATCGCGGGCCACGCACTCGTCAGCGGAGGCGTGGTCCAGGACAACGTGGCGGGCGCCGGCGTCCTGGGCGTCACCGAACACGGCAGCCTGCAGCTGGACGGCGTGGACTTCGGTCTGGGCGCGCAGGCCAACTACCCCTGTGACGTGGCCGCCCTGTACAACGGCGATCTGCTCACCCGGTGCATCGGCGACGAGCTCGGTCAGGATGCCTCGGCGAGCTGTGACAGCTCGGGGTGTGACTAGCGTCCTCGGGCGGCTATCGTTCGGGTATGCGCTCCCTGCTCATCACTCTCCTCGCCTTGGTCTCGCTCGGCTGCCCCGTCGATGCCGACTCCAAGCTCGACACCGCCCCACCCCAGGACAGCGATCCCCCGCAGGCACCATCCATGCAGGCCGAGTTCCTGCTGGACGCCAGCGGCTACGGCACCGATCGGCTGGGGGGCATCGAGGTGCACGCCAACCTGGCCACCCTCGAGCTCTCGGGGGTCGCCCACCGGGGCCTGGCCTACCAGCACCATGACTGGCAGAGCGCGGGCTACGTGCTCTTCGATCTGCTCACCGTGGCCCAGGATGGATCGAACCTGGCGGTGACCTACCTGTACGGCCAGGACGGTCAGCTGCCCTACGCCTACACGGAGAGCTTCGCGCATCCGCTGGACTGGGAGACCTCCGGCGGCACGGTCGAGTGGTCCGAGACCCCCACCACCGTGCAGCCCGACATCCCCGAGCTGGTGGCCCGGCCGGCCCCCCTGGACGTGGGCATCGGCATCGACGGCGATGAGCTCTGGCTCGACGGGCAGAGCGGAGAGATCCTGCTCGACGGCGCCCGCTACGAGCTGCTCCCCTTCGCGACGGTGGACTGCACCGACTGCCCTGGCGGGCCCTGGCTCGAGATCCACTGCCTGCTCACCGCGGACGAGCCGGCCACCATGACCTGGCGCCAGGCGGGCCAAGCCTGCTTCGGAATCGTCTACCTGTTCCCGAACGATCCCGACTACGCCCAGCTCAGCTACGGCATCTGCCTCCCCGACCTGCAGACCCCCAGCGGGGACTACGAGGTCAGCTGGAGCGGCAGCCTGGCCACGGCTCGCAGCCGCAGCGCCAGCTCCGGCGGGCCAACCGTCGGTCGCCCACCGCGCCGCCGGTAGCGCCTATTCCCTGGCCGCCTCTCGCTGCTCCTCGAGCAGCGCGTCGACCGAATCGGCGATGCGCTCGCGGGAGGCCTTGTCGCCTCCGCGGCTCATGTCCCAGCCGCTGTGCTCGGCGCGGATCACTCCCTCACCGTCGATCACGAAGGTCTTGGGGATGCCGGTGACTCGCGCCTCGCGCAGGGCCCTCCGCCCGGCCCAGCCCAGCACCAGGTGCTCGGGCCCATGGTCGCCCAGGTGGCGGGTGACGTCCTCGGCGGCTCCGTCGACGCTGATGGCCACGAAGGTCACCGGCTCGCCCGCGTAGGTCTCCGCCAGCTTGTCCAGCTCGGGCAGGGCCTGGACGCAGGGCCCGCACCAGGTGGCCCACAGGTCCACCACCCGGATGCCGGGGATCTCGGACAGGTGGCGCTGCTGGCCCCCCTGCTCGAAGGCCAGGTCGGGGAAGGCTTCGCCCTGGCGGCGGGCGCCCGGGCCTTCGTCTGCGGTCCCCGGGTCGTCCCCAGCGGCGCCCAGGGGCGGTGCGGAGGGGGCCTGCAGGGCGATCCAGGTCTCCATGCCCCCGGGGGCCCAGCGCTGCCCGGGGTACAGATCCACCAGGCGCTGGTAGGCCTGTCGCTCCAGCTCGGGGGCGCTGCCGTCGGCCAGGGCCATGCCCCTGCCCAGCTGTCGCAGAGCGCCCTGGGCGTCGCCCAGGCGGTCGTAGACCAGGCCCAGGTGCAGGTGGTGGGCGGCCTGGGGTTTGCGCGCCAGCAGCAGGGCCTGGCGCAGCACCGCCGCTGCCTCGTCGTCGCGCCCGAGCCGGTGCAGGACCCAGCCGTGGGTGTCGGCGAAGGCGGCGGCGTGGTCGGCCGCCTGATCCAGCCAGTCATCATAGTCGCGGGCGGGGTGATCGCCGCGAGGGTCGTAGGCCGGCAGGGCGAGCACCGCGCCCTGGGCTGCCTCGAGGGCCTGCTCGAGCTGGAGCCCAGAGATGGCAGCGCGGTAGGCGAAGTCGTTGGCCTGGTACGGGTCGCTGGGGTCCGCGAGCCACGCCAGGCGGGCCGCCTCGAGGGCCTTCAGCGGCTGGCCTGCCTGATCGTGTAGATCGGCCAGCAGGGCGTGGTACTCGGCCCGCGAGGGCCCGGTCGCGGGCAGGCTCTCCTCGAAGGCCTGGGCGGCGGCCACGGCCTGGCGGGGTCGCTTCGCCCTGGCGGCGGCCTGGATCAGGGCCATCAGCCCGTCGTCGTCCGCGGGCGGGCGGCCGACCCACTGGGACCCCTCGTGCCACTGGAACTGGCTGGGCTCATAGTCGGGGTCCAGGGCGTGCAGGCGCTCTTCGGCGTCCAGCAGCCGCTCCTGCTCTCCTGCGTACTGGAACAGCCGCCGGGCGGACTCCACCAGCAGTGGGTCGTCGCTGGCCAGGGCGCGGTCGGCGGCGGCCAGCGCGCTCTTGCGCGCCTGCTCCACGGCGGGACCGCGCATCATCCACGGGTTGCCCGCGTAGGTCAGGCGCCAGGGTTGCTCTGCATACAGGCTCTCGAGGGCCTGGGCCAGGCCGTCGTCCACAGGTTGCTCGTCCAGGCGCAGCCGCAGGGCGTAGGCGCTGGCCTCGGGGACCTGCTCCCCCAGCTTCATGATGGCGTGGCGCGGGGCGTCCTGATCGCCTGGGCAGATCTTGCGCAGCTCGTACAGGGTGCGCTGGGCCCAGTAGCTGTCTTCGAGGCGGGTGGGGGGCTGGACAAGGAGGCTCTCGGCCTCGGCGCACCAGTCGCCCGGGTGGCGGTGGGCCCAGCGCAGCTGGTTGGCCAGGACGATGCGCGCGGCGTCGTTGCCCGGGTCCTGCTCCAGCCAGCTCCGGTACAGGGCCTCGGCTCCTGGGGCGTCCCGCATGGCCTTGACCAGCAGCCAGCCGTACAGCCGGTGGGCGTCCACCCGATCCGGTTGCTCCTCGAGGATCTGCGCGGTGGCGGCCATGGCGGCCTCGATGCGGCTGGACTCGGCGAGGTACCAGGCCCGGTCCACCGCCGTGGGCTCTGCGGCCTGGACGGCGGGGAGCAAGGCGGCGAAGAGCCAGGAGAGCATGGGCAGACCCGGTGGCGAGCGGTGGAGGCGAGGCAGCCTACCACGACCCCTCGCCCGCTCCGCTACATCCCGGCGATGGTCTCGGCCACCAGCGCGCCCAGGGCTGCCGAGCCCTCCACCGAGGGGTGGACCCCGTCGAACCAGATGCGCTCTGGGTGAGTCTGCAGGTCCATCCGCTCGTCTGTGGCCAGGTACAGCAGATCCGGTTCCTGCTCTGCCAGGGTCCGGTAGCGCTCGTTCAGGGTCGGCAGGTAGGCGTTGCACCCGTCGAAGTTGGCCATGGAGCTGTCCGTGAAGGGGTAGTAGCCCAGCAACACCACCGTGGCGGCGTTGCCCTCGTCCGCCCTCACCTGGGCCAGGAAGTCGTAGATCTCACCGGCGCCTGTCTCGAGATCCACCAGGCTGTCCACGGTGTCCCAGCAGCCTCGCTCGTCGTGTCCCTCGACGTTGCACGCGCACTCCTGGATCATGTCGTTGCCGCCGCCGGTCATCACCACCCACTCCCAGGGGCCCGGTTCGTATTGGCCCATGATGTCGTCGTCGCTGTCGGGGTGGTCCAGGCGCCGGCCGCCCACGCTGTGGTCCTGCACGTAGCGGCCCAGGGCCAGGGCCGCGTGGCCGGGAACGCCCTGGCACAGCTGCCCGTTCATGGCCATGATGCTGTCGCCCACGGCCAGGATGGTGGCCTCGTCCCCGGTGGTCGGGGCGCCAGGCAGGTCCTCGAGGCTGGGGCACTGGTCCTCGTAGCAGCCCACGGCCAGGGAAGCGGCGCCCAGGGCCAGGGCCGCGAGGAGGATGTGCCCGTAGGTCAGGCGGGGGTCGGTGTGGGGCATCATGGCTCTCTCCCTTGCTGGTGACATCCCTTTGGACCCGCCAGCGGCGACGGAGAGAAAGCCCGCGAGGGTCAGGCGGGGGTCACCGCCGGCCCCTGTCGGTGGTAGGCTGCCGCCACCTCTCCCGGGCAGGAGCTCGTCATGGCTGTCGGTGAGCTGATCATCATCCTGGCGCTGGTCGGTGGGATCGTCATCATGGGCTTGATCAGCGTGCTCGGCGCCGCGCTGCTGGCGCTGATGATCTACCAGTCCGTCGCGCGCAAGGGACGCTGGGGCATCAACGTGCGGCGCACAGACTGCCCCCGGTGCGGCTGGAAGCTGCCCAGCGTGCGCAAGCCCACCAGCCTGCGCCAGGCCCTTTGGGGCGGCTGGACCTGCCAGCAGTGCGCCGCAGAGCTGGACAAGTGGGGGCAGCACCTGGAGCCCTGAGCGTCGGCGGGCGCCGTGGGGGCCAGAGGAGATTCGGTGGCACGCCGTCCTGGGACGCCCCACGCCGAGCCCCGCCAGCGCCCCGCCCGCCAGGGCGTACGTGCAGGTGACCCGGGTGCGGTGAAGCTCCCGCTCGGGAGCCAGCAGGTCGGCCCTCGATCGCGGGGTTCAGGCCAAGGCGAGCGGCGACAGGGCCAGGTGGAGCGGTGCGCGCGTGGCGGCAGCCCGCCAGGCCCCTGGTCGATGCGTTGACGCGGGGCCCCGACCCCTGCTAGTCTGCCAGTCAGCGCCGAGCTTTGCACCCGTGGTGAGGTCGGCTGTCCATGAGGTAGAGCCATGACACAAGCGGATCCCCAGGAGCTTCGGAGCCGGTTGGAGGCGCTCGAGGGCGAGATCCAGGAAAAGCGCGCCGCGTTGGACGAGGCCAAGCAGCTGGCCGACGCGGCCGAGAACGCCGTCTCCCAGGCCGAGGCAGAGCTCGAGCAAGCCAACGCCGAGCTCGAGGCCGCCACCACCGAGCTCTCCGAGGCCCAGGCCCAGTCCGAGCAGGCCCAGGCCGAGGTCGCAGAGGCCATCGCCGAGGTCGAGCGCCTCGAAGCCGAGCTTGGTGCCTTGGACGCCCAGGCCGACGAGCTTCCCGATCTCGAGGCCCTCCAGGCCGAGATGGAGCAGCTGCGCGCCGAGCGTCAGGAGCTGCAGGAGCAGGCCAACCGCAACGACGAGGAGCTGAAGGGAGCTCAGGCCGAGATCGCCGAGGTCGAGTCGCTGCTGGCCGAGATCGACAACGAGGAGCAGCAGCTCAACGAGACCATCCAGAAGCTCGAGGCCGAGCTGGCTGCCCTCGGCGGCGAAGGCGACTGACCCGTTGAGTGGCTCCACTGCTCAGCGGCTGGCAGGCATCGATCCCCAGCACCCGCTCGTGGGGCTGGTGGCGGGTGTGCTCGCCTTGCTGCAGGAGCCCCTGGAGCTCGACCCCGCCCTGTGCGATCCCGCCGCGCTGGGCCAGGATCTGACGAGCCTGGTCGCCGGGGACCACCCCGCGGTCGCCGTGGCCGAGTGGCTGGATGGCGGTGAGTGGCTGCGCGCCGTGGCCGCCAGCTTCCGCATGGCGCTCACCCTGTACGACGACCACCAGGCCTGGGCGGTCGGGCTCGAGGATCTCGAGCAGGACCAGCAGCGGGACGCCGCCCACCGGCTGCTGTGTGTGGGCCTGATGGCCTGCCGGCTGTTCCCTGGCGCCGTCGATGCGCGCGCGCAGGCCTTGGTGGGGACCGCCTCTGGCCGGGTCATGCTGGCGTGGATCGCGGCCATCGATCTGGCCTTGGCCTTCGCCATGGAAGACGAGCCCCTGGACGACCTGTTCCTCCAGGATCTGCTGGACGACCACCTCCAGGCCGTGAGCCAAGCCCTCGACGGGGCCGCCGAGCCCGAAGAGATCGAGGGCGCGCGCGCTGTGGTCCTGGCGCTGCAGCCCACGCTCGAGGGCCTGCTGGCGCCGGCGGTCCAGGGCGTTGCCGAGCTGGCCGATGCCGTGCGCCAGGCCCTGCCCGAGCTGAGCGAGCAGAGCACCCAGGCCATGAGCGCCGAAGTTCGGGCCATGCCCGCCTACCTGCTCCTGGCTGCCCACCTGATGGACCAGGCGGGTCTATCCAGTGGGCGGGTCGCTCCGCCGCCGGTGGAGTCCTCCAGCCAGCCGTCTGGCGCCCCCCCGGCCGCCTCCCCGCCCAGCGCCCGGCAACCCGGGGCTCCCGCTGACGATCCGGGCTCCGAGCCCGACGACCAAGACTGGGACTTCGGCTTCGACGACGATCCGGTGCAGGCTGCTCCCGTCACCGCGGAGCCCGCACTGTCTCCGGCCGAGCCGCCAGCGGACGACGATGAAGAGGAAGACCTCGACTGGGACTTCTCCTTCGACGAGGACGACGAGGATGAGCCCGAGCCCGAGCCCGAGCCGGAGCCCGAGCCCGCACAGGTCGCCGCCATCCACGGCCTCCGCCAAGGGCGTGATGAGCGACGATCTCAGGTCGAGGCGCTGGCGGCACGCCGCCAGGTACTCAGCGGCCAGCGGCAGACGGCCCAGGACCGGGCCGACGCGGCTCAGAGGGCATCCCTCCAGGCTTCCCAGGCCGGCGCAGGGGTCGAGACCGCCCTGGGCGACGCTCGCGCAGCCCTCGACGGGGCCCGGCACGCCCACTCGGCCGGGGCGCAGGCCCAGGCTGGCGGCGCCGATCTGGACGCTGCTCGCGCCGCCTTGGTGGACCGCCAGGCCCGCGCCCGGCAGGCCCAGGTCACACTCCGCAGCGCCCAGCAGCGCGCCCAGGCTGCCCAGGCTGCCGCAGCCCACGCCACCGAAGCCCTGGGCCAGGCCCGGGGCGCTCGGCAGGCTGCTCCGGAGCCCGCTCGGGTTCAGGGCGAGCTGGAGGCCCTCGAGGCCCAGCTGGACACCCTCGGTCAGGACAGCCTGGCCCAACGGTCCGCCTCCGCCGCGGCGCTGCTTGGACAGCTGACGGAGCATCAGGCCCAGCTGGCTGCGCTCCAGGCGTCGGCGGCCCAGCTCCGGGCCAAGTGTGACGCCGCCGGCCAGCGCGCAGCGCGTGCCGGCGCTTCGGGCATCGGCATCGACCTGGCAGCCAACGCCCGGTCCATGGAGGCCGCAGAAGAGCGCCTCGAGGCTGCCCGGGGCGGGGAGCAGGCCGCGCAGGCCCTGCGCCTCGTCATCACCCAGGCGGGCGAGCGGGCTCGCCTGGCCTTGGTGGGCGCCCAGGCCAGTCTCTCCTCCGCTGCCCAAGCCCTGGTGGCCGCCAGCCAGGTCCACGAGCCTGCCACCCTGGCGCTCCTGGCCGCCTCCTCCGTGCGGGACGCCGCGCTCGCCGGCGCGGAGCAGGCCCGTCAGGCCCATCGCCAGGCCGCGGCCTCGCTCCAGGCCTCCCAGCGGGAGCGCGATGACGCCACCCGCACCGCCAGTGAGATCCTGGCGGCCCGATCCGCCGACCTCGAGGCCGACCTGGCCCATGCCCGGCTGCAGCTCCAGCGCTTGGATGACCGTCGTCAGGCCCTGGCCGAGCGGCAGGACCAGGCTTGCCGGGCCCGGGATCAAGCCCGCCGCCAGGTGCAGCGGCTCGAGGCCCAGCAGGGCGCCCTCGGGAGCGCCACCGAGCGGCGGCAGGCCACGGTCGAGTCGGTCACCGCCACCCTGGACGACCACGCCCGGGATCGCGCTCGGGTGGCCGAAGCGCTACTGGCCTCCCGCGAGCGGATCGGACCCGTCCAGGCGCAGGCCCAGCAGCTGGCCGAGCCTGTGCTCGCAGCCCAGCCCCGCCGTGATCAGGCCCAGCAGGCCGCCCACGCTGCGCAGTCCGCCTTGGAGGTCGCGCGGGCCGCGGCCACCCAGGCCGCCTCGGAGCGCACCGCGCGGGCGGCCGGCCTGGGAGGGGCCCGGGCTCGGCGCGAGAAGCTCCTGGTGACCCTCCAGGATCGGGTGGCCCATGTGCGCACCGCGCTGGGGGAGGACCTGAGCGAGTCCCGAAGCCAGGCGCGGACGCTCCAGGGGCGTCGCCGCGTCCTCGAAGAACGGCGCGCCGTCGCTCTGCGGCACCTGGAGCAGCTCCAGGCAGCGCTGGTCGCCGGAGCCGGAGCAGGGGAGCGGGTCGATGGTGCGCTGGCCGAGCTGGAGCCAGAGCTCCGGCAGACCCGCTTGGCCCGCAGCGCCTTGGATCAGCAGCGCCAGGCCCTCGAGCCCCAGCTGGCTCGCGCGCGGGCTGTGCACGAGCCGTTGGCCGCCGGTTCTGCGCAGATCCGGGCCGCGACCACCCAGGCTCAGCGCTCCCATGATGCCGCCCAGGCTGCGATCCAGGCCGCCACCGCTGGCCTCGAGGCCGCCCGCGCGCACGCGGCCCGGATCGATCCTCCCACGCTCGAGCAGGCCTTGGCTGCGCTCGAGCTCCAGCGGCCCGAGATCGAGGCCCAGCTCCAGGCCTGCCTGGCGCTGTTGGAGCGCACCCTCGCACTGCAGGGTCCACTGGACCAGGCCCGTGAGGCCCGTGACGCGCTGCGCCTGCGCGGTGCCGACCTGCGTCAGCGCCTCGAGAGCCAGCGCGGGGTGCGGCAGGCCAGCCTCGATGCCCAGCCAGGGATCCAGGCTCGCCTCGAAGTCATCGCCCAGGGCCTGGCGACCCATCAGGCCCAGATCGACCTCGCCCAGGCCAGCGACTACGACCCAACGAAGCACCACGCCGTGCGGGCAGCTCTCGACGAAGCCAGGGCCCACCGGCAGCTGTTGGGTGAGCTCGCCGCGGCTTCCCGCGACTTCATCCCGGAGCTTCAGGATCGCATCGACCATGTGGACCAGAGCCAGGTCGACGCCGAGGAGGGGTTCGAGCGCGCACAGGCCATCGCCGAGCGCCACCGAAGCCAGCTCGCCGACATCGACGCGATCCTTGTGGCCCTCTTCTCCCAGCAGCGGCAGGTGAAGGACGTCATCCGCCGGCTCAGGGATGCTCCCCGCCAGCTTCGGGTGCAGCTCGATGCGGCCCGGGCCCGCAGGAACGAGTTCGACGAGCGCCGCCGCAGGCTGCGCCGCAAGCTCGACGAGCGCTACGGTTGGCTCAAGCAGCTGCGCATGGAGGGCGGACACCTGGCCCGCCGTTTCCCCGATGTGGGCCGGGCCGTGGCCCAGCAGCGCAAGCGCATCGCCGTCGCGCGGGTTCAGATCGAGGCTGTGGGGGACCGCGTCCAGGTGCTGGAGGCCCAGCGTCGACTCGCGACGGCCCAGGCAGGGCTGCAGGCCTCGCGTGCCCACATCCAGGAGCTCAGCGCGCGCTGTCAGCGGCTGGCGGCGTCCCAGGGCGAGCGTGACGGACGCATGGCAGAGGTCGAGGACGAGTGGGAGCTGTGCCACCGGCGCGTGAAGGTGCGCACCCGTCGCCTGGCGGCGGTCGAGGCCGAGCTTGCCGAGGTCAACGACGCCTACGAGGCCATCCGGCCCGCAACCGCCGTGCCCCAGCCTCCGCCCCTGGCACGGCCGCCTCCTCCGCCGGACCTCCCGCTTCCTCCCCCCCCTCCGCCTGTGGTGCCCCAGAGCATCGAGGACTCCAGCGCGGTGGTGGATCGCCAGGCCAAGGCCGAGCGCACCGACGGGGCAGGTCCGGGTGATCCCACGGGGCGTGACGACGCCTAGGGCGCTGGTAGCCCCTCGGGGCTGGCGTCGATCGGGACGTGTCCGCCTCACCTTGGGGTCCGGGTGCCCCACGCGCTGTCCTCTGTCTGCCGCGGGGGCCTCGTCGCAGCTTGGCACCGCAAGGAAGAAAGCTGGATATCGCGCGCCACGAGGCTGGCATGGGTCTTGCGTTGTGTCCTCGTGTCTCGGAGGTCATCCATGCGTCACGCCCTGCTCGCCCTCGTCGTCACCGCCACCAGCGTCGGTTGCACCCTGTTCCAACACAGCCCCAGCGCCGACGACGCGCCGGGTGATTGCCCCATCGCCATCCAGGTCGAAGGCTGGGCCGAGCTGGACCTACGGGAGAACAGCCGCGGCGTGCGCTGGGTGGGCCAGGAGTTCCACTCGGTCTACCACCTGCCCGAGGGGGAACTGGACTACGCCTACCAGACCATGGACACCTTCGACCTTAGCGGCGAGGTCATCCGGCCCCAGCAGGATCTGGGAGAGGCCGGCTTCCTGCTGGTGGACATGCTGAGCGAGTGGGTGGGGTCCGATCGGGAGGAGACCCTCAACCCTCCCGAGGACGCCCAGATCCGCTACGCCTACGACCGCGCCAGCGGCGTGCTGTGGGCCGAGCGGGGCATCAAGAGCAAGGACGACACCTACGAGCACCAGATCGAGCTCACCGAGATCCTGGTCAACGAGACCGCCGCGGGCCCCATCATCTACCTCGAGTACATCGAGAACTACTTCCAGGGTGATGACGGCGGCTCCTGCACCGAGATCTCCAGCGGCGATCAGCTCGGCCAGGCCGGGGAGGACGGTTCCTCGGGCGGTTCCTCCGGCGGCTCCTCCGGCGGTTCCTCCGGCGGTTCCTCGGGCGGTTCCTCCGGCGGCTCCTCGGGCGGTCCCCACGACGGCAACTTCTCCGCCTGCGGCGAGGGCGGCACGGTCGACGGCATCGACGTGTCCTACTGGCAGGGCAACATCAACTGGGACGGCGTGGCCAACGATGGCATCGACTTCGCCATCGTGCGCGTCGCCGACGGCTTCTACGAGGATCCGGACTTCGACGCCAACTGGGCCGGGGCGCGCAACGCGGGCCTGGTGCGCGGCACCTACCAGTTCTTCCGCGCTGGCCGCGACGGTGCCGACCAGGCCGATCTGCTCCTGCGGCGCATGGGCAGGCTGGACCCCGAGGACATCCCGCCGGTCTTGGACATCGAGACCACCGACGGCTACTCCACCGGCCACGTGGCGGACGAGATGTGGTCCTGGTTGGACCGGGTCGAGAGCGAGACCGGGCGTGTCCCCATCATCTACACCAGCCCTGGCCTGTGGCCGTCCATGGTGGGGAACGAAGACTTCAGCGACTACCACCTGTGGGTCGCCCACTGGGGCACCAACTGCCCCAGCCTGCCTACCCACTGGGACCACTGGACCTTCTGGCAGACCAGCTCCACCGGCTCCATCGGCGGCATCTCCGGCAACGTCGACACCAACCTGTTCAACGGCGACTACCAGGACCTGCTGGACTGGACCGCCAGCAACTGAGACTCCACGTCGAGCGGTATACTCCGGGTGAGGTTCGGACCTCGCCCGGAGGTTCTCGTATGCGCACCACCGCCCTGCTCCTGCTCGTCGCCGCCTTGCTGCCCGCCTGCCCCAAGCCCGTGGACGACAGCGGCCCTGACGGCGACGCCGACACCGACGCCGACACCGACGCCGACATCGACGCCGACACCGACGCCGACAGCGACACG
>CALDOK010000191.1 GCA_937912125.1 uncultured Pseudomonadota bacterium
CGAATGTCCCGCCCCCAGACTCTGGCGCTGGTGTGGACGTGCCACTCGATGTGCGAGGCATCTCCGCGCCACGACCGCCACCAGATGCTGGCGAACAGGTGGGTCTGATCGGATTCGTAGAAGGCCCAGCGTGTGGCCCACTGCCCCAACAGCGGTGCCAGGTCGCGTATGGTCCCGCGCTTGTCCCGCGCCAGATCGTCGAGGTTCCGTCGCCTGCCCGTGGACTTCGGCCCGCCCTGAGGCTCGGGTTCGCCCTTGCCCTCCTGGTCGGCCAATAGCGCCAGGGCCTCGTCGGTGTTGAAGATCAGCACCACCTGCTTCCAGGGACGCCCCCGCTCGTCGAAGGACTGCCGCATCCGCTCGAGCAGCTGGTCGTTGGTGGAGCCTACGAACACCACATTGTCGAAGGCATTGAGTAGTGGCAGCGGCGGGGTCTTGTACAGGCTGCCTGGACGCTCCAGCAGGGTGGGGGTCTGGCGCCGGACGCGCTGCACCAGGAAGTCGCGCTGCTCGTCGGAGAGCTGCCAGTCGGGCTTGGGCAGCGTGCGGGCCTGGTCCGCGAAGCTCGCGAACGAGCGTGCGGCCGCCAATCGGCCCTCGGCCACTTCCAGCTGAAGATCACAGGGCAGGGCCCGCCAGCCAATCGATGTCAGACCCGACAGCAGTCGGGCGAGCTCGGTCGAATTGTCGGCGGCGCCCTGGATGGCGCCGAAGAACTCTTGGAGGTCTCCGACATACCCTCGCTGAACCTCGCCCTCGAGGACTGCCCGCTGGGCATCGCGCCAGGGCGGGGTGACTGGGTTGCCCTTGACCTTGCCCCTGCCCTTGCCCTCGAGCCAGCGAGCCAGGATTTCGAGCCTAATCGCCACCGGTGGATGGTGCTGATCGAGGCTTGTATGTGCCCGCCAACCGTGCCGGACACCGTGCAGCTGCAGCAGGATCTCTGCAAGGGCGTCCAGATAGCCGGGGCCGCCCAGCTGCAGTGCGATCAGGTCCGCCACGATCTCGTCCAGCCAGCGGGACCAGGCGTCGCGTCGTCCTAGCGCGATCGCGTCGAGCCGCTTGGCAGCCTTCAGCTTCTTCGTCAGGCCGAGGTCGAAGTCCAGGTCGTGGCCCACCTCGTGCATGATCGTGGCCAGCAGCCCTGGCTGGGCGAGGTAGTCTGGCGGCAGGAGCACTAGGGGGAAGGGCAACTCGATGGTGTAGCGCCCGAGGAAGCTCGGGGCGATGGGGGTGGCCCCCCGCGGGTAGGTGGCGGGGCTGAACCCTGGCTCGAGGGCCACCAGGGGGAAGGGTAGGCGGCCTGCGTCGTCGCTGGCGATTCCTTTGGAGCGAGCCATCTGCATTCCGTGGGTGTAGGCGTCCAGGGCGATGGCGTCGGCCCACTCGAGCGCCTCACCCAGCCCTCCGCTCCGTCGTGCCTGGTTTGCAGAACGAGCCTGCTGCCAGATGCTGTGGGCTCGGGCGAGGGCCTCCACAGCCTCTTCTGCGGAGGGAGCCGTTGTGGCCTGCTCGAGCCGTCGCCGTGTCAGGCTGGCCAGGGCCTCGACATGGGCTGGGGGCAGGATGACGTCTCCAGCGATCCGGTCGAGATCCAGCCAGCGTGCGATCTCCGACTCGAGTACTTCGATGCGAACCCTGAGCTCGGGCGAGGTGGTGTGGTCGCCTCCGGTAGCGGTCATGGCGCGGGGCGCAGCGGGCTCGCGGATCGTCTCACTCCAGCGTGCGCTTGCTCCCTCGTTCGTCCACTCCACCAGCTGGGCCTCGGGCTCCGAGCCGGCGGTGTCCAGCACCACGCAGGTCAGGGAGGTGTCGAGCCAGCGTCGGGCCCGGTCCTTCACCGCGGGATCCACCCGTAGGGCACGGACGAAGTTCTCCCATTCGGCGGGCGTGGCGTGATCCGGGAGCCGCATCAGCTCAGCCCAGGTGCCGGAGTTGGCGTAGGTGAGCCCGTCGAACTGCACCAAGCGTGCGGCGTGGGTGTGCCCAGCGATCACCAACGACACACCGTGCTCGGCCGCGGTGTCCCAGGCCCATTGCCTTTCATTGGGGAGCGGCATCAGCCCCGGTGGGCACCCATCATCGCTCGGCAGATCCGCGATGGCGGACCAGCTTGCCCTCAGGATCCGTCCAGCGATGGTGCGGTGCAGGGTCGCCTGGGGCTCGAGCACTGCACGGAGGGTCCGGGCGGCCAGGCTGGTGTCGATCGTCTCGGTGCCGAACAGCTCGAGGCTGGCACCGAGGGCGCGGTTCAACGCCTCGAGATCCTCGAGTGAGAGCTGGTCGAGCCCGGGGAGTTCGTCGCTGCTCGGGGCTTCGATCAGGGCGTAGGGATTCCAGTGCTTGCGAGCCAGGGCCCGTGTCACGAAGTTGGCCAGCCGGCCGACCTCGATCAGCCCCAAGGCGCGGGGGTGGATGAGCAGCACCGCCATGGCGGCGCCCGCCACGTCGGGTTTGAGCAGGTCGACGAAGGCCATGTTGTGGCGCTTGGCGGGGTTGAGCCCCCCAGCCACCAAGTGGGAACCAGGCGGGTAGGCGCGGTTGTCCCCGTTGAGGACAGACTGGATGCGGTAGCGGTTGAACAGGTCGTCGCCGTCGCCGTGGGTGACGGCCACCAGCAGCCCGCCTACGTCCAGCAGCGAGACCTCGCCGCAGTCGAAGTGCAAGAGCTCGCCATGGTATCCGATGGCCTCTCGCACCAGTTGCTGCACGTGGGGCAGATGCAGCTCGAGGTCGTGGTTGCCTGGTCGGATGGTGACCCTTGCGCCGCTGCCGAGCATGTCGCGCAGTGCGGCACAGAAGGCGGTGATCCGGTCATGGGCGAGCACCTGCTCCATGCGCCAGGCAGCAGTGGCGAGATCCAACGGCTGGGGGAACATCAGCAGGTCGAAGCTGTCGCCGTTGAACACGATGTGGTGGTCGGGGCCGGCGTAGCTTCGGACCGCGTCGGGCAGGATGGTGCCCCCGGCGTGGAAGTTGTAGTCGGTCCCATCCTGGGGATGGGGGCCTAGGTGGAGGTCCGAGAACACGACCAGCTTGTTCATGGTGGCTCCGCTTGTCCCGCCCGGGGTTGGGCTCGAGGATTGTAGCTCGACTGGCGTGGTGGGGAGGAGCGACCGGAACCGCGGCAGGATCTGCCGCTCGGGCGGGAGCCTGCGGCAGGTTCTGCTGCATCGCGCCTGATTCTGCCGCTTTCGGATCGTGCTTCGGCAGGTTTGGGACATCCGTGGCCGCCGCTGGCGCATCGGAGCGGCAGGACGTGCCGCTGACCGGCATCGAGCTGCCGAGCACACCGAGGTGGTCAGGCACTATCGATTCACCTTCGATGGCCCTGTCGCCCTGTTTTCGTCGACTTCGGCGCTGAGTGAGCGGTGCCGGCGGTGCGGCCGTCATCGGCAGCAGGCCGCCGCTGACGGCCGCTGTGCCGCTGTTCGACACACTCTCTAAGATCAACGATCCCGCATCAACCCCGGCTGGGGGACCAGGCGACACGGAAGCCCAGGAAGTGGAACCGGTACCACGGGTGGAGCCCGTCCCGGAAGGCAGAACGGCACCCGCCGGCGGAGAGCCAGCACGAGCCACCACGGACCACGCGCCTGGAGGTTGCCGAAGGACCGGTGGGATCGATCACCGGCTCGGCCGCGTACTCGCGCAGCCAACCGCACTCCACCCACTCCCAGACGTTGCCGTGCATGTCGTACAGGCCCCAGGGGTTGGGGCGCTTCTCGGCCACGGGGTGCGCGGAGCCTTCGACGCCCTCGCCGAACCAGGCGTGTTCTCCGAGCTGGTCCTCCTCGCACGACCAGGGCGTCTCGGTCCCCGCCCGGCAAGCGTACTCCCACTCCGCCTCGGTGGGTAGCCGCCCACCCACCCAAACCGCGTACAGGCGGGCCTGGTACCAGCTCACCTCGGTGACCGGATGCTCGGGCCCGTCGGGGCAGGCGTGCTCGGGATCGAAGCGCGCGTACTCGCCCTTGGTGACCACAGTGCTGCCCAGCTCGAAGGGCTGGGTCAGGGACACGTGGTGGCGGGGGTGCTCATCGCCATGGCCCACATCGTCGGGACTCCCCATCCGGAAGCGGCCGGCGGGGATGGGGATCGGAGCCCGTTCGGGATCGGGTCCACGTGCGGCTCGGCCGGTCGCAGGGAAGAAGGTTTCGGGCTCCGGCGCGTGCCCCAGGCGCTCGAGGAGCTGCCACAACACACCAAGGGCGTGGGTGTCGGCCTCGG
>CALDOK010000192.1 GCA_937912125.1 uncultured Pseudomonadota bacterium
GGGGGGGAGGGACCGCTATTCTACGTGACGCGGTAGACCTCGTTCAAGCTGGTCTCGCCCGAGACCACCGCCGCGAAGCCCGCGTCGCGGATGGTGAGGATGCCTCGCCGGCTGAGTTCCTGCTCGAGGGTAGTGCGGCTGGTGTCGGTGGAGCGCAGCAGATCGGCCAGGCCGGTGTCGAGCTCGACCAGCTCGAACAGGCCCCGGCGACCGATGAAGCCTGTCTGGTTGCAGAGGTGGCAGCTGGACTCTTGGTAGATGTGTTCCACGTGAGCGGGGGCGCCCAGCAGCGTGCGCAGGCCATCGTCCAGGGGAACTGGCGTGCGGCAGTGCTGGCAGAGCACGCGCACCAGGCGCTGGCCCACCAGACAGCGGAGGGCCGAGGCGATGACGTAGCGCTCCACGCCCATGTCGAAGAGCCGGATCACGGTCTCGACGGCGCTGTTGGTGTGCAGCGACGAGAGCACCAGGTGGCCGGTCAGGGCGGCCTTGAAGGCGGTGTCGGCGGTCTCCTTGTCGCGCATCTCGCCCACCATGATGATGTCCGGGTCCTGGCGCAGGATGGCGCGCAGGCCGCGCGCGAAGGTGAAGCCGGCCTTGGGGTTGGTCTGGCCCTGGGTGATGTGCTCGAAGCGATACTCGATCGGATCTTCGAGGGTGACGATGTTGCGCTCGGGGCGCTCGAGGTGGCGCAGCAGAGCGTAGAGGGTCGAGGTCTTGCCGCTGCCGGTGGGGCCGGTGACCAGCACCATGCCGTGGGGGCGGGCCACCACGGCCTCGAGGGCCCGGGCTTGAGCGTCGGGCATGCCCAGCTCGCGCAGCACCAGAGTGGTGACGTGGGAGAGGATCCTCACCACCACCTTCTCGCCGTGCTCGCCAGGGAAGGTGCTGACCCGGAAGCTCGTCTTGTCACCGTTGACCACCTGTGTGAAGGCGCCATCCTGGGGGACCCGCTTCTCTGCGATGTCCAGCGAGCCCATGATCTTGAGCCGGTTGAGGACGTGCAGGCGGTGGGACTGGGAGATGGGGGCCTGGTCGTGGAGGATACCGTCGATGCGGTAGCGGACGCGGAAGCTCGAAGCCAGGGACTCGAAGTGGATGTCGCTGGCGCGCTGTTGGATCGCCCGGTGCAGGTAGCTGTCCACCAGCCGTGCGAGCCGTCCCTCGTCGCCGTGAACCTGGATTGCCATGCTCCCCTTCCTTGCCGTGGCCTACGGGTGGGGTGTTCGTGTGCGGGTCAGAAGCGCAGCTGTGCTTGCAGGCGACCCTCGAAGAGCAGATCGTTGCCGCCGCCGTTGCGGCAGGCGCCGAGCTCGAGCCCGAGCTTGGTGGCGTGGCCGTCGAGCCAGTACACCACGCCCAGGCGTGCGGCTACGCGGTCGTAGGCGGAGCTGGCCTGGGCGTCGAACAGCTCGTAGCTGCCGAAGGGTTGGACGCGGCCGACCCGGTAGCCCGCGATGGCGAGCACGCCGTTGCCTGCGGCGGGGTGGTCGGAGTCGAACATGGTGTGGGTGCCAGCCAGCAGCACGTTGAGGCTTCGGGCCCCTTCGCGCAGGGGCAGATCCGCCAGCAGGTCGAAGGTGGCGGCGGTGTAGTCGACCCGGGTGGCGCTGGAGACGGAGCCGGTGAAGTCCCGCTGCTCGACGTACAGAGCGTCCTGCTGGTGGTCGATGGCCACCCCCGCGGTGAGGACCTTGCGCGGGCTGCGCAGGCCGTCGGGGCTGGACTCGAGGGCCAGCGCCTGCGTGTGGAAGCCGGCGGGCCCCGCGCCGCCCTGGGGATCGAAGAAGGACCACCCCAGCCGGGCCGTGACCCGCGGGATGTCATCGGGGTTCAGCGGAGGGGCGTCGGGGGAGCCGTCGCCGTCGTAGTCGGTGGCGTCGTGGCCCTGGGCGGTATCTACGCCGGCCAGGCCGGCCAGGCGGTACTCCAGGCGATCGCCCAGGATGCGACCGCGGACCATCAAGCCCACGTCGCGGCCGGCGATGCCGTTGGGGTAGGGGAGCAGGGCGTCGTGGCGGGAAAGATCGAGCTGAGCGCCGTCGCGCTGCATGGCATGCCCTGCCCAAGGGGCCAGCATCAGGCCCGCGTCGAGCTGCAGCCGAGGCCCCGGGGCCCACTCCAGCCACGCATCGCGCAAGGCGAAGCCCTGGTCCCAGGCACCATCGCGGCCGAAGCCATCGACCCCCAGCTGTGCGAAGAACGACAGCTGAGGGGTTGGCTGCCCCGACAGGGCAAGGTAGGCGCGCTCGAGCTGGGGGTCGATGCCGTAGCGGGCGCCAGCGCCGCTGTCGGACTCGTCCACGGCCAGCTCCGGCTGCAGCAGCAGCTCGAGCTGGGCGGCTCCATCCGCGATGGAAGCCGCGCCCGCAGCAGGGGAGACGAACAGGAGCCCGACCACCAGCCAAGCCATGGGACCGGACCGCGCTGGGGGCATCCCTCGCTCCGCGCCGCTAGCGGCTGTACTTGGCGTCGTCTCCAGTGACGGTGCGACCCGGGCCTTCGTCGAGCTCCTTGTTGAGCTTGTCGAGGATGGCCAGGGCGGCCTCGGCGGCGGAGTCGATCTCGGACTCGGGACCCGACATGACCAAGCGCCCGGTGGCGCCGAAGGGGCGGATGCTGATCAGCTTGATGTTGGCGGCCTTGAGGGCTTCGTTGGCCGCGATGATCAGGTAGGCGGCCGGGGTGATCTCCAGGATGAAGACCGACTCGTTGGCCAGCACCATGTTGCCCTTGGAGGTGCCCGTGAAGTAGATCGCGTGGTCCTGCTCGATGCCGCGGATGACCATGTTGGTGGCGATGGTGACGCGGGCCCGGTCGTACTTGGTGAGGCCCGTCTGGCGGAGCACGGCCTCGCCGGCCTCGACCACCTCGCCCTGATCGGCGTGCTGGATCTGCATCATGCCGAAGTGACGCTCGGTGACCACGGAGCCCAGGCGCACGGCGGTGCTCTTGAGCGCCAGGTCGATCATGCGGTGGATCTCCATGGCCGGCGCGAGCTCCAGCATCAGCGCGGCATCGTACTCGGCCGGGTCGTAGACCCGGTTGTCCTTGGCGATGAACTGAGCCAGCTGGGGCTGCATCTGGTCCACGAACACATAGGTCCGCATCTCGAAGGAGGCGTTGTTGTCGTTGCTCATCTGGGACTCCTGGGAGGGAGGGGTCCATAACCGCCGCGAGGGGGGGGTGTCGCGTCGGGAGGTGGCCCTGAAGCAGGAAGGGCGCACCGAAGTGCGCCTAAGCGAACCCAGGGCAGGTCTACTTCCAGGTGTAGCGGGCCAGGCTGCCGCCGTCGTCGTTGACCACGTACAGCTCGGGCTTGCCGTCGCCGTCCAGATCGCCGATGTTGGCGGCGTGCTCGAAGCCGCCCGACTTCTTCTCGAAGTGGGTGGTGGTCCAGGTGGCACCGTCCTGGCTGTCGTAGAGGTACAGGCCGGTCTTCATGGCCGCGGCCACCAGCTCCTTGCGGCCGTCGCCGTCGAAGTCCGCCGCCACCATGAAGCGGGTCTGGCGGTCCTGGATGGTGGCCACGACGACGCTGGTGAAGCTGCCGTCGGGCTGCAGGCTGTACTGGCGGATCTCCACCGGCTTCACGATGGACTTGTCGGCGCCCAGGCTGGCCTCCATCACGCCGAACAGCTCGCTCGTGCCGTCGCCGTCCAGATCTGCGGCCAGGATCTCCTTGGCGTGGGTACCATCACCGGCGTCCACGATGGAGCGCACGTAGGCCTCGCCGTTCCAGCGGTACATGACGATCTCGCCGTGCTGGCTGGCGTCGGCCTTGTTGCGGTCCGACGGGGTGGCGAAGAACTCGTTGGCGCCGTCGCCGTCGATGTCGCCGATCTCGATCTCGTGCACGAAGGTGTCGGGCTTGGCGTCGAGCTGGGTGACGGAGCCGTCGAGCTCGTAGACCGCGATGACGCCCTCGTCGTGGGTGGCCATGACGTACTCGTCGGCCCCGTCGCCGTCGACATCGCCGATCTCCAGGTCGCGGATGCGCTGGATCTTGCCGCCCCAGGCCTGGGCCCAGAGCTCCTCGGCCGACCAGCCGCCGTCATCGGTCATGGTCCAGGACTTGAGGCGACCCATGGCGTCCTCGGCGCCGGGCTTGGCGCCGGAGATGGTGAGCACGCGGCCGTCGCGGATGATGGCCTTGTGGAACACGGCGCCGTCGCCGTCGGTCAGCTCGGTGGAGTCCCAGCCAGCGTCGGTCTTCGTGAGCACCTGCATGGTGGCCGGCTTGGGCACGGGCTTGCCGTCAGGGCCGGTGTCGAAGCGCGCCTCGGAGAGCAGGATGACCTGCTTGTCACCCAGCACGCCAGCCTCGACGTACCAGGTGATGTGGCTGTCGCTCCACTCCTTGATGAGCTCCTTGGTGAAGGGGCTGTCGTCCACGGGGGGCGGGGGCGGCGCGGGCACCGGAGCCGGCTCTTGGGAGCAGGCGAGGCAGGCGGCCAGGCCGGCGGCGAGGAGCAGGGGGTCGGCGACCAGGATCTTCGAGCGGGGCATGGTTTCTCCTTGTGGCGGGCCGGCTATCCCTACGGTGTGGGGGTCGCAAGGCGGCACCGGACGGGGGGGTGGGGGACACATCGTCAGGCTCGACCCTTCCCTCCGAATAGACATTGTATTACCAGGCGCCTCGGATCGAGCCTCGCGGACTGTCCCGCGGTGCCGGCATCTCACGGAGGCCCCCCATGGACGTGTTCTGGTGGATCCTGGGCGGCGGCATCGTGATGAGCTGCATCGCGCTGGTAGGCAGCATCACGCTGATCCTCCCCAAGCGGTACTTCGACAGCATCATCCTGCCCTTGGTGGCCATGTCGGCGGGCTCGCTCCTGGCTGGAGCGCTGTTCCACCTCATGCCGGCGGCGGTCGAGGAGATGCCCGGGCTGTCGCCCTGGGTGTGGTGCATGGTGGGCTTCGGCTCGTTCTTCGCCCTCGAGCAGTTTCTTCACTGGCACCACTGCCACAAGCCCACCCACGACCACAGGGCGCCCCTGGGCTGGCTGATCCTCATCGCCGATGGCGTGCACAACTTCATCGGCGGGCTGGCGGTGGCCGGCGCCTTCCTGGTGGACATTCGCCTGGGCATGGTGGCCTGGCTGGCCGCGGCCGCTCACGAGATCCCTCAGGAACTGGGGGACTTCGGGATTCTGATCCACGGCGGCTTCCCCAAGAAGCAGGCCCTGATCTTCAACCTGCTCTCGGGCTTGACCTTCCTGGTGGGCGGGCTGGTGGCCTGGGGTGTCTCGAGCCAGATCGACGTCTCCTTCCTGATCCCGCTGGGCGCTGGAAACTTCATCTACATCGCGGCCGCTGATCTCATCCCCGAGATCAACCGCGAGGGTCGCGCCCGCCGCGCCGTAGTCCACTTCCTCTCCTTCACCGCGGGTGTGGTGCTGCTGTGGGCCATCGCCGCCTTCATCCCCCACAGCCACGGCTCGGGCGAGCTGCACGAACCGCTTGGGCACGACCACAGCGCTCACGACCACGCCCCGGCCCTCGAGAACGACCACGAAGGCCACGACCACGAAGGCCACGACCACGAGGGCCACCAGCACTGATCCAGCCGCGGGGCGGCGGGGACGGCTACTTCACCCGCTCGAACACGTAGTAGAAGTGGTCGTCGAAGAGCGCGTGCTCGGCATGCAGGACCAGGCCCGCGGCGGCGAAGTTGCGCTGGATGGCTTCGGCCCTGGGAGCGATGGTCTCGATGGGGTCGCCGGCCTGGTCCACGTGGCCCTCGATCACATGCACCAGGCCACCGGGCTTCATGCCCCCCCGCAGGCCCTGCAGGCTCTGCAGGCCCCAGTGGGGCAGGGGATCGGCGGTGTAGAAGTGCACGTCCACGAACAGGGCGCGGTCCACGGCGTTCATGGGCAGCCAGGGGGTGTGGCCCGGGCAGATGTAGGACCGGATCTCGGCCATGGTGGTGGAGTCCCACTCGTTGTCCATGCGGGCCTGCAGCATGTCGACCGCCAGGGGGTCGATGTCTGGAGCGTAGACCCGCCCCTGGGGCCCCGCGGCCTGGGCCAGGCGGAAGGTGAAGTAGCCAGAGCCGGCGCCGACGTCGGCCAGGATCATGCCCGGCTGGATGCCCAGCAGCTCGATCACCTTGTCGGGCTGGTTCCAGCTGTCGCGGCCGGGGTTTAGGTAGTCGCTCAGCGTCTGCTCGGACTGGCCTTCCCCCCGCGCCTCCTCGCGGCTGCGGGTGCTGGGTGGCGGCTTCCAGGTGGCGTCGGTGTAGGGGGGCACCACGGGCACCAGGGTGGCGCCGGGCGGTGGGCCGCCGAGGGGCGTGTCGGCTGGAGCTCGCTCCTGGGGTGGCGATGGCGCCTGGTAGGCCCCGGCGGGCTCGGGTTGTGGCGAGGAGCAGGCGGCCACGAGGGGCAGCAGCATGGCAGGGAGACGAAGCACGGAACCTCCAAGGGGGCTAGAGGCTAGATGGCCGCGCCGAGGGCGGCGCTCCAGGCCAGCCCCACCAGGCCCAGGCCCAGGACGACGATGCGCACGGGACGCTGGGGCAGCGTGCCCACGCCAGCGCCCAGCGCCACGGCGCTCAGGTGGACCAGGGGCAGGAAGTAGTGGCTGGGGGAGTGGTCGATGGTGCACAGCAGCAGGGAGTAGCAGCCGGCGGTGAGCAGGATCAGCAGGGATCGGCCCCGGGCGCCCACCAGGGCCAGCAGAGGGGCACCCCCCGCGTAGACCACCCAGCTCCAGTAGAACCAGGGCGCGCGCGCCAGGAGTACGCCGGGGTTGGCCTCGCCGTGCCAGTGCTCCTGGAAGGTCTCGAACCAGAGAATCTCGGTCCACTCGCCCAGGTGTCCGCTGGCCAGGCCCGCCAGGGTCGCCAGGGTCAGCAGACCCGAGCCTACCCCCACGGCCGCCAGTGCAGGCCGCAGCAGGCCCCGGAGCTGGCCCGCCAGCAGGGCCTGCAGCAGGGCGGCGCCTGCGATGAGCACGGCACCCGGGTAGCGCAGCAGGCTCGAGGCGACGGCCAACAGGGTGAGCCGCACGGGCCCCCGGGCCAGCAGGGCGGCCATGCCAGCGACGATGGCCGCGGTGTAGAGGGAGTCTGGGAAGTCGAAGCTGCCGGGCTCGATCATCAAGCGTCCGTGGATGGCGGTGGCCAGGCCTGGCAGCAGCCAGGCGGGCCAGGCAGCTCCAGGACCGGCCAACTCGAGCAGGCGCACGCCGCTGATCCCGGTGAGGGCCAGCACCCACAAAAAGAGCAGCGCCGCGCCCTTCTGGTCCCGGTCGATGAGGGCGGAGGGCACGGCCAGCACGTAGGCCCAGAGGGGGGGCTGGTTGACCGTGGCCCGCAGATCCACCAGGGTGTCCCGGGCCCAGCGCAGGTTCTCGACGATGTTGAGGCACTGGTAGTAGTGCACGAAGCGCAGCTCGCCCGCTTCGTCCAGGGCCCAGACCGCGTCCTGGCTGGGCACGAGGTAGACCGTGGCAGGGGCGCTGATGCTGATGACCGCAGGCCCCGGCGTCAGCTCGCCGAAGGCGCCGGCGACGCCCCGATCCAGGTAGCGGGGCACCGGGCCCTCCTCTTCCTGCTCCTGGGGGTCGGACTCCACAACGGCAGAGCCCAGCAACGAGCCCTGGCTGATGGAGATCCGGGTGCCCAGGTCGCCGCGGGCCACCGCCAGCAGCGGGCCGTGGCTGGTGGCCACGATGCGGTGTTCGCCGGCGGGAAGCTCGGCCTTCATGGCCCCCGCCTCGGGCCAGCTGATGGGCTCGAAGTCGGGAGCTTCGAGGGTGGTGCGCTGCCAGGCGCCCTGATCCGGCGCCGCGTGCCACCAGTACGCGTCCATGGGGCGCACCAGGCCCGGCGCGTGGTTGACGGCCACCAGCGACACGGCCACCACCACGGCCCCCAGAGCAGTGAGCACCCTGGGATCGGGGATCGGCAGGGGCGATCCACGGCCGCGCCAGGCCAGCGCCAGGCCAGGCGCTCCCCACAGCGCGCTCAGGGCCAGCAGCCACCAGGCCGGCAGGCCCAGCTCACGCACCACACTGCCGCTGACGACCACCAGGCCGATGCCGATCCATGAGGCGTCCAGGCCCAGCTGCAGGGCGGACGCCGGGGCGCCTCGCCGGGTGGCGAGCCAGCGGGCCCAGCCCCAGCCTGGCGCCCACAGGATCGCCGGCAGCACCACCAGGCCCAGGACCCAGCCGGGGGCGTCCAGGGCCAGGCACAGGGCCGCCAGGACCCAGAGCGTCACCGCTGGGATCAAGGGGCCTCCAGCCGGTGCCTGAAGACGTCGTCGGGGTGGTGGGGCAGCTGCATGGCCGCCGCCACCAGGCAGGCCTCGTCCGGAGGGGCGAAGATGGCGTGGGCCAGCCCCGCCGGCACCCACACCCGGCGTCCAGCGAGGGGAAAGACCCGTCGCTCGGCGGTGGCGGGATCCGCCACCACCAGGATGGGGTTGCCCTGGATGCCCACGAACCACTCGCCGCGCTCGGCGTGGAAGTGGTGTCCGCGGGCCAGGCCCGGCTCGATGGAGATGAGGTAGACCTCGCCCCCCACCGCGTGGGGGAAGGCCTTGTAGAGCGTCCCGCGCCCGTCGACGTACATCTCGAGGGGCTCGATGCTCATGCTCGCCAGCAGCTCACTGGGCGCCATGGGTCCTCACGTGGTCGATGGTGGCGCGCAGGCCTTGGTGCAGCCCGACGCGGGGGTGGTGTCCCAGGAGCTCCCGAGCGCGGCTGTGGTCGCCGTAGAACCGCTCGACCTCGCCGGGGCGGAGGGGCAGGGCCCCCGGGCGCACCAGGGCCGGGTCGGCGTCCGCGAGCTCGAAGATGGTGGCGGCCAGCTGGCGCACACTGAGCTCGGGCCCGCCGCCGATGTTGAGCACGGCTCCCAGAGCCGCCGGGCTGGCGGCAGCGGCGATGCCGCGGGCGACATCGTCGACGAAGTTGAGCTCGCGGGTCTGGCGCCCATCGGTGATGTCGAAGGGCAGCCCGGCGATGGCGGCGGCGATGGCGGCGGGGATCAGCCGCCCGGGCGCCTGGCCTGGACCATAGCTCAGGAAGGGCCGCACCACGGTGGCCTGCAGGCCGGCCACGCGATGCAGGGTGAGCAGCCACTGGGTGGCCGCCAGCTTGAGGCTCGAGTACGCCGAGACCGGCATGGCCTGCATGGACTCGGTGAAGGGGGCCCGCTGCGCGCCGTACTCCTCGCAGGTGCCGGTCGAGACCAGGCGGGCCCCGTGGGCGATGCAGCCCTGGGCCACGTGGTGGGTGGCGTCGAGGATGCCCGGACGCAGCGCGGCGAAGGCCGCGGGGTCGCGGCTGAGGTCCACGGGAGAGGCCAGGTGGTAGACCAGCGCTGGTCGCACGGCGTCGAAGCAGGCGAGCACCGCGGTGGGGTCGGACAGCTCCACGGTGTGGGCGATGACCCCCGGAAGGGCCGCGCTGGTCCGCACCGTGCCGTGCACCTCTGCGCCCTGCTCCAGCAGCAGGCTGCACAGGCGCCGGCCGATGAAGCCGCCCGCCCCGGTCACCAGCACGGACGGGTGGACCAGGGGCAGGGGAGCGGACGGGGGAAGCTGGCTGGACATGCGGTGCAGGCTACGAAGCGAGGGGCGATGGTGGACGTTATCCTATCCGAGCATCGTCGTTTTCCCGAGCGTCTGCCATGAAGGTGGTCCCCCTCGCGCTGCTGCTGGTCGCCGCCTGTGATCTGGCGGTGCCCACCACGGTCACCCGCGTGCCGCGGGACAGCGATCCTCAGGACCAGCCCGGCGACGACACCGGCACCGACACCGGCGACAGCGGCGAAGACACCACGATCACCGACCCCTTCGAGCGGGACGACGACGGCGACGGCTTCAGCGAGAACGGCGGGGACTGCGACGACGACGACCCCTCGATCCATCCGGATCAGGACGACGAGTGCAACGGGCTGGACGACGACTGTGATGGAGAGTTCGAGGAAGACGCCCGGGGCGACGACATCTACGAGCCCAACGACGACGCGGCCTCCTGGTTCTACCTGGGCAGCCTGGCCGACGACGAGAGCTACAGCATCACCGGAATCCTGCACAACGACGACGACCTCGACCGCTTCAGCTTCTTCATCGACGATCCCTGGTACGAGGAGTTCGGCTTCGAGGTCAGCCTCACCAGCATCCCCGCCGACGCCACCTACCGCATCCAGCTCGGCCGGGTGGGCGACAGCGGCGAGCTCGAGGACGTCCAGAGCAGCTACGGCACGGGGGCGCTGTCCCTGCGCGAAGAGGGCGAGAGCTTCGTGGACGACGGGGGCACCTACGGCGTGATCATCGACGCCGTGGGGGGCGCGGACTGCGGGCGCTCGTACCTGCTCAGCGTGAACAAGGGCTAGGCGCCGAACCGCTCCTGTGGGGGTTGATCCGGCGGGGCGACTACGGGAATCTCCACAGCCGCGGTGGGCTATCTCCTGGGGGCCCATTTTCCTGCTGATTCCCGCACTTGTGGTTGCTGGCCCTTCGGGTATCTTGCGTTAATCCCGCTCCAGATTTGCCCCGAAGACCATGGAGGTCCCGTGAGCCACTCGGAACACGGCCCGCCCCTGACTCGCGAGATCCGAGCCCGCACTGGCATCGACCCTGCTCGCTGCTACCAGTGCGGCAAGTGCACCGCCGGCTGCCCGATGGCCGACGAGATGCCCACCCGCATCCAGCAGATCATGCGCAAGATCCAGCAGGGTCGCGAGGAACTGCTGGAGGACCCATCCATATGGTTGTGCCTGAGCTGTGAGCAGTGCTCCAGCCGCTGCCCCCAGCAGGTTGAGCCCGCGCGCCTGGTCGATGCCCTGCGCGAGCTGGCCATGGAGCGCGCGCCGGGCACCGCGCCGCGCCGCATCGGTGCGTTCCACACCGCCTTCCTCGAGCAGATCAAGCTCAACGGGCGGCTGTACGAGTTCGGCCTGGTGCTGGGCTACAAGCTCCGCAGCGGCGCCCTGCTGGACGATGTCGAGTCCGCCCCTGGCATGATGGCCCGGGGCAAGCTGGCCCTGGTGCCCACCCGCATCGACGGCCTGGACGACGTCCGGCGCATCTTCGAGGCCTGTGAGCGGCGGGACAGCAGCTCCGAAGAGGAGGCCAAATGAGGTTCGGCTACTACCCGGGCTGCTCGCTGCACGCGACCGCCCGCGAGTTCTCCGAGAGCCTGCTCACCCTGGTCAAGGCCCTGGACGTGCAGCTGGACGAGGTCGAAGACTGGGCCTGCTGCGGCGCCAGCTCCGCTCACGCCACCAACCACCTGCTGGGCGTGGCCCTGCCTGCCCGCACCCTGGCCATCGCCGAGGGCCAAGGCCTGGACAACATCGTGGCCCCTTGCGCGGCCTGCTACGGCCGGCTGGCCGGTGCAGCCCACGAGATCGAGGGCGACGCTGCGCTCAAGGGTCAGGTCGCCGAGATCCTGAAGCGTCCCCTGGGCACTCCTCCCGAGATCATCAACGTGGTGGGCTTCCTGCAGTCGCTGCTGCCCGAGATCCAGCCGCGGGTGGTCAAGCCCCTCGATGGCCTCAAGGTGGCCTGCTACTACGGCTGCCTGCTGCTGCGGCCTCACAAGGTCACCCGCTTCGACGATCGGGAGCAGCCCGAGTCCATGGAGCAGGTCTGCGCGGCGGTGGGCGCCACGCCCGTGGCCTGGAACAAGCGCATCGAGTGCTGCGGAGCTGGCTTCTCCCTGTCCCGCACCGGCTCGGTCATCCGCATGGGCCGCGAGATCCTGGACGACGCCCGGGCCGCCGGTGCCGAGGCGGTGGTGGTGGGCTGCCCCATGTGTCACTCGAACCTGGACATGCGCCAGCCCGCCATGAACCGGGGGCAGGCGGGCGCCGGCGCGCTGCCCGTCCTGTACATCACCGAGCTGGTGGGCCTGGCCATGGGCCTCGATCCCAAGGCCATGGGCCTGCAGCGCCACTATGTCTCCACCCAGCCCCTGCTCGACCGGCTCAGCACCGCGGTCGCGGTGGCGGAAGGGGAGGTGTCCTGATGGCACGCATCGGTGTGTTCGTGTGCCACTGCGGCGAGAACATCGCCCGCACGGTGGACTGTGCGGCGGTGGCCGGCAGCGTGGCTGACCATCCCTCTGTGGTCTGCTCGGTGGACTACAAGTACATGTGCTCGGATCCGGGCCAGAACCTGGTCAAGGACGCCATCACCGAGCATGGGCTCGACGGCGTGGTCGTGGCTGCCTGCTCGCCCCACATGCACCTCAAGACCTTCCGTCGCGCCGCCTCGAACGCCGGGCTCAACGCCTACCTGGTGGAGATGGCCAACATCCGTGAGCAGTGTGCGTGGATTCACCCGCGCACCCCCGAGACCACGGTCAAGGCCACCGATCTGGTCCGGGCGATGGTGGAGAAGGTCAAGCAGAACGTCCCCCTCGAGCCCATCCGCATCCCGGTCACGCCCACGGCCCTGGTCATCGGCGGAGGCATCGCGGGCATCCAGGCGGCCCTGGACATCGCCGAGGCCGGGCGGGACGTGATCATCGTCGAGAAGGAGCCCAGCCTGGGCGGGCACATGTCCCAGCTCTCCGAGACCTTCCCCACCCTCGACTGTTCCCAGTGCATCCTCACGCCCCGCATGGTGGACGCCTACCAGCACCCGCGCATCAAGCTGTACACCTACAGCGAGGTGGAGAAGCTCGAGGGCTATATCGGCAACTTCGAGGTCACGATCCGCAAGAAGGGCCGCTCGGTCGACATCGACACCTGCACCGGCTGCGGCGCCTGCATGGAGGTCTGCCCCTCCAAGAAGGCTCTGGACGAGTTCGACATGGGCCTGCGCACCCGCACGGCCGTCTACACGCCCTTCCCTCAGGCGGTGCCCAACAAGCCGGTCATCGATCGCGAGCACTGCCTGCACTACAAGGCCGAAGCGCGGGCTATCGCCCGGGGCAAGCCCGTCAAGGCGGTCTGCCAGAAGTGCGCTAAGGCCTGCGCCGCCGACGCCATCAGCTTCGACGGCGGCGACGAGCTGATCAAGGAGAAGGTGGGCGCCGTGGTGGTGGCCACCGGCTTCCAGCTCTACTCCGTGGCCAAGGACCAGCCCGAGCCCTACCTCGAGGGCTACGGCGAGTACGGCTACGGCGCCGACCCCGACATCGTCGACGGGCTGCAGTTCGAGCGCCTCGCCTCGGCGTCGGGCCCCACCGGCGGCAAGATCCTGTGCCCTTCCAACGGCCAGGCCCCCAAGACCATCGTCTTCATCCAGTGCACCGGCTCTCGGGATCCCGCCAAGGGCATCGAGTACTGCTCGGGGGTGTGCTGCATGTACACCGCCAAGCACGCCATGCTCTACCAGCACAGCGTCCATGGCGGTCGAGCGGTGGTGTTCTACATGGACATCCGGGCCACGGGCAAGGGCTACGACGCCTTCACCCGCCGCGCCGCTGAAGAGTCCGGTGCCGAGTACGTACGCGGCCGGGTCAGCGCCATCTACCGGGCTGACGGCAAGCTGGTGGTCAAGGGCGTGGACACCCTGGGCGGTGAGCCCATGACCGTGCAGGCCGACATGGTGGTGCTGGCCACCGCCATCCGGCCCCAGCCAGGCATCAAGGAGCTGGCCCAGAAGCTCTCCATCTCCTACGACCAGCACGGCTTCCTCAACGAAGCCCACCCCAAGCTTCGCCCGGTCGAGACCAACACCGCGGGCATCTTCCTTGCTGGCTGCTCTCAGGCCCCACGGGACATCCCCGACTCGGTGGCCATGGCCTCGGCCACCGCGGCCAAGGTCCTGGCCTTGTTCAGCCGGTCCGAGATGGAGCGGGAGCCCCAGGTGGCCAAGGTGGATCAGGCCACCTGCTCGGGCTGCTTCCACTGCGAGCGGGCCTGCGCATACGGCGCCGTCGAACACCTCGAGGTCAAGGACCGGCGTGGAAACGTGCTGCGGGTCGTGGCCCAGATCAACCCGGGCGTCTGCCAGGGTTGTGGCACCTGCGCCGCCAACTGCCCCTCCAAGAGCATCGAGCTGGACGGCTTCACCGACGCCCAGGTCTTCGCGTCCATCCAGGCCTTGAGCCTGTGACGGAGGAACCCACCATGTTCGAGCCCCGCATCGTGGCCTTCGTGTGCAACTGGTGCACCTACACCGGCGCCGATCTCGCCGGCACCTCGCGCCTGCCCATGGCCACCAACGTGCGCATCGTGCGCCTGCCCTGCACCGGGCGCATCGATCCCCTCTTCATCGTCAAGGCCTTCGAGCGCGGCGCCGACGGCGTGATCGTCAGCGGCTGCCACCCGGGCGACTGCCACTACTCAGAGGGCAACTATCACGCGCGCCGCCGCTTCCGGCTCTTCAAGGAGCTGATGGACTTCACGGGCATCGACTCCGATCGGGTCACCTTCTCGTGGGTCAGCGCCAGCCAGGGCCAGAAGTGGGCCGACGTGGTCAACGGCACCACCGAGCGCATCCGCGCCCTGGGGCCTTTCGAGGGCTACCCGGGCTCCGAGGAGGTCGCATGAACGCCCTTCGAGACCTGGCGCGCCAGCTGCTCGAGGCTGGCGAGGTCAAGGTCGTCATCGGCTACGAGGACAGCCGGCGCGGTGTGCGCCCGGCCTTCGTCTCCGACCCGGCCGACGTGGACAGGCTGATCTTCGACGCCCGCTGTGTGCACAACCTGGCCACCTACCTCAACCCTCGGCGGGGCCACGTCAAGCGCCTGGGCCGGGCGGCGGTGGTGGTGAAGGGCTGCGACGCCCGCGCTGTGGCTGGGCTGCTGCGAGAGCAGCAGATCGCCCGCGAGGACTTCGTGCTCATCGGCGTGCGCTGCGGAGGGGTCTTCGACACCCCCGACGCCACCGGCCCCCTCGACGCCGCCTCCATCGCCCCGCGCTGCCACGGCTGCACGGTGCGCGAGCCCAGCCTGCCCGAGCATGTGGTGGGTGATCTGCCCCCCGAACCTCCGGTGGGTCGCGACCTGGACGCCGAGGTGGCACGGCTGATGGCCATGCCTGCGGCCGAGCGGCTGGCCTTCTGGAACCGTGAGCTGGCCAAGTGTGTGCGCTGCTACGCCTGCCGCCAGGTCTGCCCCTTGTGCGTCTGTGAGCGCTGCATCGTGGACAAGACCCAGCCCCGCTGGATCGAGCCCTCGGCCCACACCCGGGGCAACCTGGCCTGGCACCTCACCCGGGCCCAGCACCTGGCCGGGCGCTGCTCGGGCTGCAGCGAGTGCGAGCGGGCCTGCCCCGAAGGCATCCCCATCCACCTGCTCAACCACTTCCTGGCCGGCGTGGTGCGCGACGCCTTCGATCACGTTGTGGGGGACGATCCCGACGCCCCTGCCCCCGTGGGCGCCTTCCGCAAGGATGACGCCGAGGAGTTCATCGTCTGATGTCCGAGCCCTCGAACCTCAAGCACATCGACCGCGCGCAGCTGGCTGGCCTGGTGGAGGCGCTGGCTGGCGCTGGCACTGCGGTCATCGCTCCGGCCCTTCGCCACGACGCCCGCGGCACCGTGGGCTACCGCACGGTCACCACCATGGCGGACGTGGTGCTGGACAAGCGCCCCGACAACGCCCTCAAGTCCTTCTTCCTGCCCCCCACCGAGCCCCTGCTGCACTACGAGCGCCAGGGCAAGGACGTCACGCTCACGCCAGTGGACCCCAGCATCGGGCCGCGGGTGGTGCTGGGCGCGCTGCCCTGCGACGCCGCGGGCCTGCCCATCGTCGATAGGGTCATGGACTGGGACTACCGGGACGAGCCCTGGTTCGGCCGGCGTGACGCCACCACCGTCATCGCCCTGGCCTGCGACAAGGCCGACTCCGCCTGCTTCTGCACCGGCGTGGGCCTAGCCCCTGACGGCGCCTCTGGCTCCGATCTGTTGCTGGTGCCCGCGGGCGATGGCTTCCTGGTCGAGGTGTACAGCGACAAGGGCCAGGCCCTGGTCGACCTCCACCCCGCGTTCTTCGGCGAGCCCAGGGATCAGGAGCAGGCCCAGGCCTTCCGGGCTGGGCTCGGCGCCGCGCTCTCCCACGCCGACGGTCTCGACCCCGCGGCGGCCCGGGCATGGATCGAGGGCCACTTCATCGACCCCGCCTGGCCCGCCTTGGCGCTGTCCTGCCACGGCTGCGGCGCCTGCGCCATGGTCTGCCCCACCTGCCACTGCTTCGACATCGTCGATGAGCAAGAGGGCGTGGCCAAGGGCACCCGGCGGCGCAACCAGGACTACTGCCAGTACGGGCTGTTCACCCTCCACGGCGCGGGCCACAACCCCCGCGGCGACCAGGGCGCGCGTATCCGCCAGCGGGTCAGCCACAAGTTCGCCATCTACCCCGACCGCTTCGACGCCATCCTCTGCACCGGCTGCGGCCGCTGCTCCCGGGCCTGTGCCGCGGGCATCGACATGTTCGAGGTGGTGGAGCGTCTGGCCGGGCTGCAGGCGGACATCGACGAAGAGACCCCCACGGGAGGTGACCTGTGAACCTCTACCATCCCCACCTGATGCGGGTCACCGAGCGCATCGACGAGACCGTGGACACCGTCACCCTGCGCCTGGCGTTCCAGGATCCAGCCGTCGCCGAGGCGTTCGAGTTCCGCGCGGGGCAGTTCGCCGAGTACTCGGTCTTCGGCGAGGGCGAGTGCACCTTCTGCATCGCATCGGCCCCCACCCGGCTGCCGCTGATCGAGTGCTCCTTCAAGAAGGTCGGCAAGGTCACCACGGCGCTGTCACGGCTCGAAGTGGGCGACACCATGGGCTTCCGGGGCCCCTACGGCAACCACTTCCCCGTGGATGCCTGGAAGGGCAGGAGCCTGGTGTTCATCGCCGGTGGGATCGGGCTGGCTCCGGTGCGCTGCGTGATCGACAACTGCCTGGACCGCCGGGACGAGTTCGGCGATGTCACCATCGTCTACGGCGCCCGCTCGGTGTCCGACCTCGTCTACAAGGGCGAGCTCGAGGCCTGGGCTGCCCGCGCCGACGTTCGCCTGGTCAAGACCGTCGACCCCGGCGGTGAGACTCAGGACTGGGACGGTCAGGTCGGCTTCGTGCCCACCGTGCTGGGCGACGCGGCCCCGACCTCCGACAACGCCGTGGCCATCGTCTGCGGTCCGCCCATCATGATCAAGTTCACCCTGCCTGTGCTCGACAAGCTGGGCTTCTCCCAGGACCAGGTCTACACCACCCTCGAGAACCGCATGAAGTGCGGCCTGGGCAAGTGTGGGCGCTGCAACATCGGGCGCGTCTACGTCTGTAAAGACGGCCCCGTGTTCACGGCCGCCCAGGTTGCGGAGCTGCCGGCCGACATGTAGCGGGCGTCGCTTCGCGATGCAGGGCAGGGGTTTACCCTCGCCTGCTCGGCGGATAGCCTCACGGCGTGATCCGTCCCCCAGAAGGCAGTCGTCACCCCCTTCGCGCCCAGCTGTGGCGTGAGGCGCCGCTGCTCGTGGGTTTGCTGCTGGGGCTGGGCTTCATGCTGCACCCCGGCTGGGCGCGCTTCGACTACCCCCACGGGGCGGACTGGGACAGCTACCTGGGCTCGGCGGCTCACCTGTGGATCGACGCCGGCGCCTTCCGCTACAACGACTGGCGACAGCCGCTGTACCCCTGGCTAGTGGGGTGGCTGGGCTCGGGCGGCTCCTATGTGCTCGCGGGGCAGGTCTTGGCCCTGCTGGGTTCCCTGGGCACCGTGACCGGGGCTGGCCTGCTGGGGCGGGCCCTGTCCACGCCCTGGGCGGGCGGCCTGGCTGCGCTGGCCACGGCCATGCTGTCGGTGGTGCTGGACGGGTCCTGGTGGGTCAATCCCTACCCGGTGGTGGGCGCGCTCACGGCGCTTGCCCTGGCCTCGGCGGCCTGGTGCTGCCGCTGGCCCAGTGTCCTGCCGGCGGTGTTGGCGGGGGTGTTCGGGGGCCTGTGCCTGGCCATGGACCCCCGCGGACTGCCCGTAGCCTTGGCGGTGCCCTTGCTGGTGGCGCTGGGGCCTGGGGCATTGCGCCGGCGGGGCCTGCTGGTGGGGCTGGCCTTGCTGGGCCTGGCTGGGGGCAAGCTGCTGGACCACGGCCTGCAGGCCCACTACGGGATCGAGCTTCGCCCCATGGCCTCCCAGCTGGCGCTGCAGCACCAGGAATCCAGGGGGCCCGGCGCGGCCATGGACGAGGTCGCTGTGCGCGAGGCGCGCGTCTGCCGCGAGTCCCTCGGACAGGACCTAGGGCTCGGCACGCTGCTGGGTCCATGTGCCCGCCAGCGCCTGGCCCTGAACCTGCGGAACCTGCGCCGGTACTCCCACCTGCCTCCCTTGCTCCCTGCGCTGGTGCTGCTGGGGCTCTGTGTGGTGCCCGGGATCTGGGGGCGGCGCTCGTCCGCGGCCTCGGCGTTGGTCTTCCTGCCCTCGGCCGCGAGCTTGATCGCGGGCATGGCTTGGGTGCCCTACGTGGATCGATACCTGCTGCCCAGCGCCGCGCTGATGGGCTGCCTGGCGCCGGTGGTCCTGACGCGAGGAGGCGCGCTGGCGGCGCGTCGCTGGCCTGAACGCCCCTGGGTCGCGGGGCTCGGCCCGCTGATAGCCGCCGGCTGGGTGGTGGTGGTGTTTCCCACCGTACACCCGGGCGACTTCGTCAGGCCTGTCAGCCACATCCTCCGCCGCAAGGCCGAGCTGCCGGCGCCCGTGGACCCCCGCCAGGCGCTGGCGGACTGGGCCGTGGCCACCGTGGGTCCGGACGACCTGCTGCTGGACTGCGCCGAGCTGCACCTGGAGATCCTCCTGCTGCCTCGGAGCCTGTCGGTCTGGGATGCACCGCCCCACGATCCCCAGTGTCGCCAGCGCATGAAGCAGCCGCCCTCCATCGCCGGGCAGGTCTGGCTGGTCAGCCTGCACCAGCGGGGCCTGACCCCCGATCCCAGGCTTGTCAGCCCCGAGTGGCTCGCCGCGCGGGGGTGGGAGGAGCAGCCGCTGGAGCTCGAGCTGGAGCCCGGCACCCACGCCGCTCGACGGGCCAGCTGGCTGCGGCGCTGGCGCTGGCCCCGCTGAGAGGGCTCCGCCAGGGGGCGTCGAGTCGGATACGGTGACAGCATGCGATGCTCCCTCCTCGGCTTGGCGCTGCTCGTCCATGGCTGCGATGCTCCCGTCCCGGTCGCTCCTGGCGACTCGGGCGTTGGGGACAGCCGCCCCACCGACCCCGAGACCATCCCGGGCATCGAGGACACTCAGGCCTGCCCCCGTGTGATCATCAGCGAGGTGGTCAGCTCCAACCGGGACAGCCTCGAGGACGGCGACGGTGACAGCTCCGACTGGATCGAGCTGTACAACGCCTCGGGTGGTGCCGTGGAGCTCGAAGGGTGGGCCCTGTCGGACGAGCCTGGCCAGCCCGACACCTGGGGCTTCCCAGCGCTCACCCTGGGCCCCGGCGCGTTCCTGCTCGTCTTCGCATCGGGGCGTAGCGAGGATGCTCCCGTGGGCGAAGTCCACAGCAGCTTCCGCCTGAGCGCCGAGGGGGAGACGCTGCTGCTGAGCTGCTCGAGCGGCCTCGCGGACCGGGTCGAGATCCCCGCCCTGGGCGAGGACATCGCCTTCGGTGTGGAGCAACGGGTCAGCGAGCAGACCCTGCTCGGGGCCGGTGACGGTGCTCTGCTGCAGCTGGATCCCGCCCTGGGCTGGGAAGCCCCGGACCTGGACGACAGCAGCTGGATCCCGGTGATCCTGGGGGTGGGCTTCGACGGGCTGGCCAGCGACTCGGAGCCCGCCGATGTGGCCATGTTCGCCACCACCACGCAGTCCTCCGATGGGTACTCGCGCACGGGGGATCAGGCGGTGGACGGGGAAATGTCCACCTTCTCCCACACCGCGGACGGCGATCTCGAGCCTTGGTGGCAGGTGGACCTGGGGGGGCTGTGGTCCGTCGACTCCGTGCGCCTGCACAACCGCGGCGAGTGTTGCCCCGAGCGGCTCTACAACATCACGGTCAGCTTGCTGGACGCCGACGGCCTCGAGCTGTGGGCCAGTGATCTGCTCAACCCCACCGCCGAGGGCACGGTCCCCAGCGACCCCGGCGCGCTGCTCGAGGTGCACCCGGAGGAGCCCGTGGTGGCGGCCGCTGTGCGGGTGGCCAAGCATGCGGTCGGCGGAGCGGGCAGCAGCGAGTGGCTCAGCCTGGCGGAGGTCCAGGTGATGGCGGTCCAGGCATCGCCCTACACCGACGCCATCGCCACCGACCTGGGAGCGCTCATGCACGGGCTCACAGCCCGGGCGGGCCTGCGATCCTGGGTGACGCCGCCGGCCGAGGCTCCGGACCGCGCTCTGCTGCGGGTGGCCTACGACGACGGCTTCGGCCTGTGGCTGGATGGCGAAGTGCTGGCCGGGGCCGGCCTGGGCGAGATCCAGGCCAGCACCGAGCACGACGGCGCGCTGATCGAGCTCCACGTCCTGGACCCCCAGGCCTTCGACGGGGCCCAGGGATTGCTCGCCATGGAGGTCCAGAACCTGAGCCCCGCGGACGACGACCTGCTCTTCACGCCCGAGCTGGCGCTGCAGTGGATGGATCTGGGCGAGCTCCGCTACTTCTCGACGCCCACCCCGGGTGAGCCCAACGGCACCGGCTGGGAGGGGATCGTCCAGGCTCCGGAGGTCGACCATGCGCGGGGGTTCTATGACCAGCCCACCCCCGTGGACCTGTGCGGCCCCACCCCGGGGGCCTCCCTGGTCTACACCACCGACGGCTCCGTGCCCGAGCCCGACAACGGCGTCACCGTCGCCCCCCCCAACGAGGCCGGGTTCGCCTGCGTGACCGTCCCCGTCGACACCACCACCGTGCTGCGGGCGGCGGCCTTCCGCAGCGGCTGGGGCGACAGCCCGGCCGTGGCCCACAGCTACATCTTCCTCGCGGACGTGGTCCGCCAGCCCGAGCAGCCCTCGGGCTTGCCCAGCACCTGGGACGGAATCAGCCAAGCGGCGGTCAGCGCGGACTACGCCATGGACCCCGAGGTGGTGGACGATCCGGCCTACGCCGAGGACCTGCTCCGGGGTCTGCAGGCCATCCCCACGCTGTCCATCTCCATGCCTCCCGACGACCTGTTCGGCGAGGAAGCCGGGATCTACATCCACAGTGAGCAGCGGGGCGACGACTGGGAGCGGGCTGCCTCCATCGAGCTGCTGGAGCCCGATGGCGGGGGGTTCCATGAGCACTGCGGCCTGCGGATCCACGGGTACGGCTGGCGCTCCCACAGCAACACCAAGAAGCACTCCTTCCGCCTCGAGTTTTCGTCGGCGTACGGCGCCCGCAAGCTCGACTACCCCCTCTTCCCGGACGCGCCGGTAGACCGCTTCGACAGCATCGTGCTGCGGTCCCAGGGCAGCCGGGGCTGGCAGGACTTCCGGGACCCGGAGCAAGCCCAGTACCTGCGGGACGCCTTCGCCCGGGACACGGCTCGGGACATGGGCAAGGTGGACGGGCATGGCCGGCACGTACACCTGTACCTCAACGGTCTGTACTGGGGGCTGTACCAGCTGGTGGAGCGCCCCGACGCCGGCTTCGGCGAGGAGTACTTCGGCGGCGACGACGAAGACTACGACGCCATCAACCGTCGCACCTCCACCAACGAGGCCATCGACGGCACCCTGGAGGCCTATGACGCGCTGCTGGCCCTGGCCGACCAGGACGTCACCGACCCCGCGGTCTACGACGCCATCCTCGCCGTGCTCGATGTGGACGATCTCATCGACTACATGCTGATCCACCAGTACACGGTCAACCGGGACGGCCCGTGCTGCTTCTACCACAACAACATGCGCGGGCTGCGGGAGCGGCGCGACGGCGCCCTGTGGCGCTTCTTCGTGTGGGACATGGAGTACAGCATCTGGGAGGCCAGCGATGACACCAACGTCGAGGTGGACATCGCCGGGGCCATCTCCCACGTCTACGCCCGGCTGCGGCTCAACGCCGACTTCCGCGCCCGCTACGCCGAGCGCGCGGCCCAGCACCTGGGGCCCGGCGGCGCCCTCGGCGTCGAGGCCAGCACCGCCCGCTGGCTCGCCCGCAGCGACGAGATCGTCGATGCGGTGGTGGCCGAGTCGGCCCGCTGGGGCGACACCGACCGCGAGCCGCCCTACACCCGCGACGGGGAGTGGATGGCCGAGCACCAGCGGCTGCTCGGGGAGTTCTTCCCGTACCGCAGCGCCCAGCTCGAGCAGCAGCTCATCGACGCGGGCTTGATGGAGCCTTGAGCGGGGTGGTGGTCAGTCGCTCCGCGTGGCGCCCTGGAAGCCCCACTCCCCGCTGGGGGCTCGGGTCCAGGTGAGGACCAGCTCGGTGAGCCTGGTGTCGGCGTGGAGCATGATCACTGTCGGGCCCTCGTCGTCGAAGTTGGCCACGTCGTCGAAGCGCACCCGGATGCGACCCTGCTCGATGCGGTTGTCGGCGACCTCGTAGCTCTGGCCGCCGGCTTGCAGGCGGAACACGGGTGCCAGCACCGAGACCAGGTAGGGCAGGTCGATGTGTACGTCGTCCTTGCCCAGATCGGAGCTCGTGGCCAGCAGCGCGCCGTCGTCCAGGCTGGCCAGGCTCAGGTCCACCAGATGGTTCTCGGTGGCCTGGGGGCGCGAGGCCGGCGACCAGCGCTGCTCGGCCCGCTGGCGCATACGCTCCTCCCGCTGCCGGTGGGCCTGGTCGCGCTTGAAGGTGACGGTGTCGACCCACGCCACCGCCTCGTTGGACACCAGCACGGCGCGGATCGTGGCCACATCGTCCACGCCCTTGCGGTCGCCGCCCAGGTCCAGCAGGACCTCCACGTCGTCGAAGTTCGTGATGTCGTGGGCCGCGAGCACCGGCTCGGTGCGCGGCGCGAAGGTCTCGTAGTCATCGGGGTGCATGTCGGTGAAGTGCAGGCAGAGCACCAGGCTGGCGTTGTGCAGGCTGCGCTCGCTGCGGTTGTCCACCGCGACCTTCAGCTTGCTGCCGAGCATGGCCTCCTCGACCTCGAGGTCCAGCCAGCCACGCTCGGGCAGGATCAGCTGGTAGTCGTCCTGCAGGAAGGTCTCGCAGAACTGCAGGTCGCGGATCACCAGATCCCACTGACCCTGGGCGCGCCGCCGGGCGAAGTGGTCCATCACCTTCTTGCGTCCGGTCTCCACGTCACCCTGCTCGAAGGCCAGGCGGGCCAGCTGAAGGTCGGGGCTGAACCAGGCGGCGCCCAGCATGGAGGACTTGTACAAGGCCAGCACCAGGTTGCCCTCGCGGGACTTGCGCAGGAAGGTGCGGCTGCGGGCGCGGTAGGGGTCGAGCATGTCCTGGAGCAGCTCAGCCTGCTTGGGGTAGGTCACCGCGGCCTGCTCGAGATCCAGGCGGGCTGCCTTCAGGTCGCCGCGATGGGCGAACATGACTCCCCGCAGCAGGTAGGCTGGTGCCGACGCGTCGGCGTGTTCGTCCAGGTAGGCGTCCAGGATGCGCTGGGCCTCGTCGGGGTCCTCGGGGCTGGCGGTGTCGCCCTCGATCAGGGCCAGCGCCAGCAGCAGGTGGGCCTCGCGCTCGTGGGGCGCCAGCTCGATGGCTGCGCGGGCGGCCTGGGCCGCCGCCTCCCAGTCGCCGTCGTTCACGGCCAGGTAGGCGCGATCCCGAAGGTCGCAGAGCTTGCCCCACTCGTCCAGGTAGCGGTGGTAGATCCGGGCATGCGCGGTCAGGGTCTCGATCAGCTGCTGTTCGATCTCCATGACCTCCCGCAGCAGCCGCTGGTGGTCGGCCTGTTGCCCCCTCCAGTCCTCGTACACCTGGCGCACGCCCTCCTGGTCGATGCCCGCCTTGGCGATCTGCACCGACCCTCCACCGCCGGTCAGCGGGATGGACAGGCCGGCGTCACCCCCGACCTCGAGCTTGGACATCATCAGGACGTTGAGCACCGGGCCCATGTGCTTGACCAGGGCCCAGGTGGCGGCTTGGTCTTCGGCCTCCACCTGCCGCGCGTAGAGCTGGAACAAGACCTCCAGCACTTCGGCGCGCGCCTGGAGCACCTCGGCGGGGACGTGGCGGTAGTCCTTCAGGGCCATGGTGGAGAGGTACTCCTCGAGGGAGCCCCCGCTGGCCATGGTGGCGTCGATCTCGTGGAGCACGCGGACGGTCTCGTCCAGGTCGTAGTCCGCCTGCTGGGTCTGCTGGGCGCGCGCCTGCTCGATGCGGTCGAGCACGGGCTCGAAGCTCTCCCGCGCCCGCTCCTCTTGCCGCTGGACCGCCTGCCACGCGGACCACCGACTCCAGCCGAACAGGCCCAGGGCCAGCAACACGACCAGGACCGCGAAGCCCTGGCAGCCGCTCATCCACCGGCGACGTCTCCACTGGACCTCGATGTCATCGCTGCTCATGGTCGCTCCTCGGGCCGGGTCATCAGCGCCGCAGACGGTAGGACAGGGTCAGCTGGGCGCGACGCAGCTGGCTGGCGATGGTCAGCCAGCGGGTGAGGGAGGCGCCCAGCTCGTCGCTGCCTCCCCAGCGCTCCTGAGTGGCGGCGCGCAGCTCGGCGTCGCCGTCTTCGCGAAGGGCCCAGGCCCGCAGCATGGCGCGGGCCGCGGGCGCGTCCAGGCCGCGGCGGGGGGAGTAGAGGGGCAGCAGGCCATGGGGCGGCACCCCGGCCGCGGCACCACCCCGCACGATGCCCCCCTCGCTCTGCACCAGGTAGAGCACCCGATCGTACCCGGCGCGCAGCACGCAGCGACCGTCGGGTGGCGGCAGAGCCTCTTGCAGGGCGCGTGCCGCTGTGTATAGGCGCGCCGCCCGGGCGCCCCGATCCGCGCTGCGCCCACGCATGGCCAGCCGGTGGCGGGAGGCCGCCAGGTGGTCGGCCAGGGCGCGGCGCAGCAGGCTGGATGCCTCCTCGGCCGATGCGGGGGGCTCGGTGGCCCAGGGCTCCATCAGCTGCGTCAGAGGGTGCAGCGCGCCGGGATCGAGCATGAGGAGGCAGGCTGCCAGCTGGCTGATGTCCGCCCGGGGACACGCCTCGCCGGCCAACGGGTCCAGCCAGACCAGGGTGGCGCGCTGATCGCTTAGCAGGATCTGCTGGGAGCCCAGGGTGCGCATGGCGAGCCCGCGCCGCTGCATGGCCTGCAGGGTCTCGAGCCCCGTGCCCAGCCAGCGGATCAGCAGCTGGAGATCGGGCGGATCTTCCGCGGGCAGCAGGGATGCGAGGGGCACCCCCGCCAGGCGGTAGGCCACATGGGGGCAGCCGCCGTGGGCTTGGAAGCGCATGGGTGCCAGGCCCCGCAGGCCCGTAGCGGCGCGGATGCCCCGCTCGATGCGGCGAAGCAAGATGGGATCCCGCTGCCACTCGGGCCGCAGGCAGCGCACGGCCCCCTGCTCACCGCTGTCCTCCCACCACCCGTGCCAGGTGGATGTCCAGGCGTCATGGGCCATCAGTCGGTCCCGGCGCAGCCCTTCGACTACCCTGGGCAGGCCTTCCTCGGCGCGCTCGACGGCGCGGAGCCAGAGCAGTGGAGGGTCCAGCGCCTGCAGGCGCTCGGGGTGCCCGTCGGCCAGGGCCTCGACAGCGGCCCGCTGCTCGCTCGGAGGACGATCCATGGTGCAGCCGGCCTCGCTGAGGAGGTCGGGCAGGCCGCGTGGGATAGGATCACCAAAGCTGTCGTAGAGGACTTTCACCATGGCGCAGAGCATGCCACGGAACGCCACGCCGGGTCAGCCGTCCGAGCTGGGCGTCCGACCTCCGCCTGGGATCCGTCGCGTCCTGGTGCTGGCCCTGTGGGTGGCCTCGCTGCTGGTGTCGCTGGGGGCCGACCAGCCCCTGCCGGAACGCCCTGCGGGTCAGCCTGCGGCGCTGTCCGTGGCCATGGCCCTCGAGCTGGCGCTGTTGGCGGAGGGGGACTGGGACTCCACCCCCGGCAGCCTGGAACAGGCCCGCGCCTTGTTCGGACGTCCTGATCTGGTCCAGGCTCAGGTCCGAGACTTGGCTATAGAGGCCGCTCGGTCCTGGTCTGGTCGCACCGAGCCGGCGCGGCGCCTCTACCTCGCCTGGATCCGCGTGCAGCGGGCGGATGAGCGTCTGGCCACCCTGGAGGTCGAGGGGGCGGTGGGTCAGCTGGCGCGCACCGGGCTGGTGGCCGAGTTCTGCGGAGCTCTCGGGGGCAGCACCCATCTTCCGCCCAACCAGGCGGTGGGCCTGCTGGCCACCAGCGCGGCGACCCACGACGCCGTCTTCGCCCTCGAGCGCGTGGGGGCCGCCCTCGAGGCCATCGTGCCCACCACGCTGCTGGGAGCCCACCAGCTGGTGGCCTGGCGGACCCTGCTGGCGGTGGCGCGGGTGCCCGGGCCGGTGGCCGATCTGCGCATCCCCAGGGCGCAGGGCCTGCCCCTCGAGCGCCCGGTGGCCCCCCTGATCCGGGTGGAGCCCGAGCGGGTCATCCTGTCCAGCCGCGCCCTGGTCTCGTGGTCCAAGGGCCAGCTCGTGGTGGACCAGGGCCCCGTCGCCGAGTCCCTCGACAGCTGGTCGCCCAGCTCCTGGCAGCGGTGGCAGGCCATCGCGCGGCGACGGTCGGAGCTGTCGCTGGCCGGGATCACCGTGCTGCCGCCAGCAGACGCCCACCGTGCGGGTCAGGTGCTCACCCCCAACATCGCCGCTGATCCCGATCTACCCGTAGAGCGCCTCGTCCAGATCATGGGATCCCTCCACGCCGAGGGCGTGGAGCAGCTCTGCCTGCTCGTGCGCCCCGCCGAGCACCTCGAGGTGCGCCAGGTCTGTGTGCCCTTCGTGGCTGGTGTCCCCACAGGAGGCGTGGTCTGGCGCCTGGGCCCGGGTGGGCTCTACACGGATCAACTCCCGTCAGGCGGGCAGGACGCCTGGGTGGTCGCGCAGCCCGGTGCTCGGGTCGAAGACCTGGTGCTGGCGCTCGAAGAAGCGCACCACGCGGGCCGCTCCCTGGGGCTGGCGGCCCGGGAGGGCATCTGACTAGGCATCACTGGCGGCGGCCCGGTGCTCCTGGAGCACCAGCAGGCGGCCGGAGTCGATGCTGTGGCGGAGCTGCTCGACCTGATCGACGCCCTCGACGGTGATGGACAGGCTGCCGCTCTGCTCGCGGTCGATGAAGCCCTTGGTCCGGAGGTACCACAGGTGGAACTCGAGCAGCTCGATGGGGACGTCCAGCAGGGAGGATAGACCGTAGTCCCCCAGCCCCGGCGAGCGGGGAGAGCGCCTGCGCTGGGTGTACAGCAGCGACAGGATCTTGGTGCGGATCTCCTGGTCGTCCACCAGCACGCCGTCGTCCGAGGCCTCGCTCACCAGCTTCCACTGCCCGTCCCAGTGGTGCTTGTGTTCCACGTCGTAGCTGGCGCGCTGCACCGGGTCGCACAGGATCTCGTGACCGGTCACCAGCCGGGCGAAGCGGGCGGCGTCGCCGGTGTCCTGGTTGTCGGGGTGGTAGCGCTTGGCCAGGTGGCGAAAGACGCGCGTGATGGTGTCCTGGTCGGCGTTGGAGCTGACCTGGAGCTGTTCATAGTGGTCCACGAAGCCTGGTTTCATGGGGGCGTGTCCTCGTGGTCGGTCGCGCCCGGCGCTGCGGGGAGTCCGCAGCGGGACGGGACCCGTGATCCGATGGTAGCCGAGCCGGCCGAGCCCACCCGGCCGAGACAGCGCGGCTGTGGGCACAGCTACCGAGTCGACCCGGACGGCTCCGGCGCAGCGATGGGGTGGCGAGCCTGTCGCTACTCGTCGTAGACGTACGCCTCGAGCATCGACTGGTACCAGGCGGTGTCGATCTCGGCGACGAGGGCGCCGCGGTCGATGATCGTGGAGTTCGGCACGGTGATGCTGGGATCCCAGCGCGCGAAGACCTCTCGGTTGGGGTCCGAGAGGATGGGGAAGCTGAGGTTCTTCTCGGCGGCGTAGGCGGCGGCCTCGGCCGAGGTGGTGTCGTACATCACCATCAGGGGGATGAAGCCGTCGGGGCCGTATTCCTGGAAAGTCCACTCCAGACCTGGAGCGTTGCCTGCGCAGCCGCTTCAACTGAATCCAGCGAACTCGATCAGCACCACCCGGCCGCAGAAGTCATGCAGCGACACCGTGTCGCCGTACTGATCTTCGAGGGCGAAGTCGAAGGCCACCTGGCCCTCGCCGTTGCCGGTGGCCTCGATGGTGTCGTTGCACTCGCTGTCCTTGCGCCAGCCACCTGCGTAGGGCTGGTCCTGGGCGTCCAGCGGGTCGCTGCCGGCGTCCTGCTCGGCGCCGTTGGTGAAGCCGTCGCCGTCTTCGTCACCCGACGGGTCCAGGCCCTGGCCACCCCCGGTGTCGTCCTTGTCAGGATCTCCGCAGGCCACGAGGCCGAGCAGGCTGAGGAAGGCGAGCCAGCGCATGGAACCTCCTGCGTGGTGGGTGCTCGTTGGGCTCAGCATAGGGCCCACGCTTCCGGGACACAAGGGCGCCGCGAGGGGCTGACGGATCCCTCACTCGTCGATGTAGCCCAGGGCCTCGAGGTGTTCGTTCATGCCACCGTCGTTGGCCTCGAGCTCGCCCTCATGGGGGTAGGGCAGGGGGCTTTGGTGGAGGGTGAGGGTGAAGCGGTGGTCGCCCCTGCCTGCGGTCACCAGGGTCTGACGCCGGGCTAATACCAGGCTTGGATCCCGCGCACGGGGCGAGCGCTGGCCGGTCCAGCTGTCCTCGCCGCACTCCACCACAAGCTGCAGATCAGCGACGTCCAGGGGGTCGCCCACGGGCTGGACGAAGATCTCCCGCGGCAGGTACAGGCCGTCGCCCTGGGCGACACTCAGCTCGCTGCCCGCCAGCACTGGGTTGGCCATGTCGCCGGTGAGGGACAGGGGGTGCCAGGCCTGCTCGAAGCCCGCCCCGTGGTGCAGCGTGACCCGCCCCTCGAAGTCCTGGACGATGCGGCCGTCCCCCGGGCCGTACAGGCGCCAGACCGGGCGGACTTCGCGCTCCAGGGCCTGGGCCAGCAGGGGAGGAAAGCGCTGCAGGTCGGCTTCGGGTGTCCCGGCGAGATCCTGCAGCTCGTCCGGGTCGGTCCGCAGATCGTACAGCTGCTGGGTTCCGCCCCTGGCGACCCACTTGAGGCCCTCGGGCGCCAGCACGCCCCAGGCCTCGTCGTCGTAGAGCAGGCCCCCGAAGAAGTGCGCGCGCGCGGCCAGCTCCTGCATCGCCTGGGTGTCGCCCTTTGCCGCGGGCAGCAGGGAACGCCCAAGCAGATCCTGGTGACCTTCAGCGCCCAGTTGATCCAACAGGGTGGGGGTCAGATCCAGCAGGGAGACGGGGACCTCCACCCGCCCAGGCGGCAAGCCGGGAGCCCGGATGGCCAGGGGGACGCGCAGCAGCTCGTCGTACAGGGTGTGGCCGTGCTCCACGCTGCCGTGCTCGAAGAACTCCTCCCCGTGGTCTGAGAACACCACCACCACGGCGTCTTCCCGCAGTGAGCCCAGCAGGCGCTCAAGCTCGTGATCCATGAAGAGGATGTTCTGGTCGTAGCGGCCAACCAGGTAGTCGCGCACCAGGTCCTGCCGCTCGCCGCGGAGATTCAGCCCCCGCAGCCCGCGCCGGTTGATCTTGCCCGCCAGCCCCTCGGGTTCCTCGCCTGCCCAGCGTCCCTGGTAGGCCTCGGGCTCGTTGTAGGGCATGTGGGGGTCCATCAGCTGGACCATCACCATGGCGTCGCGGTCCTTGTGGCGATCCAGGAAGGCGATGGCGCGGTCCACCTGCTCGTCCGCCGGCGCCAGCAAGTGGTAGCCATACCAGCCCCAGCCGTGGCCCATGTCGAAGGCGGAGGTGAGGAAGGCGTTGGCGACGAAGGCGCCGGTGACGAAGCCCAGCTCGGCCAGTCGCTCTTGCAGGGTGACGGCCTGGCCCCAGGCACCCTGGGGCATGCCCGTGAGCAACGCGCGCGCGGAGGGGAGAGTCCACGAAGAGGTGGCGCGGGCGTCGTCGAAGACCGCGGCTCCCGACATCCAGGCGTCCAGGGCCGGAGTGGTGGGGCGCTCGTAGCCGTAGGCGCCCACGTGGTCCCGGCGCAGGGTGTCCACGAAGACCAGCACCACCTGCCGCGGGCGCTGGCTGGGCGAGTAGACCACCGGGTTGGCCAGGAAGACGTAGTCCAGCAGCGGGCTGTCCCCCGGCTCGCTGATCAGCTCGAGCTCCACCTGCTGGCCGGCCCAGGCCTCGAGATCCGCCCGGATGGGATTCCAGCCGTCACATGCCAGGCGGTGGACCTTCAGCTCGGTCACCACGCCGTCGGCGTGGACCCGCAGCCGCAGCAGCGCGCCATCGGAGGCCAGGCCCTGGTCCACCGCGGGCTCCAGCAGGCGCGCCTCCAGATCCAACACGGCCCCCGGGGGCACCGTGACCCGCCACCGCGCCAGCCCCGGGGCGGGGAGCAGCACGCCGCGGCGGAGCTCGTCGTCCACACTCAGCTCCCGCAGGGCAAAGGCGGCCCCTTCCAGCGTCGAGCTGGCCGGGTCCAGGGCGTTCTCCCAGGCTGCAGCGGGTGGGTAGCGGACGCGGAGCGAGCCTGCGCGGGGGGGCTCCGAGCCCAGCGCGGGCCGGATCTGAAGCTCGCCGGCCCTGGCCCGCCAGGTGGTGAGCTCGGGCTGTGCGCTGCGATCCCAGTTGTAGACCAGCTCTTCGTCGTCGGGGCCCAGCAGCGCCATGCCATCGGGCGGCGTGCGCGTGGTGTGGCCGTAGAAGACCTGGCCTACGGGCAGGGCGACGCAGTACGCTTCGAGCCCTTCGTCCCGCCAGCAGCGCTCCGGTTCCTGGCGCAGGGTGGCGATGGAGGGCGTGGGCAGCCCGTGGGGGTGGTTGGTGGAGGGGAGCTCGAGGGCCACCAGGGCCTGGGGCTGGTGCGCGAGCAGCAGGGGCGCGGCCGGTGCAAACTCCGGCAGCGCCGCCGGGCATCCGAGCAGCTGCGTCGAGAGCAGCGCGAGCGCCGCGGGGAACCCCGGCCGCCCCCTCATGCGGGAGCCCCCGCGCTCAGCTGCGCGTCGAGATCTTCCCACTCCAGAAACAGCTCGGCGCTCCGCGCTTCTGCGGCCTGTCGCTCCTCGCTCAGGCCGCGCAGGGCAGAGAAGTCGGTGGCCGCCTGGACCATGGCTTGGTCCAGATCCTCGATGCGGGCGTCCAGGCGTTCGATCTCCACCTGGATGGCGGTGACCCGGCGCTCCATGCGGTCGCGGTCCCGGGACTGCCGCTTGCGCACGGCGTGGGCGGCGGCGCCCTCCGCGGCGCTGTCGCGCTCGGACTCCTCGCTGCGCAGCTTGGAGGCCTCGAAGAAGGCTGCGCGGGCGCCCTCGAACAGCTCGAGCCCTCCGCCCGAGACCATCGCGACGTGAGTGGCCACATGCTCCACCAGGTAGCGGTCGTGGGTGGCCACCACCACGGTGCCCTGGAACGCGGCCAGGGCCTCGGCCAGCACGCCCACGGTCACCGCGTCGAGGTGGTTGGTGGGTTCGTCCAGCAGGAGCAGATCGTGCCGTCGCAGTGCGAAGCCCGCCAGCACCACCCGCGCCTTCTCGCCGCCCGAGAGGGAACCCACCGGGCGCAGGGCCGCGTCGCCGGACAAGCCCAGGGCGCCCAGCACGCTGCGGACCTGCTCGGGGCTGGCCGTGGGGGCGCGGGCCAGCACCTGATCCAGGGCGCTGAGCTCCGTGTTGAGCTCCCGCGCGGCCTCCTGGGTGAAGACCCCCAGGCGGACCCCCTCTGCGACGCGTCGGCGTCCGCCCGAGAGGGCCAGGTGGCCGGCCAGGGCCCGCAGCAGCGTGGACTTGCCGCAGCCGTTGGGGCCCAGCAGGGCCAGGCGCGAGCCGGGCTCCAGGGCCAGATCCAGGCCCAGGAAGATGGGAGGACCCCCGGGCCAGCCGATGGTGGCGTCGGACAGCTCGACAGGCGCGGAGGCCACGGGCTCTGCAGGGGGGAGCCGGAAGCGCGGCGTCTGGCGCTCGCGGCTGGGAGCTTCCACCCGCTCCATGCGGTCCAGGGTCTTCTGGCGCGCGCGGGCCTGGGAGGCCCGATCCGCCTTGGCGCGGTTGCGGTCGATGTAGTCCTGCAGGCGGGCGATCTCTTTCTGTTGCGCGTCCCAGCTCGAGCGCTCCCGCGCCAGCTGCAGGCTGCGCTCCTTCATCCAGCCGTCCAGCTTGCCCCGGAAGGTCAGCAGGCGTCCGCTGTGGACCTCGGCGATGCGGTTGCAGACCTTGTCGAGAAGATGACGGTCGTGGGACACCACCACCAGGGCGTGGGCGTAGCGCTCGAGGAAGCCCGCGAGCCAGCTGCGGGCGGCCATGTCCAGGTGGTTGGTGGGCTCGTCCAGCAGCAGGAGTTCGGGCTCCGACAGCAGCAGGCAGGCCAGCTCGATGCGCACCTGCCAGCCCCCCGAGAAGGCGTCGCAGGGGCGCCTCCAGTCCTCCTTGCGGAAGCCCAGGCCGTGCAGCACCTCGCCCACGCGCTCCTCGGCGGCGTACCCCCCGGCCAGCCTGAAGCGCTCGGTGGCCTCTCCCAGGGCGGCCGCGGCGCTGGTGTCGCCGTCCAGCACCGCCCGCTCGGCCCGGTCGAGCTCCTGCCGCAGGCGTCCCAGGCGGGTCATGGACGCGCGAGCTTCGTCCCACAAGGGCCGCTCGCCCCGGCTGGGGGGCTGCTGCCGCAGGTAGCCGAGGGCCAGCCCTGGGCGCAGCCGCACCGTGCCCCGCTCGAGGTCCAGCTCGCCTGTGATCACGCGGATCAGCGAGGTCTTCCCGCAGCCGTTGGGGCCCATCAGGCCCACCCGGTCACCCTGATGCACACCCCAGGAGGCGTCGACCAGCAGGTCGCGCCCTCCGAGGCTCAGGGTGGCTCGCTCGAACCGTAGCATGGCCGCGCCAGTAACCCGTGGGCAAGCGTTCAGGATCCGCGAGTACGGCATCGGCCGGGCTGCGGGGGGACGTAAAGTCCCCCAGCTGGGCGGCCGGCGACGGGGCGCCCCGCGCAGAGTGCCGGGCGCCTCGGGCGTCAGTCCACCAGCCCGTACTCGTGCTCGCACTCGACGATCAGGAAGGTGTCGCAGGCGGCGTCTTGGACGCAGGCGAGCTCGCCGGTCACGTCCGCGCCTTGCTCCTCGTACCAGGCGCAGCCCTGCAGGCAGGAGTCGAAGCGGGGGTAGGCGCCGTAGCTGCAGGTCTCCACCAGCTGCTCGCAGAGGTCCTGGCAGTTCGCCGAGGCGTTGGCGGCGGACTCCGGTTCGCAGGCCGTGGTGGTGAGCAGCAGGAGCAGGGGCAGGAGGGGGCGCATGGGATCTTCCTGGCTAGCGGAGGGAGGCGGTGCCGAGCACGCCGATGGACACCACTGACTCGACGTAGGACTTCGAGGCTGGATTGGCGGTCCACTCGATGATGTAGCGGTACATGTAGACGGCGACCAGCGTGCCGGGGGCGTAGGCGCTGAGGGAGGAGGCGGGGATGGTGATGGAGCCGTTGTCGTAGTCGCGACACAGCACGGTGCCGATGTAGTTTCCTGAGGTTCCGTCGTACATGCCGAGCATCGCAACGAAGGTGCCTGTCACGCCGAAGGGGCTGTAGGAGATCGTGGTGCCCTGGCGGCTCATCTGGGCATCGAAGGCGCAGTAGTTGGTACAGGTTCCGCCCAGGAAGCGCGGCGTGGCGACGTACAGCAGCTCGTTGGGGGTCACGCTGGTGATCATCTGCCCCGTTGTCACCGCGTCCACGATGGTGAACGGACCCCAGTCGCCGCCGTCAGCCGCTTCGAGGTCGTAGGCGGTGTTGCGCTGGAAGTCGCTGTCGGTGAGCGAGCCTGCATCGTACTGGGCTTGGCCCCCCACGGTGGTGCGGGTGAGCGTGAGGCTGCGGCTGCCCGCCGTGAGGTGGATGTTGGTGCCGATGTCCAGGTAGCTCGATGCCGGGGGCGTGTTGCTCGGGTTGGACACGCAGCTGCCAGGGTCGGGCAGCCAGGAGGTCCAGGTGGTGGCCGTGGCATTGTGGAACGCCGCGAACGCGCTGACCTGGGGCGATGTGGCGCCGAAGCACTCGGTGCAGGCGATCTGCAGGTGGCTGAACTCCACCACGCCGCCCACGCCGTCGATGTCGCCGCCCGAGGTGTCGTCGGGGATGACACTGTCGCTGAAGGTGTAGCCGCCCGGGACGGTCACCTCGCCCAGGCTCGAGCGCACCACCACGTCGACCTCGAGCTCCATGCCCGCGTTGGGGGCGGTGACGGTGATGGCGCCGCCGTCCAGGATGGTGGCGTCCACCACGGCATTGCCGAAGCTCACGCTGACCGTGCCCTCGAAGCCGCCGCCGGTGATGGTGACCAGGTTGCCGCCGGCGGTGGGCCCATAGTGCGGATCCACGTCGCCTACCCACAGGCCCTCGGGACCCGAGTCGACGTTGGGCGCCAGGAACAGATCACCGCAGCCGCCCAGGGCGGGCGCCAACAGGATCAGCGCCAGGAGCCAGGACCTCATTCGGCGGTGTCCCCTCCCATGCTGCCCAGGGGGTCGTAGATGAAGTAGCCGACGCCCGACTCGCCGCCCCAGGTGTCGGTGACCCACAGGTGGATGCGGTCGCCTACGCGGTTGGCCGCCACGGCACCGACCTCGCCTTGCGGGGTCTGGTTGATGGGGATGCGCTCTTGCTGGACCTCCCAGGTGTCGCCGTCGCTCGAGGTGGCCCAGCCCAGGAACATCTGGCTGGAGGTCTGGTACCCGACGTTGACCTCCCAGTCACCGAAGCCCACGAAGAACATGTACCAGGAGCCCGCCAGCTCCACGACTGCGGTGCTGATGAAGCCCTCGTCGTACCAGGAGTTCGGGGGGCCCGCGGGGATCATCTGGCGTTCCCCCATGGTCCAGGAGAGGCCATCGGCGGACGACATGGCATACATCGAGCACGCGGTCTCGCCCATGTTGTAGCCGGCGACGTAGCCCTTGTAGCCGCCCACGGTGCCCAGGCTCAGCCCCAGGGGCCAGCAGCCGTTCACCATGCCGCCCGAAGAGGGATTGACCAGGTCGAAGACCGGGTCGGAGAGCTCCCAGTCGAGGCCGTCCACGGACGACGCGGTGCCGAGCTTCCACTCGCTGCCCACCACGTTGTACCCACCGTAGAGGATCAGGTACTGCATGGCGGTGGGGTCCCAGACCACCTGCATGCCCTGCATCCCGTCGTGGTTCCAGGCCCGGAAGTCCTCGGGTTCCTCCAGCAGCGGGTTCGAGGGGTAGGGTGTCCAGGTGGTGCCGTCGTCGCTGATGGCGTAGCCCAGGCCGTAGTCGCCGTACTCGCTGCCTACGGGCGCCCCGATGTACCACATCTGGTAGAAGGGGTGCCCCACGACCTCGGTGACGTTGAAGGTGGTGTTGCCGATGGCCCCTGCCCAGGTCTCGCCCGAGGTGGTGAAGACCGGGTTGCAGTCGTACGAGTAGAAGTCCGAGTCCAGGACGCGGGTGAAGTCGCACTCGGTGACGTCGCCGGGGTCGATGTCAGGTGGCGCTGGGATCACCTCGTAGTCGGACGGACAACCGGTCAAGACGAGCGCGAGAACCAGGGTTGGGCGCATGGGGCCTCCAGGTCGGCATCTCCATTGAGGATAGCGGCTCCCATGGCCGCTGGCCACGGCCTGGGACGCCGTGGTGCACGCTGGCAGGCGCGCTGCGGCTGCAATACTGCTTCGGAGAGCTGCGCGCGCTGCGCTGGAGGCACGGTGATCGGAAGTCGATTCGGGCGGTACCGCGTAGAGCAAGAGCTCGGCAGAGGCGACTTCGGGGTCACCTGCCGGGCGGTGGATGTGGAGGGCTCGGGTCGCGAGCTGGCCTTCAAGGTCGCCCACGCCCACCTGTGCCAGGACGATCTCTTCCAGGCCCTGCTGGAGCGCGAGTGCGCGCCCCTGCGGGGCCTGCGGCATCCGGGCATCGCCGCCTTCCAGGGCCTGACGGCCGAGGGCGGGCAGCTGGTGGCCGCCCGCGAGCTGGTGGCGGGCGAGGATCTGCGACGCGTGATCGCGCGGGGGCGCGTACCTGTGGAGCACGTGCCCGGCCTGCTCGAGCTGGCCCTGCGCGCCCTGGCCCATGCCCACCAGCAGCGGGTGATCCACGGCGACATCAGCCCCACCAACATCTTCTGGTGCTACGACGGCAGCCTGCGGCTGACCGACTTCGGCCTGGCCAGGGCCGTCCATGTGGCCGAGGCCACCCGCACCGGCGCACCCTCGGGCCACGCCGACTACATGGCGCCCGAGCTGGCTGAGGGCGTGCAGAGCGCGCGCTCGGACCTCTACTCCATCGGCCTGATCGCCTACGAGTGTCTGGTCGGGCACCCCGCCTGCGAGCCTGGCGACGCCGCGAGCAAGGCCGCGTGGCATCGCAACAAGGGCCTGCCCGACCCTCGCGTCGAGCAGCCCGACTGCCCTGACTGGCTCGCTCGAGTCCTGATGCAGCTGGCGGCCATCGAGCCCTCCACCCGGCCCAAGGACGCCGATGCGGCGCTGATGCTGCTGCGGCCGGTGCGGGCGCCCACCGTCGGCGACTCCAACCTGGAGCCGTCCACCCAGATCGGCTCGTCGTCTTCGGGCTTGGTGCCTCCGCCTCCCCCGGAGCGCACGCCTCCCGCCCCGCCGACCATCGAGCGCCCCGTGCTGGAAGACACCGTGGCCACCACGGCCCCCGAGGGCTTCGGCGGCGGCGGATTCAGCGCCAGCGCCGGCTTCGGAACCGGCGGCGGCTTCGGTCGCACCGTCACCGAGGCTCCCCCGGCCAGCGCTCCCTCGGCCCCGCTATCGTCCAGCCCCGGCCTGCCTTCGCCTCCTCTCGCAACTGGGGCCCCGGTCTCGGCCACCGCCGCTGCCGGGGTGGCCGCGCCCCGCGTGCCGGCCTCCGCCAGCGCCCGCGGCGTGGATCGTCGGCTCGACCCTCCCACCGCCCAGGAGCGGGCGCTCGCGGCCAAGCGGGAGCGAATCCGGGTCGCCGTGTTCTGGTCCGTGGCTGTAGGGGTCCTGCTGGTCAGCGTCGTGGCCTTCGTGGGCTACCGGGCCATCGAGGCCCGGCGCTTGGCTGCGGCGAGGGCCACAGGTCCCGACTTCGATCCCGAGCTGCTGCTGGGTGGGGGCTACGACCGCTACGGCGAGCCGCCGGAGGTCGAGAAGCCCGGTGGTGGTGGCCGGTCCAGCGCGGGGAACGACGATGACGTGGCTGCCACCGATCCCAACGCCAAGGCTGCGGTCCAGCAGCGTCCGGCCGCTGGCGCCAACGACGAGCGCTACCTCTTGGGAGGAGGGGCCGAGGCCACGGGTGAGTATGGTCACCTCAGCCTGTCCTCCAACCCCATCGGCGCACGCATCTGGGTCGACAACCAGGAGCTGGGCTACACGCCCCTCGAGGCCCACAGCCTGCGCGAAGGGCGCCATGTGGTGCGCCTCGAGCTCGAGGGCTTCGCCTGGTCCAGCCAGGCGGTCGAGGTGCGCCGCGGCGAGCTTGTGGATCTGGGCAACGTCACCCTCGAGCGCGAGGTGGTCGCGGCTGGGCCGGTGCTGCTGTGGAGCGTCGAGCTCGAGGGCTCCAGCGTCTTCGTAGACGGCACCCACGCCGGCAGGATGCCTGTGGTGGTCGAGATGACCCCTGGGCCCCACACCTTCTTCGTGCAGCCCAGTCAGGGAGAGCCGATCGAGCTCGAGCTCATCGCCTACCCCGGCACGGACGACGACCCAGGCCGTCTCCAGTTGGAACCGCGCTGACGCCCGACGCGCGCCCTGGCGACCCCCGCTGAGCGGCCCAGCGCGTGCCCGCGAGATGTGTCCGAAGTGACAAGTTGCACCATCGATATGGTCGATGTCGCAGATTGTCTGAGATCCAGGTGGATCACGGGATTCCACTGCTGTATAGTAGCGATGACCGCAGTGGCGCGCTGCGCGAAGCGTACGTACACCTCCAGGGAGGCACCCAGATGTCCACCAAGACCCTCACCATCCTCGCTTCTGTCGCCCTCATCGGCTGTCAGGGCGCAGGCTCCACCCTCGATCAAGAGATCGGCCGCATCGGTGGCTTCGTCTACGATCTCGATGGCAACCCGGTCGCCGACGTCACCGTCGAAGTCCAGGGCCTCGAGGCCACGACGAACGCCAGCGGCTACTACCAGCTGGGCGACATCCTGCCTGCCTCGGCGATCCCGGTGACCTTCCACAAGGACGGCTACGCCACGGGCTATTCCCGCGCCGAGCTGATCTCTTGGGAGTTCGTGTCGGTCAATGGCACCATCATGCCCATCGACGGCACCGCCACCTTCGACGCCTCCGTCGGCGGCACGGTGGAGATCGAAGGCGTGAGCATCACCTTCGCCTCCGACAACATCCTCACCACCAGCGGCGAACTCTACACGGGCGAAGTGGTCGTCTCCTCCACCCACGTCAACCCGCACACCTCCGAGATCCTCGGCGCCCCCGGCGACCTCACCGCTTGGCGCAAGGTCACCGACGCGGGCAAGGACGACAGCTACACCCTCAACCAGCTGGTCTCCTACGGCATGATCAACGTCACCCTCGAGACCCCCGAGGGCGAAGAGGTCGAGGTCGATCCCACCCAGCCGGTCGATGTGTCCATGCCCATCGACAACGGCGAGTACCCCGACGTGTACCGCCTCGATGTCGGCGACACCAACGACGTGTGGTCCTTCGACCCTGAGCTGTCCCGCTGGGTGGACGACGGCGTGGGCACCATCGCCGAGACCGATGATGGCCTGGCCTTCGAGTTCCAGGCGTCCCACTTCTCCTGGTGGAACTGCGACCAGGGCTACGTGCCCACCTGCGCCACCGGCTACGTCTACGACGTGCTGGACTTCCCGGTCCGCTCCGCCGAGGTCACCTGCACGGGCTCTCAGACCAACTCCACGGTCTACACCGACGAGAACGGTCTGTACGTCTGCACCGTCATGGTGGGCGACACCATCAACGTCACCGCCACCACCACCGTGGGTGGCCGCAACTGGTCCGAGACCGAGGGCGGCGTCTACCTCTACGGCTACGGCTCCTCCGCTGCCGATTGCCAGCCCATCGACGATCTGGACATCCAGGTCTGCCGTGAGACCGGCGTCATCACCGGTGGCAACTTCACCGCCTCCTCCGGAAAGGGCGGCGAAGAGTACCAGGTCGACCTCATCGAGGCCGCCTTCTGGGAGCCTCAGGGCGACCCCATCCTCTGCGAGGATCCCTGGAACTCGCTGGACGACAACGAGTGCACCATGGCCCACCCCGACGAGGTCGAGAAGTGGGTCGACAATGGCGACACCATGGTCGAGGCCTACGAAGATGGCCGCTCGGTCGGTGACCACCTGACCATCAGCACCTCTCGCGAGAACTTCGAGATGGACCGCGACTACCTCGACGGCAAGCCCTGGTACCGCTGGGACGAGTACGAAGAGGAAGGCATCTTCGAGGACAACGACGACATCGACATCCAGGCCCCGGGCGATCGCGGCGACTACATGGGCAGCTTCTCCAAGGAGAACTTCACCCGTATGCCTCCCGCCACCCACGTGGCCCCTGGTGAGTACGAGGGCACCTACGACGGCGGCAGCCTGGACGTCGAGTACGATGGCGCCAACAACGACGCCAATGGTGTCGTGGTCTTCGTAGCCTCTGAGAACGCCTACGAGGACGAGACCTGCATGTGTCGGTTCAATGATGACGGCAAGATCTCGGTGCCCTCGAACTACATGAACCAGCTCGACAGGGGCATGGGTGCCATCACGATCGCCCACCTCGAGAACCACTGGACGGAAGGCCCCGATGGCCTGCCCATCCGCGTGCAGCTGTTCTCCGGCACCATGATGTCGGTAGACTTCGAGTAGTCCCTCCCTTCGCGCCATGACAGCCCGGGGCTTCGGCCTCGGGCTGTTTGCTTAGGGGAGTTGGTGGCGGGGATCGCCATGTTCACAGCCCGCGGCATTCGGATCTTTCACTCGGCGCGGAGCGTGATAGGGGCCGCGCTCACTTTCGCGATCGTGGTGGTTCATGTCAGAGCGTTCCGTGAACGAGCAGCTCCGTGGGCTCAGGCAGCAAGCGCGCCTTGGCGGTGGTGCCAAGCGCATCGAAGCTCAGCATGGCAAGGGCAAGCTCACCGCCCGTGAGCGCGTCGAGCTGCTGCTGGATCCCGGCTCCTTCGAGGAGCTGGACTTGCTGGTGGAGCATCGCTGCACCGACTTCGGGATGGAGTCCAAGCACTTCGCCGGTGATGGCGTTGTGGCCGGCTACGGCACGGTCGGTGGGCGGATGATCTTCGTCTTCGCGCAGGACTTCACCGTCCTGGGCGGCTCGCTGTCCGAGACCCACGCGGCCAAGATCTGCAAGGTCCAGGACATGGCGGCCAAGATGGGCTGTCCGATCATCGGCCTGAACGACTCGGGCGGTGCCCGCATCCAGGAGGGCGTCGCGGCACTGGGCGGCTACGCCGACATCTTCCTGCGCAACACCATGGCCTCGGGGCTCGTGCCCCAGCTCACCGGCATCATGGGGCCCTGCGCCGGTGGGGCGGTCTATTCGCCAGCGCTCACCGACTTCATCGTGATGGTCGAGAACTCTTCCTACATGTTCATCACCGGCCCCAAGGTGGTGAAGACCGTACTCAACGAGGTGGTCAGCTCCGAGCAGCTGGGAGGGGCTGTGGCCCACGCCACCCGCAGCGGCGTGGCGCACTTCACCGCCCCCGGCGACGGGCAGGCAATCGCGCTGCTCCGCCAGCTGCTGAGCTACATGCCGCAGAACAACATGGAAGATCCTCCGGTGGTCCCCACCGACGATCCCCCGGATAGGGCGGATGCCTCCCTGGACACCGTCGTCCCCGAGGACCCCAACCTCCCCTACGACATCCGGCTGGTCATCGGCAGCGTCGCTGACCGTGGCTCGTTCCTCGAGGTCCAGGCGGCCTGGGCACCCAACATCGTGGTGGGCTTCGCTCGACTCGATGGCCGCAGCGTGGGCATCATCGCCAACCAGCCGCAGCACCTGGCCGGTGTGCTCGACATCAAGGCGAGCATCAAGGCGGCTCGCTTCATCCGCTTCTGCGACGCCTTCAACATCCCCTTGCTCACCTTCGTGGACGTGCCCGGCTTCCTGCCCGGGACCGCCCAGGAGCACGGCGGCATCATCCTGCACGGGGCAAAGCTCATCTACGCTTACTCCGAGGCTACGGTCCCAAAGGTCACCGTCATCACCCGCAAGGCCTATGGCGGCGCCTACTGTGTGATGTCCTCCAAGCACCTTCGGGGCGACGTCAACCTGGCCTGGCCCACCGCCGAGATCGCGGTCATGGGCCCCAAGGGTGCGGTGGAGATCGTCTTCCGCAACGAGCTCAAGGCCGCCGACGACATGGCCACGCGCCAGGCCGAGCTCGAGCAGGACTACAAGGACAAGTTCGCCAACCCCTACGTGGCGGCTCGCCGGGGCTACGTCGATGACGTGATCCAGCCCCGCAGCACCCGGAGGGCGGTCATCCGGGCCCTGCGCATGTTGGCCACCAAGAAGGACACGAACCCCGTGAAGAAGCACGGCAACATCCCCCTCTAGCCCCCATGGTCTCCATGCAGCTCAACAGCTGGTTGTCGACACAGGCCACGCCGCCTGTCGCCGAGCCCACCCTGCGGGGGCTCGAGGCCATCGCTGCCGCCGACGGTTGGATGGTGGCGCTGGTGGGCATGAGCATCGTCTTCGTCGCGCTCTTCCTGCTCTTCCTGGTGATGGTCGGGCTGCGTCGGGCGCTCGAGCCCCGGCTTGCGTCCCGCCCGAGGGCTCCTGCCCCCGCATCCGCTCCGGTCCAAGACAGCCCATCCGCAGGTCCTCCCAGCCTGTCACCCAAGCTCGTGGCTGCCGTCGCCACCGCCATCAGGCTCGAGCAGCGGCGTCAGGCGGCCTCCATGCACTCGCCTCAGAGCGTCGCCGGCTCCGGCTGGGTGGCCGCTCGCAGCCTGCAGTGGGCCTCCCACCAGCAGATCTTCCTCCGCCCCCGCCGTTGAGAAGGGAGAGCACACCATGGCTACGTGGAACATCGAGATCGACGGAACCAGCTTCGAGGTGGACGTGCAGTCCCTCGAGGCCGGCCGGGCGACCGTCATGGTCGACGGTCAGCACTACGACGTGGGCTGGGTCGAGCCCGAGGGCGCCAGTCCGGTGGTCAGCCCGGCCCCGCAGGCCGCCTATGCCCCCTCGGCGGCTGCTCCCGCCGTCGCCAGGCAGGCGCCCAAGGGCGTGGTGGCGTCGCCGCTGCCTGGGCTCGTGCTCGAGCTCCTGGTCAAGCAGGGCGACACTGTCCAGAGCGGCGATGTCGTGGCCAAGATCGAGGCCATGAAGATGGCCAACGAGGTGCGCTGCAACCTGGCGGGCACCGTCACCGAGGTCGTCGTCCGGGCCGGTGACACGGTGGACGAGGGCGCCCACCTGCTGCGCATCGGGTAGCCCGCCATGGAGATGCTCGCCGACCTCTACTACTTCACAGGCTTCGGGCAGCTGGATCCGCGGCACCTGATCATGATCGCCGTGGGCCTGATCTTCATCGCCCTGGGCATCGTGAAGCACTACGAGCCGCTGCTGTTGGTGCCCATCGGCTTCGGCGTCCTGGTGGGAAACATCCCCTTCGCCCCCGAGATGACCCTGGGCATCTACCAGGACGGCTCGGTGCTCAATTACCTCTACTTCGGGGTCATCAAGGGCATCTACCCGCCGCTGATCTTCCTGGGCATCGGCGCCATGACCGACTTCAGCGCCCTGCTGTCCAACCCCAAGCTGGTGCTGCTGGGGGGCGCGGCCCAGGTGGGCATCTTCGTCACCTTGATTGGCGCGCTGTTCATCGGGTTCACGCCGGCCGAAGCCGGCGCCATCGGGATCATCGGTGGTGCGGACGGCCCCACGGCTATCTTCCTGTCGTCGCAGCTGGCCCTGCACCTGCTGGGTCCCATCGCCATCTCCGCCTACTCCTACATGGCGCTGGTGCCTGTGATCCAGCCGCCCATCATGAAGCTGCTCACCACCCGCAAGGAGCGGCTGATCCGTATGAAGCCGCCCGGACAGGTGAGCAAGCGGGTCAAGATCGTCTTCCCCATCGTCACCTTCCTGGTCTGTGCCTTCATCGCGCCGGGCGCCATCGCGCTGCTGGGGATGCTCTGCTTCGGCAACCTGCTCAAGGAGTGCGGGGTCACCGATCGCCTGGCGGCCACGGCGCGCACCTCGTTCATCGACGCTGTCACGATCCTGCTGGGGCTCACGGTGGGGGCCAGCACCCAGGCCGACGTCTTCCTGACCTGGAAGTCGGTGGCCATCTTCGCGCTGGGCGCGGCCAGCTTCGCGGTGGCCACCGCCGGTGGGGTGATCTTCGCCAAGCTGATGAACCTGGTGCTGAAGGACAAGCTCAACCCCCTGGTGGGCGCCGCGGGGGTCTCTGCTGTGCCTGACTCTGCCCGGGTGGTCCAGATGGTGGGCATCGAGGAAGACCCGAGCAACCACCTGCTGATGCATGCCATGGGGCCCAATGTGGCAGGCGTGATCGGGTCGGCTGTGGCTGCGGGGGTGCTGTGGGGGGTCCTGACTTAGGGGTCGGGCTGGACCGAGGGATGCCTGCTTCGAAGACGTCCTCGCTTCGGCTGGGCTGAGGTTGAGTCGGCGCGCCGGTGGCCGGGCCGACCCCGCGCCCAGCACGCTGCTGACTGCCGAGAGAGCTTGGTGGGCGCTCTAAGAAAGATCCAGGCAGCAGGAATGGATAGGTGAGGGGTTCGTACCGTCGGGCATCATGTCAGCCACATTCACCGAGCTCCTCGCGTCCTCCTACCCCCGGGTTCATCGCTGCACCCTCGGGATGCTGGGCGATGAGCAGGAGGCTCGTGAGGTCGCGCAGGAAGCGCTGCTCAAGGCTTGGAGGGCGCGGGAGAGCTACGATCCCGGCCGGCCCTTCTACCCGTGGCTGATCACCATCGTGCGCAACCTGTGCCGGGACACGCGCGCGCGTCGTCCCCGCCGTCCCTTCGTCGGTGTGGACACCGAGCGGGTGGCCTCGAGCACGCCGAGTCCGCTGGCTGTGGTCAACAGCCACGAAGCGCAGGCGCGGGTCCGGGTTGCCATGGACCAGCTGCACCCAGATCACCGCGAGATCCTGGTCATGCGGCACTTCGAGGACCTCAGCTACGCCGAGATCGGCGAGCTCCTCGGGGTGCCTCAGGGCACGGTCATGTCGCGGCTGTTCCGCGCCCGCAAGGCGCTGGTGCGCATCCTCGAGGAGGCCCCATGAAGCAGGAACGCTACGAGACCCTGACGGTGATGGTGGTGGACGGAACGGCCTCACCCGCCGAGCGTGAAGAGCTCATGGCCTGGGTCGTGGACAAGCCTGAGCTGCGCAGAGAGCTCGAGAGCCACCAAGCCGTCAAGGCGGTCACCGACGGCTGGGTGGACCGGCTGATGGTGGACCTCGCCGAAGACAAGGTTCAGCAGAGCGGGGCTCACAAGCTGGGCGTGGGCTTGGGCCTGGGGGTGCTACTCACCAGCCTGCTGGCGCTGCTGGGCTGGGGCCTGGGCCAGCTGTTCCTCGACCCCGAGGTGCCCATCATCGTGCAGCTGAGCGTGGCGGGCGCCACCCTCGGCTTCCTCGTGCTCCTGGGTGTCGTCATCCGGGGCCGTCTGAATACCCACAAGTCCGACAAGTACAAGGATGTGATCCGATGACCGCTGACCAAACCGCGACCGAAGCTGCTGCAGACCTGGCCCATCGCCCTGCAGGGGACATGCTCCTGGTCACCACCGATGAGATCGCGGGCAAGCGCATCGTGAAGGTGGTGGGCCTGGTGCGAGGCAACACGATCCGCGCGCGTCACGTCGGGAACGACATCCTGGCTGGCCTCAAGACCCTGGTGGGCGGTGAGATCACTGAGTACACCAAGATGATGGCCGAGGCCCGGGAGCAGGCGCTGGACCGCGTGCGCGCGGAGGCTCTCGAGCGGGGCGCCAATGCGGTGGTCGGGCTGCGGGTCACCACGGCCATGGTGATGACTGGAGCCGCCGAGATCCTGGTGTACGGCACCGGCGTGGTGGTCGAGGACGCGTAGACCTTAGGCGTCCCCGTGGGCGCGCTTCGGCGGTTAGGGGTGGCTCGTACCCGTCCAACGCCCGGAGTGCGACATGAGCCCTGGTCATCCTCGCTTCCTTGTCCTGTTCGTCCTGCTCGGCCTGTCCCTGTCCGCCTGCTTCGGCAAGGACGACAGCGCTGAGCCGTCCGAAGGCGACACCGACACCGACACCGACACCGACACCGACACCGACACGGATCCTGGGAGCTTCCCCGACGATCCTTCGCCGTTCACCGTCACCGTCAGCGGCGCGTACGTGGGCACCCTGAGTTTCGACGAGCCCACCTGCTACTACCCTGCGGGCTCGTCCCAGCTGCGGGTGTTCTGGCGCAACGAGGCGCGGGATCACGTGTTCTTCCTGCTGGTCGAGATGCTCTCGGACTTCCAGGGCTCCGGCACCTACGACGCCAGCAACGCCAGCCCGCGGGCCAAGCTCCAGGAAGAGGCTGGTGGCAAGGGCTTCTTCTTCCAGTCGGACGCGGGGCAGGGGGACGAGGTCAGCCTCACGGTGCAGCTGGACGAGGAAGACCACGCTTGGGGTGAGTGGAGCGTCACGGGCATGCGCGACGGCAGCGGCGGGAGCGTCACCCTCGAGCCCGCGGTGATCCCCATCTGGTGCCCCGAGCTGAACTAGACTCCACCCTCTGTATGCGGAGGCTCCATGTCGCGAGCGCGGCCGTTTCGCTTCGACCGTCGGGAGGGTGTGTTCCACCTGCTCGACCAGCGCCTGCTGCCCATGCAGGAGCGCTGGATTCAGGCACGCAGCGCCGCGGACGCGGCGGACGCCATCCGCACCATGGTGGTCCGAGGCGCGCCCGCCATCGGGGTCACCGCAGCCTACGGCATGGTGCTGGCGCAGCTGTCGGGCGAGGATCTTCCGGCTGCGGATCACGGGCTGCGCGGGAGCCGGCCCACAGCGGTCAACCTCTCCCACGCGCTGGATGCCATGCGGCCCCACTGGGGTGACGAGCGGGCCATGCTGCGGGCCGCCGAAGAGGTCTGGACCGAAGTGGAGCTCACCGAGCGGGCCATCGGCCTACACGGTGCTGCGGTGCTGAGGGGGCAGGTGCTCACCCACTGCAACACCGGCCCCCTGGCCACGGGGGGCTATGGCACAGCCCTCGGGGCCATCGTCGAGGCGTTCCGCCAGGGTCGGGTGCGCCATGTCTGGGTCGACGAGACCCGTCCCTACATGCAGGGCACCCGCCTCACCACCTGGGAGCTGTCGCGCTTCGGTGTCCCCTTCACGTTGATCACCGACAGCACCGCGGCCTGGATGATGTCGCAGGGGCAGGTGGACGCGGTGATCCTCGGCGCCGATCGCATGGCCATGAACGGCGACTTCGCCAACAAGATCGGGAGCTATGGCCTGGCCGTGCTGGCTCGTTACCACGGCATCTCCTTCTACACGGCGCTGCCCACCAGCACGGTCGACCCCCAGCTGCGGACCGGGGCCGACATCCCCATCGAGCAGCGCGACGGTGATGAGCTTCGGTGCGTGGGCCCCCATCGCTTGGCCAGCGCTGACGTTCCTGTGGCCAACCCAGCCTTCGACGTGACGCCCCACCACCTGATCACAGGGGTAGTGACCGAGCGAGGGGTGCTCTACCCTCCCTTTGACGAGGCGCTGCGGGGAGCCCTGGACTGATGCGCGGCGGCCGTGCCTTGCGCTGGCTGGCGCGTGCGCTGGCCCTGGCGGCGATCGCCGCCGCCTGCTTTGGGCTGACCTATGGGGTGATGCACCGGCCTTGGGAGCGCATGGTGCCGTACCGCGAGGACCCCGCGGCGCTGGCTTCGGATCGAGATCTGGTGCTCGCGGCCGTGGACGAGCTCCCCGCGGGCACCGGGCTGGGCCCCGACATCGTCATGGTCGTCCTGGACACGCTGCGCGCCGATCACCTGGAGCTGTACGGCTACCCGCACAGCACCATGCCCAGGCTGACCAGCTGGGCAGCGCGCGGCCGCGTACACGACGCGTTCACCTCGACCTCCTCGTGGACGCTCCCCGCACACGCGTCCCTGTTCACGGGCCAGTACCCCAGCACCCACCGGGCCCACGGTCGAACCCTCGAGGCCGATCATCTCAGGCGCCTGATCACCGGGCGGAGCGGCATGCGGGTCCTCGAGAGGCCCCTCGGCGAGCGCTCGGTCACGGTGGCGGAGCGGCTGTGGGAGCAGGGCTACACCACCATCGGCATCGCCGCCAATCGGGCATTTCTGTCTAGCGTCTGGGGGCTCGACCAGGGCTTCGACGTCTGGGTCTGTGAGCAGGTTCAGGGAGGGGCGACCTACCTGCCCTACACCCGTGCCGACCGCATCACGGCCATGAGCCTCGAGGCGGTGGATGCCACCCTGCCGGATCTGGTCTTTCCCGAGCAGCCCGGGCGCGCGCCAGTGTTCCTGTTCGTGAACTATATGGAGCCCCACGGGCCCTATGTGCCCCGCGAGGGCTATGTCCGCGACCCCTCGGCGCTGCGGTGGATGTACCGCTCGGGGAGTGCTCGGGACCGGCTGGCCGTGCAGGTGCTGTCCGAGAAGAAGGCGCTGCCACTGGACGTCAAGGCAGCCTGGCAGGAGGCCTACGATGCCGAGCTAAGATTCCTGGACGAGCAGCTGGCCCTGCTGCTGGTGGGCCTCGAAGAACGCGGCATCGGACCCGACGCCCACATCATCATCGCCTCGGACCATGGGGAGTACTTCGGGGAGCACCAGCTCCTGGCACACTCCAAGGACCTCTACCAGCAGGCCCTCAGGGTGCCCTTGATCGTCCGGGGCCCTGGAGTGGAGCCCGGCCGTGACCCACGACCGCTGCAGATCCAGGACCTCGCCGCAGAGATGATCGCTGTGGCGGGGGCCGAGCCCCTGGAGCGGGCCGAGCCCAGCGGTGAGCTCCAGGTGGCCGAGCTGTACGGCAGCCGCGGCCGGGACCTGCGCAACGGGCGCTACGGCAGGCGGTTCAACCGTGTGCGGCGCGCCTTCTTGCAGGGCGACCGCAAGGTGATCCTGGGGAGTGACGGGAGCTTCGAGGCCTACGATCTGTCGCTGGATCCGAGCGAGATGGAGGATCGCAGCGACGAGCCCTGGGCGCTCGAGCTGGCCGCCCAGGCCCAGGCCTGGATGGCCGCGCGGGGCATCGACGATCAGGTGCCCCAGCCGGATCAGGAGGACGACGAGGAGGCCGAGGTGGATGACGCCAACCTCGAGGCGCTGCGCGCGCTGGGCTATGTGGACTGACATGGAGTACCCAGCCGGCGCAAAGGAGACCTCGAGCCCCTCCTCGCAACCCCGCGGGTGGAGCTGGCCGCAGCTCCTGGCCCTGGCGGCGGCCCTGGCGGTCGCGGCGGTCACCGTGGTGATGAACCCGCAGTTCCAGCATCGACCTGCATCCGGGCCTGTGGACATGATGCCGCTGCTGTTGGGGGCCAAGGCCATCATGGCCGGCCTGGACCCCAACGATCCAGTGGTGCTCGAGGGGCTGTACCGTGAGAGCACCGACATCACCGTGAGGGTCCACGGCTTCCACAACTACTACCCGCCCACGGCGTCGCTGCTGATGACGCCCTTGAGCTTGCTGCCCTACAAGCTGCTGGTGGACCTGTTCTACTGGGGGGGGATGTTGGCCTTGGTGGGCGCCGCATGGTTCCTGGCCCGCGCGGGCTCCTCGCGGGGGGCGCTGGCGGGCGTGGCCGGCGCCCTGGTGGTCGGGTCGGTGTTCCTGCAGCTGCGGCTCGCCAGGGTGGCGCTGCCCATGGGGCAGGTCAGCCCCTTCGTGGTGCTCGCGGCCGCCATCGCCCTGTGGGGCTTGGCGCGGGGCCGTGGCCGCTGGGGGCTGGCCGCTTTCGCCCTGGGCGGCGCCGTGAAGTATTTCCCGCTGCTGCTGCTGCCTGCGGCTCTGGCAGGGCGTCGCTGGCGCTGGCTGGGGGCAGCCGTGGCCCTGGCGGCTACGCTGGTGGTGTTCATGTGGGTGTGGCGAGACGGCACCGGGGGTCTGATGCCCAAGTGGATCTTCGGGGCCACTCGGTTCGTCTTGGATGAGCCGATGATGGCCTGGGCCCACAAAGGCCCGCCGTGGCTCATGTGGCTGTGGAGGGGCCGGGTGCCCGGCCTGGGATCCCTCACGCTGGCGCTGGTGGGTGTGGCCGCATGGCGCCGGGCTGGGACGACGCTGACCACCGCCTGCGGCGGCCTGATGCTGGCCTGGGGTGGGGCCTGCATGGCAGGTGGGCACCACTACCACGAGTCCATCATGATCCTGCCGGCGCTGGGCTTCGTCTTGACCTGGCCCGCCGTGCGGGGCCCCCGGCTGCTGCAGTGGCTCAGCGCGGCCACGATGCTGGCTGCCCTGTTCGTGTTCAACGCCTACTCTCGCCACGTCCCGGTCAACCCGCCCCACTGGCTGCCCCTGTCCTACATCACCTGGCTGCTCTGCGCTGTCCGCTGGGTGTGGGCCTACCGCTGGGAGCGCATCCAGGCGGGTCGGTCCAGCTGAGCCCGGCGCAGCAGGGGCAGCAGCGCCACCAGGACCAGCCACCAGGGCGGGCGCCCACCCGCCGTGCTCGCGCAGTCGCAGCCACCATCGGGATCGGGGCTTGGCCCGGTGTCTTCGCTGGTGCTCGGGCCGGTGTCGGCGTCCCAGACCAGAGAGAGCAGCTGATCGCCGTCGTCGGAGCTCAGCTCGAGGCCCGAGGCGCCCGGGGGCAGGCTGCTGCTGAGGAGGCCGAGATCGATGCTGGGGCTGCGGATCAGGGGGACTGGCTCGGCGGCGTCCCGGAGGGCTTCGCTGACCTGCACCTCGAGCGAACCGGCGAGGGAGACGGTCCCATGGACCGTGACGGGGGCGGAGTCGGCCTGCTGCGCCGAGATCTGCAGCGTAGCCTCGGAGCCCAGGCTGTAGTCGCTCTGGAGGTCCAGCGTGTCCGAGACCATCAGGGTGCCAGCCAGGTGCGTCAGGCTGCCCAGATCTCCCGAGCCGATGTCGAGCGAGCCACCCTGCAAGACCACCTCACAGCCGTCGGTGCAGCTGGCCATGCGGGTGACACTGAGGGCGCCGCCGTCGAGCAACCACAGGCGTCCAGCGCCGGCTTGGGACTCCTGATGCGTCGCACCCACCAGCACCAGATCGAGCTCTCCGGCGTCGTGAGTCACGCTCACCGCAGGCCGGGTGATGGTGTCGGAGATGATGACCCAGCTGTCGAGGTCGTCGAGCTCTACCTCCACGTCCTCGGGGCTCTGCCAGTCCTCCCAGGCGAAGGCCCAGCGGTAGGGGATCTGGCCGAAAGGTTCGTCCAGGACGGTACGATCGGCGGCGTCGCGCAGGGTGGCGGCCAGGGCCTCGTCCACGCCCGGGGGGGGCTGGACCTGGGCCACGCTGCGTCCTGTGAGGGCGGCGGCCGCGCTGATGGCGGCCAGGTAGGAGCCAGCCAGGGAGGGATGGCTGCCGTCGGAGGAGTACAGCGCCGTGAAGTCCGTCTCGCCCGAGCTCGGGTCCAGGCCCGCCTCCTCCAGGTCCTGGTGGATGGTGCGCCAGGCGTGTCCCGCGGGGATGACCCATGGCTGGCTTCCGTCGGCGGCGCAGGCCAGAGCATAGGCAAGGTAGCCCTCGGTGAGGCGCTCCTGCATGGTGAGGAAGTCGGGATAACGGTCGGGGTTGCCGCTGTCGCCGTCGCGGCGACCCCAGGTGAGCAGGAAGACGGTCTCGGCGCCGCCATCCTGGATGATGTCGTCGAGGATCAGGGCGCCATCCCGGCTGGCCTGCCACTGGCTGTTGCTCTGGGGAAAGCCCGGCACTTGGCTCTGGTCCTGCAGCACCACCCAGTCCCAGGAGCCGGCCTCGGCGCCGGTGACCAGGGCCTCGCGCCAGGGGGTGGCGCCGTTGGTGCCGTCGGCCTGGGCGGCGTGTTGGTCCAGGGTGGCGCCCCCCTGGGTGAGGGGATGGCCTTTGACCTGGGACCAGCCGGGCACGGTGCCCTCGAGGGCTTGGGCCACCAGCTCGTGCAGGCTGTTCTGCGCGGTGTAGGAGTTGCCCACCATGATCAGTCGGGCATCCTCGGCCACGGAGGAGGGCAGGGTGGCCAGCAGCAGCATGGAGGTCAACATGGTGGGCTCCTTGGACGACCGAGGTGGGCGCCCCACTCGGTGATCCCTCCTAACCCTCCAGGAAGTGCTCCAGATCTGAGCGCGTGGGCTGGTAGTCCGGGCGCGGCCTGCCGATCCAGGTGCAGAGGTAGCCGTCATGGACGCGCTGCCCGGCGGTCTGGGCGATGGAGAGTGGGGTCGGAAGGGCGGGCGGGCGGCCGTGGTCCCGCTGGTAGTCCAGTGGGCAGTAGGGGTCTTTGGTCTCCAGGCTGCCGTGGACCAACCACGCTCGGGATGCGCAGCCTCCGCGGCAGGCCTCGAGCCAGGGGCAGTCGGCCTCCTGGCAGGCTCTGGGAACCCGCCGTCTGCGGGCCCCGAACCGGGTGAAGGGCTCGCTCTGGACGATGGCCTGGGCGGGGTCCTCGAGCAGGTCGCCAGTGCGGAAGTCATGGCTGTAGACGCAGGGACTGAGGGGCACGCAGCCGTCGGCGCTCCGGCCCTGCACGCGGAACGAGCTGTGGCCGCATGGGCAGCCCGTGGCCGGCAGATCCACCACGGCGGCCAGGCAGGCATCCCCCAGTGAGATGCAGTCGCTGTGGCGCATCAGTCGCGCGAAGCCCTCGAAGAAGGCGTCGCGGCTGGGCATGTTGGCCAGCAGTGCCGGCTGCACCGGCTGGAGCGTGTTGACCCGCAGCTCACACCCCAGCAGCCAGGCCAGGTCCATGAAGCCGTCGATGGTCTCGGCGGTGAAGCTCTCGCGGGTGGCGCAGGTGACGATGGCGCAGGGGATCCCGAGCTCGCGGCAGCGCTGCAGTGCGCGGATGACCGAGCTGAACAGCGCCGCGCCGCGGTGCTGGTCGTGCCGTCGCTGGGTTGGGAAGTCCAGGGAGAAGTCGATGTCGTTGAGGGTGGAGAGGGCGCCCGGGTGGTGGTCGTGCAGGGCGTGGAAGCTGGCGCCGTTGGTGGTGAGCCCCACCGCCAGGCCGGCCCGGTGCAGGCGCTGCAGCAGCCAGGGCAGCCGGCTGTCCTGGAGCTGCGGGCCGTGGGTGAAGATGGGCTCGTTGCCCCCCAGGTTCACCGAGCACACCCCCAGCGCCACCAGCTGCGCGATGACCCGCTCCAGCTCCTGCTCATGCAGCCCGCGAGGCTGGTGCTTTCGCTGCTCGCGGCTGTAGCAGTGGGCGCAGTGGGCGTTGCAGTGGCTGCCGATGGTCCAGCCGACGTTCCGAAAGAGGGTGTTGCTCATGCTCTGCTGCTGTGTGGTTCGGCTGAGCCTACCAGCCCTGACGCCACCGCGGGACGGTGAATCCAGCACCGGGCTGTTGGCGCGTGCGGGCCCCTCATCGAGACTGCGGGTAATCGTATAGAGTATTATACAATAAATACCTACAGCCGACCTGTGTCGCCCTGGAGGACACCGTGAGTGTGGAACCGCTCGGATCGCAGGACAACAACCGGCGGACATTGCTGCTGGTGGTCTTGGCCGCCGTGTTGATGCTGGCCTGGGTGCTGGACGCCCAGCGGCGCATCGAGGCGCGGCATGCCATGGGGCCCGCGCCGAGGCGCGCGAGCCAACCCGCTAGAAGCTCGGTCTACGATCTGTGAGCCGAGCTATGGCGCCACGCCGCCGCCGCTGATGGCGATCTCGAGGGTGGGGTGGTCGGGGTCGTCGCTGACCAGGGTCAGGGTGGCGGTGTAGCTGTCCGGGGCCACGGGAGAGAAGACGACCTCGATGGACAGCTGCTCGTAGGTGGCCAGCTCAACGGGGGCCGTGGCGGTGATGGTGAACACGCCGGCGTCATCGCTGAGGGTGATGCTGGAGAGGGTGAGGGGGACGGGGCCGTTGTTGCTCACCAGCAGGGTCTGGGTGGCGGCCGTGCCCACCGCGACGGCGCCAAAGGCGAGCTCTGTGCTGTCGACCTCGATGTCGGGCTGTGCGTAGCTGTCGCTGTCCCAGCCGGCGTCGTAGCACATGACCATGGCGGAGTCGTGTTTGTCGAAGCAGCCCGCGGCGACGGCGCCCAGGCCCAGCAGCAGCCCGCCAAGGCGCAGCTTGGCCTTGAGCAGGCCGTAGCTGCGGCCCCCACTGGCCCACAGCAGGGCAGACACCAAGGCGAAGGCCAAGCCGATGCCAAGCACTGCGGCTCCAGTCCACCAAGCGCGCTCTTCCATCACTCCTCCAGGGGTTGCATGCTGCCCATCATAGCAGGCTTCGGGTAGGATGACGCCATGCGCTCAGCCTGGCTCATCACAGCGTTCCTGACGGCATGTCCGGCCCCTTCATCCTCGGACAGCGGACCGGATCGGCCCTTCGTCTACCCCCTGGATGATCTGCTGCGGGTGCAGCACCTGCAGGTCAAGGGCACCCACAACTCCTACCACCAGGCGCCCGATCACGACGCCGTCGCCGAGTGGAACTACAGCCACGCGCCGCTGAGGGAGCAGCTGAGCTGTGAGGGCGTGCGGCAGTTCGAGCTGGACATCCACCAGCGGTCCAGCGGCGGCTTCGACGTGTTCCACGTCCCTGTGCTGGACGAAGGCACCAGCTGCGCCACCCTGCGGCAGTGCCTGGGGGATCTGCGCTCCTGGTCAGACGCCAGCCCGGGCCACCACCCCATCTTCGTGATGATCGAGCCCAAGAACGGCTACCGGGAGGACGAGGTCGAGGACTACCTGGCGGAGCTCGAGGCCGCCATCGACGACAGCTGGCCGGATCGGCTGCTCACGCCAGATCTGGTGCAGGGCCACCACCCCGACCTGGCCACGGCGCTGGCCGCCGATGGCTGGCCGACCCTGGGAGAGGTGAGGGGGCACCTGCTGCTGTGGCTGCTGGATCGCGGCGGCTTCAGCGAAGCCTACACCCGCGGCGGCACAGACCTTGGCGGTCGCCTGATGTTCCCCCTGTCCGAGCCCGGAGACCCCTTCGCGGCTGTGATGATGCGGGACGGGCCCGAGGGAAACGTCGAGGCCATCCAAGCCCTGGTGCAGGCGAACTACCTGGTCCGCACGCGCTCGGACTCGGGCGGCGTGGAGTCGGAGTCTGATGGGGAGGCCCGGCGCGACGCAGCCTTGGAGTCGGGGGCCACGATGATCAGCACGGACTACCCCGCGCCGGTGGAGGGCAGCGACTACTGGCTCAGGCTGCCCGAGGGCACACCGTCACGCTGCAACCCGATGACGGCGCCGCAGGAGTGCAGCTCGGAGGCCCTGGAGGATCCCAGGGCCATCGACCATCGCTGGTGCTGGCCGTCGGGCTAGCCGCTGGGCTAGCCGATGCGGCGGCACTCGAGGTAGAAGCGCTTGTCCTGGGCTTCGCCCATGGAGAAGGTCTTGCGGGGCAGGGCACCGTCGAGGATCACGGAGCGGAACAGCTCGCCCTTGTCCATGCCGGGCAGGTAGAAGCCAGCGTTGCCTGGCTTGTTGCCCAGATCGTGGACCACGTCGGTGCCGTGCACGTAGTCCAGCTCGCCGGCGCCGCCTGCGGCCATCCACTTGTCCAGGAAGCCCTGCAGGCTGCCCACGGACAGCTCGGTGGGAGGGGCGCTGAGCTCGACCACAGACAGGCCGCTCTCGAGGATCATGCCGAAGCGCTGCAGGCCCGCGGGCGCGCCATCGACGGAGGCCACCATGGCCTCGACGGAGGCGGCGGAGGTGATGGTGATGCCGGCGCCAAACTCCGCCTGCATGTCGGCCACCAGGTCTCGCCGCAGCTCGAAGATCACCCGATGGATGGGCTCGAACTCGAGGGAGGCGTCGTAGATGTTGACCAGCTCGACCAGGGCGTAGCGGGTGGGGGACTGCATGGCGTCTGGGCCCAGCTGTTCCTTCGTGGACTCCCAGATGGCCTTGGCGGTGGCCAGGCTGTGGTTGCCGTCGCCCATGGCGTACAGCAGCACGGCGGCGTCATCGAGCCCGTAGCGCTGCAGGAAGGCGGACCGCTCGCCCAGGGCGGCCAGGGCGCCCATGGTGGCCTGCTCGGTGGCCAGGTCGTCCACCCGCCAGCCGCGGATCCGGCCGGAGCCCATCATCAGCTCGAAGTCGTAGATGGAGGTGAGCTCGGCGGTCTTGGCGGCCAGGGCGCCGATGACCGTGTCGGCGGGATCGTCGATGAGCACCATGATGTGGGGGGCCTCGAGGGGTGCGCCCTGCCGGATGCGGACCCGGGGGGGCAGCCGGTCGACGATGGTGCCCTCGGTGGCCCGCACCAGGCTGGTGGAACCCTTGGTGAAGTCGTACTGCTCGAGGTCGATGCAGAGCACCAGGCCGCGGCGCACGCTCTGGCCCACCTGGCGCTCGAGGTAGACCAGGCCGTCATGGGGTTCGAAGAGGTCCTGGTCGATGTAGCCTTGCATGGCCTCGCGGATGGCCTGGATTCGGGCCTGGGGCTCTTCCTTGCCCAGGAAGACCTCGGGGTAGACCATGCGCAGAGTGGAGGGAGCGGCGCCTACGAGGTCGTCCGCGGCCTGCCAGTACTCGGGCTGGGAGGTGAACTGGTCGCAGGCCACCACGGCCCACTTCTCGAGGGAGTTTCCAGGGCGGGGGATCAGGATGGTGTCCACGGCGACACCGGCAGCAGGGTAGGTCCGCATGGCGAGGGCTCCGGAGCTCAGGGGTGGTCGCGCCAGGGCGCGTGGGGCAGCCCCTTCTAACCGCTGCTCACCCTGCTGGAGGCTGATCGATGGCACCCCGCAGGTCGGTCGTGGGCCCCTCGAAGCCTCCCTGCCTGCGCCTGCACGTCGGGTGTCCTGTGTCAGTCTCCGCGCAGGTCTCGGCTGCGGAAGATCAGCGCTGCGCTGCTCGGCGAGTCATCGGTGTGCATGGTGGAGATAGTTGCCGCCGCTGCGGCGCGAAGCCTGCCGCATCTGTCGGGAGCCGCCATGGCCAGCTGCATCTACGTCACCTCCACCCACGCCGGCAGCGGCAAGACCAGCATCGCCCTGGGGCTGGTGGGGCTGCTGGAACGAAGCCTGGGCCGCGTGGCCTACTTCAAGCCCATCAGTCAGCCCCTGCCTCCGGGCGCGGTGGGCGACATCCAGCTGATCAAGGAGGCCCTGGGCTTGCCCTACCAGCTCGGCGAGATGGGCGTGTTCACGTCGGATCAGGTGCGGCAGGCGGTGTCGGCCGGGCGCTTCGACGAGGTGGTGGACACCATCCTGGAGGCCTACCAGGCCCTGGCCGAGCGGGCGGACTTCGTGGTCATCGAGGGCACCGACTACGAGGGCGCGATGGCGAGCTTCGAGTTCGACATCAACGCCGAGCTCTCGAAGAACCTGGGCGCTCCCGTGGTGCTGGTGGCCGACGCCGAGAGCGCCTTCGAGACCACCCTGACCGGCAAGGTGCGCGACCCGCGGGCCTTCGAGACCATGCTCGAGAACGTGCGCCTGGTCAAGGAGAACCTCGAAGAGCGGCGCTGCGAGCTGCTGGGCCTGGTCTTGAACCGGGCCAACCCCGGATCGGTGGCCGATATCCGCTTGATGGCAGCGGAGCCCCTGCGGCAACTTGGCATCCGCATCCTCGGCGCCGTGCCCCGAAGCGACAGCCTGGACAAGCCCACCCTGGGCGAGATCGCCCAGGCGCTGCAGGCGCGGCTGATCTCGGGCAGGGATCGCCTGGACGTGGTGGCCCAGGTGGTACATGTGGCTGCCATGGGGCTCGATCAGGTGCTCGCGCGGCTCGAGCGAGGCGTGTTGGTGATCCTGCCGGGTGATCGCAGCGACCTGCTGCTCGGCCTGGGTGCGGCCTACGGCTCGGCCTCGGTGCCCTCGCCCTCGGGCCTGGTGATCACCGGCGACATCCCCCTGCGGCCCGACACCGAGCGGCTGTTCCTGGACCTCACCCGCCGGGAGATGCCGGTGATGGCGGTGCCTTGGAGCAGCTACGAGACGGCCTTGAAGGTCAGCGCGGTCAAGGCGCGCCTGGACCCGGGCCAGCGCACCCGCATCGAGCTGGTCAAGAGCCTGGTGGAGGCGCACGTGGACGTGGCCCCCATCCTGGCGCGGGCAGCGGACGGCGTGGACCAGCAGCGGGTCACCCCCAAGCAGTTCTTGCACCGCATCACGGACATGGCTCGCAAGCAGCGGCGCCACATCGTGCTGCCCGAAGGCATTGACGAGCGGGTCCTGCGGGCGGCCGAGGTGGTCAAGGTGCGCGGCCTGGCGCAGCTCACCCTGCTGGGGCAGACCGACGAGCTGCGGCGCCGCATCGCGGCCTTGGGGCTCGACCTGGACGGAGTGGAGATCATCGACCCCGCCAGCTCGCCCTGGCGGGAGGACTTCGCGCTCGAGTACCAGCGGCTGCGCGCTCACAAGAACCCCACCTTCGAGCAGGCCTTCGATCTGATGGCCGATCCCTCCTACTTCGGCACCATGATGGTGCAGCTGGGGAGGGCCGACGGCATGGTCTCAGGCGCCATCACCACCACCGCGGCCACGCTGCGGCCGGCCCTGGAGTTCGTCCGCACGGTGGAGGGCACCAGCATCGCCTCCAGCGTGTTCTTCATGCTGCTTCCCGACACCGTGCTGGTCTACGGCGACTGCGCCGTGAACCCCAACCCCAGCGCCTCGCAGCTGGCGGACATCGCGCTGGCCAGTGCAGGCACGGCTCGGGCATTCGGGATCGAGCCCCGGGTCGCCATGCTGTCCTACTCCACAGGCGCCTCGGGGCGCGGCTCGGACGTGGACAAGGTGCGGGCGGCCACCGCCCTGGTGCGCGAGCGGGAGCCTGGGCTGGCCGTGGAAGGCCCCATCCAGTACGACGCGGCCATCGACCCGGCTGTGGCGCGCACCAAGCTGCCCGACAGCGCCGTGGCCGGCAACGCCACCGTGTTCGTCTTCCCGGATCTGAACACCGGCAACAACACCTACAAGGCCGTGCAGCGCGCGGCGCGCGCCATCGCTGTGGGCCCGGTCATGCAGGGCCTGCGCAAGCCGGTCAACGACCTGTCCCGCGGCTGCTCCGTCCCCGACATCGTCAACACCATCGCCATCACGGCGGTGCAGTCCCAGCGCTTCTGAGGGTTCGCCATGAAGGTCCTGGTCATCAACGCCGGCAGCTCCTCCATCAAGTTCGAGCTCTACGCCATGCCCCAGGAGCAGGTGCTGGCCAGCGGCCTGGTGGAGCGCATCGGAGAGTCAACCAGTCGCCTGGTGTGGCGGGACGCTCGGGATGGGCGGCACACGCTGGAGCGCCCCATCCAGGACCACGCCGCGGGGCTCGAGCTGGTGCTCTCCTTGCTCTGCTCCGGGACCGATGCGCCCATGGAGAGCCTGGACGAGATCGGTGCCGTGGGGCACCGGGTGGTCCACGGCGGCGAGGCCTTCTCCCAGACAGTGGGCGTCACCGCCGAGGTCGAGGCTGCCATCCAGGCCCACGCGGTGCTGGCCCCTCTGCACAACCCGCCCAACTTGCTGGGCATCCGCGTGGCCCGCCAGGTCCTGCCCGACGTGCCCCAGGTGGCCGTCTTCGACACCGCCTTCCACCAGACCCTGCCGCCCCACGCCTACCTCTACGCTCTGCCCGCCGAGCTGTACCGGGAGCACCGCGTGCGCCGCTACGGCTTCCACGGCATCTCCCACCGCTTCGTCGCTGGACGCGCGGCGGCCCTGCTGGGGCGGCCCCTGGAGCAGCTGCGGCTGATCTCCTGCCACCTGGGCAACGGCGCCAGCATCTGTGCCATCGAGGCGGGCCGCTCCGTGGACACCTCCATGGGCATGACCCCCCTCGAGGGCCTGGTCATGGGCACCCGCTGCGGGGACCTCGATCCCGCGATCCCCTTGTATCTGCAGCGTCAGCTGGGCATGGACGCCGCCGAGGTGGACCGCCTGCTCAACAAGCGCAGCGGCATGCTGGGCCTGAGCGGCCGCAGCAACGATCTGCGGGAGCTCGAGCAGGCCGCGGAGTCCGGTGACGCCGACGCCGCGGTCGCGATGCAGGTCTACTGCTACCGCATCCGCAAGTACATCGGCGCCTACACCGCGGCGCTCGGCTCGGTGGACGCGCTGGTCTTCACTGCAGGTGTGGGTGAGAACTCGGACGTCGTACGTGCGGCCGTGCTCGAGGGGCTGGCGCCCATGGGCTACGCTCTGGATCTCGACGCCAACCGGGGCTTGCGGGGCCGGGAGGCGGACATCTCCGCCGTGGACTCTCGCGCTCGCGTGCTGGTGATCCCCACCGACGAAGAGCTGCTCATCGCACGGGATACCTACGCCCTGGCCGGGCACCGCGCGAGCTGAGGGATCGGGTCAGGCCCGGCGTGTGTGAGCGTTCACTCGGTCCCGAGGAAGGTGAGCAGGCGCTCGTTGACCTCGGCGGCCGCGTCGTGCTGCACCCAGTGGGTGGCCTGGTCGAACCAGTGCAGCTCGGCGTTGGCGCAGTGGGCTAGGCTGGGCTGGACCAGGTCGGCCCCCAGGGCGCTATCGAGCCTGCCCCAGAGCACGGCGGTGGGCGCTCGGATGAGGCCGGGGATGCGGGGGGCGGGGTGACGGATCATGGCGCGGTACCAGGCGAGCATGGCCCGGATCGCGCCGGGCTGGGTCCAGGCCTGGCGGTAGACCTCGAGGTCTTCCCGGGAGAAGGAACCCTCCTTGCTGCTGCCCTTCATCATGCCAACCAGTACACCGGCGCGTCTCCGGCCCAGCAGCCACTCCGGCAGCCAGGGAAGCTGGAAGAAGAGCATGTACCAGGAGCGCATCAGCTGGCGGGGGTTGGTCCACAGGGCCCGCAGCAGCACCGAGGGGTGAGGCACGTTGAGGATGGCCAGCCGCTCCACCCGCGCTGGCGCCCGCGCGGCCAGCCGCCAGGCCACCGCCGCGCCCCAGTCGTGGCCTACCACCGCCGCGCGCTGGAGGCCGTGGGCGTCAAGCAGCCCCAACACGTCGTCTACCAGCAGATCGATGCGGTAGTCCCGCACCGCGGTGGGCTTGGCGCTGGAGTTGTAGCCGCGCTGATCCGGGACCAACACCCGATGGCCCGCGCGGACCAGGGCGGGGATCTGGCGACGCCAGCCGTACCAGAGCTCGGGGAAGCCGTGCAGGAGCACCACGGGCGGCCCGTCGATGGGGCCGGCGCGCACCACGTGGAGGGTCACCGCGCCCACATCGACCAGCGCATGCTCGAGGGGGATGTCGTCGATGGACTCGATGTTCAAGGTGCACCTACGCTTGTGGCGACCAAGCTACCCCGGGCGGGCTTGCCGGACAGGGAATGTCACCGGGCCTGTAGCCTGGCCCGCAGTCACCCGACGCTGGTGCGGGCAGTGGCTCCGGACTACGCACTGCTCTCTTGGAGGTGTGATCATGTCCAGCATCCCCCCCCTGCCTGGTCCCCGGGTTCCCTACGACCCCCAGGCTCCCTGGCCCTGCATGCGCGGCAATCCTCGCAACACCGGCCGCTCTCCTGTCGTGCGTGGTGACGCCGGCTTCGAGAGGGCTCCGTCCATGGCCTTCCGCTGCTGGCCGACGGGAAACGGGATCTTCTCCACCCCCATCATCGGCGCCGACGAGACCATCTACGTTGGCTCGGCCGACAGGCACTTCTACGCCCTCGATCCCCACAGCGGCGAGCAGCGCTGGCGCTTCGAGACCGGCGAGTGCATCGACTGCGCGGGCTGCATCGCCGAGGATGGCACCGTCTACTTCGCGTCCTGCGACGCCAGCCTCTACGGCATGGCCCCCGAGGGCGACATGCGGTGGAAGCTGACGCCCTTCGCCAAGCGCCGTCACTTCTCGCCCTCCACCATCTACTGGTGGGAGGCCAATGTGGTGCTGGGACCCAACGGCTGGCTGTACGCCGGCAACGACGACTTCAACTTCTACGCCATCCAGCCTGGCGGGGACATCCAGTGGGCTCAGCTCACGGGCATGCACATCTGGACCGCGCCGGCCTTCAGCGACGACGGTGCGGTGTACTTCATCAGCTTCGATCTGATGCTCTACGCCCTGGACTCCGCCAGCGGACAGCTGCGCTGGCGCAGCGACATCGGGAACTTCGCGGCTTCGTCTCCTGCGATCGGGCCCAGCGGTTCCATCCACTTCGGCAGCTTCGATGGCTGCGTCTACGCGGTGGAGCCCTACGGCGGCAGCATCGCCTGGAAGCGGTCGACCGGCGGTCCCATCTACGCCACCCCGGCCATCGCCGAGGACGGCACCCTCTTCATCGGCTCCTCCGACGGCAGCTTCTACGCCATCGCGGCCGATGGGCGGGTGCTGTGGTCGTTCTACACGGGGGACGCCATCCGCTGCTCGGCGGTGATCGGCCCGGACCCCGAGGGGCGCTGCGACTACCTGGTCTACTTTGGTGGGGGCAATGGCCTCATCTACGCCCTCGAGCCCGGAGGGCTGCGGCGCTGGTCCTTGGACTCGAAGGCGCTGGGCGCTGGGGGGGACTACCCCAACATCAACGCCAGCGTCGCGCTGGGCCGCACCGGCCTGTCCACCGCCAACGCCAACGGTGACGTGTTCTTCGTGCCCTACCACCTCTACCTCGACGCGCCTGATACACCAGGCATGTGTCGCGAGCAGGGGGACGGCTACCCCAGCGACGGGGCGCTGCTCTACGCCATGACGCCCGGTGGTCGCATGGCCGCGCGGCCTCTGCCCGACGAGCCTGGTGACGAGGCACCGGAGATCCTGGCCGAACCCGGTCAGGTCCTGAGCTTCCGTGCGCTCTCCCGGGTTGGCGGCCACACCCTGCCGGTGCGCATCGAGCCAGGCAGCTTGGATGTCACCGTGGTGCCCAGCCGGCCCTTCAGGGCCACGGTACAGCCCGACGGTGGCCAGCTGAACCTGGTCTTCGAGGGGCCGGCGCCGAGCCTCGAGGCCTGCGCCATCAGCGTCAGCGCCAGCTTCGTGGACGCGGAGCGCAGCGGAGAGCTCCGGGGTGCGCTGCGCACCTTACCCCTGGAGGCCCCCAGCACCGCGCCGGCCATCACTGAGCTCGCGGGCCTGCCCTTCGACATCACCCACATGTCCATCTTCGACCCCACCATCGTGCCCAGCCTCGACCAGATCGGCATCGCCAGCCTGAGCATCCACGTGCGGGTCGTGCACGTGGACCAGGACAGCGGCAGGGTGGTGGCCTGGGGGCTGCAGCGCTTCGGCCAGGACGAGCAGGGCGAGCACGTGCAGATCTCCATGCCTCGCCACCTGACCTACGCCTTCGGGGGCCACTACCGTGACGGGCACCTGCAGCTCGAGGCGCGGGGCTGCCGCTTCGAGACCACGGCCTTCCCTGTGCCCCTGGATCTGCTGCGCTTCACCGGCGCATGGGACGGTGAGCACGGCCCACGGGCGGGGGCCTCGCTGCTGTACGAAGTGGACGCAGGGAGCCGCCTGCGCGCTCTGGTCCCACTCTCCCGTGAGCGGGTGGACACCAGAAAGCGGCCCTGGCGCGTGCGCCGGAATCTTGACTGGAAGGGCCTGGCCGGCTTCGTGCGTTCCTGGGTTCCCGGCATGGACACCCTGGGCTCGACGCTCTCCCAGGCATCCAAGGGCGCCGCGCGCTCCCTGGCCCTGGCCCTTCGGCTTCCCAGGCGAGAGCTGTACGGCCCCTGGGGCCTGGTGGGCGAGGACGGGTGGAGCCGTGGGGTCGGCACCTTCCGCACCCGGGCGTCGGAACCCGTCCCCCTGCCTGCGCTGGCCGTGGAGCTGTTCGGCTATGATGCAAAGCGACACACCGTGGTCGCTGATGTGTCGCTGGTGGGCGTCGCGGATCGCGCGCTGAGCGCTGCTGTGCCAGGCATCCTGCTCATCGACATCGATCGCGCGGTGCCGGTCCCCCTTGACTACGCGGGGGCTACCACCATCGACGCCCAGCCCGAGCAGGGCCGCTGGACCGTGCAGCTGCAGCTGCCTCGAGCCATCTCTCCCCGTGGACGAAGGTGGAGGGCGCTGCTGCTGTTCGATCTCGAGACCTTGGCCGAGGTGGAGATCTAGCCGGCGCCTCATCCCTGCGCTTCGGGATATCCGTCCATGGAGGTGACCATGAGCACTCGCATCTACTACTTCACCGGAACTGGAAACTCGCTGTGGGCCGCGCGCGTGCTGGCCGAGCGGCTCGACGCGGCGCCGCCCGTCTCCATGGTGGGGGCGCTCCGCGAGGACGACCTGGCGCCTGCCGAGGACCGGATTGGCCTGGTGACACCTGTCTACATGTATCGCCTGCCCCACTTGGTGGTGGACTTCGTCAAGCGCCTCCAGACCAAGGCGCCGGTGTTCCTGGTGGTCACCGGCGGCGGCGATCCCGGCGACCTGTTCGTTCACGCCCAGGAGCTCTTCGGTGCGCGCGGGCTCGACCTGGCTCAGGGCCTCTACCTCACCGTGCAGTCCAACTACCTCCCATTCGGCGGAGCGCCCGAGGAAGACGTCTTGGCGGAGCGTCTGGCCGAAGCATCGGCCCGGCTGGACGATCTGGCCGGTGTCGTCCAGCGGGGGGAGCGTCGGCTCGACCGCGATCACGACCGCTTCCGCGCCTGGGTGCACCCCGGGCTGCTGTATCGCCTGGGCTACAAGTACATCTCCGTGAGCGACAAGAGCTACCGGGTAGACGACAGCTGCAACGGCTGCGGCATCTGCGCCCGCGTCTGTCCCGTCGACAACATCGCCATGGTCCAGGAGCGGCCCAGCTGGAAGAACGTTTGCCAGCAGTGCATGGCCTGCATGCAGTGGTGCCCGAAGGTGGCCATCCAGGTCAAGGAAAAGACCAGGGGCCAGCGCCGCTACCACCACCCGGAGGTGCGGGTGAAGGACATCATCGCGCAGCGATAGGCGTGCGCTCGGCGGCCGCCCCTCAGGGCTTCATCGAGTAGGCGCCATCCAGGGCCAGCACCTGCTGCCACACGCGCTCGCGGCGGGCGTCGTCAGCGACGGGCCTGCGGATCATCTGCTTGGCCAGCAGGCGCTGAGTGCGGGTGGCGGCGGGCTTGCAGTACAGCTGCAGCGCGAACCTGGAGAAGTCCCGGACCATGGTGTCGAAGATCTGGTCCACCAGGTCGTCGTCCACGGCACTGAGCTTGGCGTTCTCGAGGATCAGCTGGCCGTAGGCCACCAGGGTGAACAGCTCACCCAGGATCAGCAGGAAGTCGAAGTCCGCGGCCTGCTCCTTGGAGGGGCGCGCCGAGAACAGCAGGCCCTCGAAGATCAGGACCTGCCGGCGGAACCGGCGCACATTGGGCAGGTCCACGCTGCGGTAGGTGCGGCGATAGCCGTGGAACTGGATCTTGCTCAGGCCCTTGGTCGGGCCCTGACGCCACAGGAAGTCGTCGTCGTCGGGCCGCATCATGCGGGGGATCTCGGGGAAGTCGCCGGGGGAGAAGAAGAAGTTCTTCATGAACTTGATGACCAGCGCCATGTTGACGTGCACCGTGCCCTCGAGCTTGGGCAGGGCGCGGATGTCTCGGACGACCATCTCGAAGACCAGGTCCTTCTCGAAGCCGCGGGCGGCGATGACGTCCCACAGCAGGTCCATGACCTGTTCGCCCTGGGTGGTCACCTTCATCTTGACCATGGGGGTGTACAACAGGTAGCGCCGGTCGCTGGGTGACGCCGCGCGCACGTAGTCGGAGGCGCGCTGGGCGAACAGCCTCATGGCCGTCAGGCGAGCGTAGGCATCGACGAACAGCTGCTGGATGTGGGGGAAGTCGGTGACCGCGGAGCCGAACAGGTGGCGGTGATGGGCGTGGCTGATGGCCTCGTAGAAGGCGTGGCTGCACAGCCCGATGCTGGCCCAGCCCAAGTTGAACTTGCCCACATTGACTGTGTTCAGCGCCATGTCCCAGGCCTCGCGGCCCGTGGCCAGGACCTCGTCGTCGGCCACCGGGTAGTCGTCCAGCCGGTACTCACCCACGTAGTTCTGGGAGTTGCAGATGTTCTTGACGCACTCGTAGTGTCGCCGCTGGGAGTCCACCGCGAAGAAGCAGTACTCGTCTGTGTCTCCAAGCTTGCCGAAGGTGGAGATCCACGCAGCCCGGTTGGCATTGCCGATGTAGTACTTGCTGCCCTGGGCCAGGTAGCCGCCTGCGTCCTGGGGGTAGAGCCGAGTGGAGGTGGAGTAGATGTCGGCGCCGTGGTCGCGCTCGGACAGGCCGAAGCCGAACACCCCGCCATCCCGCAGGGCCTGGGCCGCCCGCTGCTTCATGGTGGCGTTGTCGGTCATCCACAGGGGACCCAGGCCCAGGATGCTCACCTGCCAGGTGTACCAGTACGCCAGGCCGTAGAAGGCAAGGATCTCGTTGAAGGCGCAGTTTCGGTGGGTGTCCCAGCGGGTGGTGCCGTCGCCCTGAGCCTTCGGGGTGAGCAGCTGGGCGAAGATGCCGTGTTCGCCTTGGAACGCGATGAAGTCTTCGTAGAAGGTGCGCTCGTGGTCAGCCTTCTTGAGCTGCGCCTTGCCGCGATCCTCGAAGAAGCCGATGGTCTTCTTCATGATGTCGCGGGAGGGAGCGTCGAGGTGGTGGAAGGTCTCGGTGCTGGGATTGAAGAGCATGTGCACCTCAGGCGGGGGACGGGATCTCGTAGCCTCGGTGGAGCTCCGGGCCCAACTCTGCGTTCGCCCTCCTGACCTGGGACAGCTTGGAGCTTCAGCCCAGCCCGGACACCGCGAGCATGTGGTCCAGCCGGTGGTCGACGGTGTGGTCGCGCAGCACCCGCTCCCGCCCTCTGCACGCGATGGCGGCGGCCTCTTCGGGGTGTGCCAGGAAGTGACGCACCTTGGCCTCGAGATCGGCGTAGGAGCGCCAGGAGACGATCTCGCGGCCTGGCTCGAAGAGTTCGTGCAGGTGTGGGCTGTGCTCGGCCAGCACGAAGCCGCCGCATGCGAGCACGTCGAACACGCGCATGGTCACGATGTCTCGCTGATACAGCCGGTCGATGTCCAGGCTGATGGTGCTGGACTGGTAGATGTGGTTGATCTCCTGGCCGTGTCCTGCCCGGCCTCGGTACCGGCCTCCACCCTGCTCGATGAGCCTCCAGCCTTCGTCTCCCCAGGCCTGGGCACCGAAGCCTGCGAGGCCCACGACGGTGTTCAGGCGCTTCTCCGCGGCGGCCGTCTCGCCCAGCATCAGGCCGGGGTCCCCGAGCCCGGCGGCGATGCTGGCCTGGCGAAAGCCTGGGAGCGCCGCGTCCAGAGCCTCGGAGACCAGGAAGCGACCGGGGTGTTGCCGCTGCAGGGCAAGGACGCGCTGTGGCAGATCCTGGGGTGGGCTCGAGCCTCCCTGAGCGGTCCAGCGGTCCAGCGCCCCGTCGAAGCGCGCTCGCAGCCGCCTGGCTTGGAGCAGCATGGAGGAGCCGACGAAGCTGACGGTGGCGGCGTAGGGGTGGTCTGGGGGCAGGGGACCGGGCGCCCGGGTGCGGGGGTTGCTGGCCAGGGGCATGTACTCGACATGCTCGAACCCGCCGGTCTGGTAGCGCTGCACGTTGTTGGGATCGTGCGTGAAGACCCACACGTGATCTGTGGTGCCTCGTGCGCGGGCGCTGTCGATGGTCGGGTCCACCTCCCAGCAGATCAGCGGGAGCCCCGCCGCCCTGCAGGCCTCGGCCATGCCGCTGGTGTAGTTGATGGTGGCCGCCATCGAGGCCTGCGCCAGGCGGGCGTTGTGGGCGATCTCCTCGACAGCGTGCCGCTCCACCTCCCAGGGCAGCACCGTGAAGCCTCGGTGCCTGAGCGCCTCGGCCAGATCGTCCACGAACAGCTCCCCCGTTACCATCAGCGCGCGCTTGGAGCCCACGCCGTGGTCCAGCAGCGCCCGCTCCATGCCGTGGACCTTGTCGAGCACCGGGTGGCTCACCACCGCGGACTCCCAGGGCAGGTGTCGCAGCAGATCCGAGGCCAGCGCCAGGCGCAGGCGGCCGGTCCTCAACGCGGCCCCCCAGTCGTGGCGCGCCAAGGCCACCCGCAGCAGCCAGGGGTCGCGATCCCAGGCCACTACCGTGGCGCGGGGCCAGCGCTCGAGGGCCGCCTGGACAGTCTCGCCCAGCCCGACGCCGAAGCACAGCACCCTGCGCGGCTCTCCGTGTGGAGCCAGCATCGCCTGCGCGGCCTCGCTCCCGAGGCTCAGGGGCACCCAGCGGCGGCCCAGCCGGTACACCACCGGCCCCCCCTTGTCGTCGGGGAGGCGACGCAGGTGGCTGTCGTCCACGGGCAGGTGGAGCCGCGCTGCGAGGCGCTGGTCCTGCGCAGCGAGAGCGGCGAGGCGCTCACGCAGACGGTCGGTGTCGGGACGCAGGGGCTGCATACCGACAGCTTAGCCTGGCCGCCCCCGCCAGTCCGAGATCGCCGGGGGCTTGGGTCTTGCAGGCCCCTATCGGCGGTCCGTGCTCTCGAAGATCCGGTCGGCGGAGCTGGCGATGAAGCCCTGATACAGATCGCCGCTCGCGTCGGGGTGGCGCTGGGCGAACTCGTAGTAGCAGCCCGGGACCTCGAGGGGGCCGTCGGCGAGCTGCACCTGGACCACGTTGGCCACGGTCGAGGACTGCTCCAGTAGCTGGACGGGGCTGCCCTTGATCAGACCCCCAGCCCTGTTGAGCTCGAAGCCATTGGCCATCAGCAGGGTGTTGACCTCCTCGAGGCTGTCGAGGGTCTCGAGGGCGTTGACCAGCACGGTGAAGTGGTTGGGGCGGAAGCCGTGAGCCGCGACCCAGGCGGCGTACTCGCTGACCTCGGCCAGCCGGCGCCAGGTGGCATGATCCACCGACCAGGGGCGGCCGCTGGTGCAGAAGGCGAAGTCATGTGTCGTCGCTGGATCCACCTGGGCGACGAGGTCGGCGATGATCTCCTGGATGTCGGCAGGCATCGCGTCGACCAGCAGCTCGCTGATGAACACCTTGGGTCGCCCTGGCGCGTCGAAGTGGACCGCCCGCAGCTTCTTGGCGGGGAAGGTGTAGTGGCCGCACTCCTGGTAGCCGCTGGCCAGGAAGGGACGAGCCAGGGCCTCGATCCCTACCGGGGCCAGGCTGTAGGTGCGCAGCGCGATGTGGTCGTTGACCACGCGCTCGCCCCGAGCCTCGAAGAGATCGCGCACGGCGCGCGCCTGGGGGTTCATGCCCAGGTAGTCCTGCCACATGTGGTTCAGCAGTGCGTCGAGATCGTGGATGGTGTCAGCGCTCATGGTCACTCCAGCGTGTGCGTTGGGGCGGAAAAGAGGACTCCGGGGGCCAGGCTCCAGCCGGGGTCGAGGGCGGCCTTGGTGGCGCGCAGCTGATCCATGGCCTCGGGGCCTCGGGTCATGACCAGCATGCGTTGCTTGAGAGGGCTCCGACCCACCCCATGCTCCGACAGGGGACAGCCGCCCAGGGCGATGGCCTGTGCGGCCAGCTCCAACAGGGCCGCCTCGCCTGCGGCCATGTCGGCGGCGGAGGTGGGCAGGGCGTTGGGGTGCACGTTGCCATCGCTGATGTGCCCATAGATGCAGGCCTCGAGCCCATGCTCGGCGAAGACGCTGCGGTAAGCATCCAGCATGGTGGCGAAGTGCTCGAAGGGGACGATCATGTCGCCCCCCAGCTTGTGGACCGCGGGGTCCTGGCGCTGGTGGCGGAGCAGCCACTCGCTCACGGCCAGGGGGATGGCCTCGCGCACCGCCGCGAGCTGGGCCTGCCTGCTGCTCTGCTCAGGCAACGCGAGCTCGGTGGTCTCCAGGGCATCGTGGGCCAGCAGGGCGTCCACGAGATCCGCGATGGGGCCCTCGGGAGCGCCGGCGAAGGCGCTGTCCAGCTGGCCCATCACCGCCTCGTCTCGAGTCCCTGCGGGCAGCTCATGCACCAGCAGCAGCGCAGCACTGGCGCCCTCGGGCACGGTGACCCGCAGCTCCTCCAGCTTGCCCTCCGCCTGGATCAGGGCCAGGCACCGGGCGTCGAAGTACTCGATGCTGCGCACGGCCAGACCACCAGGGCGCTCTCCTTGGCCCGTGAGCCGAGACCGCTCGCGCAGGGTCCGGGTCAGGGCCACAGCGCTGGCATCGTCGGGCAGGAAGACCAGGGCCAGCAGCTCCGTGGGCAGGGGGCGCAGGGAAAGCTCGACCTCGGTGATGATGCCCAGGGTGCCCTCGGAGCCGATGAACAGGTCGATGGGGTCCATGGGGTCCCGCACCATGTAGGCGGCGGACGTCTTGCGCAGCTGTGGGGAGAGGGCCGTGGGGATGGGCACGGAGAGGCAGCGCTCCCCCAGCAGCTCCAGGATGTCGCCCGGATGCATCCGGTGTTCCCCCCGCGTGATCTCCAGCACTTCGCCGTGGCGCAGCGCGACGCGGATGCGTTGGACCCAGTCGCGGGTGGTGCCGTAGGCGAAGGTCGCCGCGCCCGCGGCGTTGGTGGCCACGTTGCCGCCGATGCTGGCGCCGTCGTGGGTGGGGGCGGGCGGGTAGTATAGGCCGTGCTCGGCCAAGGTGGCATGCAGCTCGGCCAGCACCAGCCCTGCTCCTGCCACGGCGCGGGAGGTCTGGGGGTCGACCCTGAGGTGGCGCAGGCGCGCCAGGGAGATGACCACCTCCCCGCAGGGGGTGGCGCCCCCGGTGAGGCTGGTCAGGGCACCCTGGGGAAGCACGGCCGTGTCCGGGTTGGCTCGCAGCCAGGCGCAGAGCTCTTCTTCGCTCCGGGGCTCCACCAGCCCCGAAGCTCCGCTGCCCTCCATGGCCGCGGCGTCGCGGGCCACGGCCTCGAGGCGGTCGGGGTCCCTCACGGTGGCCGGAAGGGCTCGCTGGGCGGGTCGCTGCAGGGTCAAGCGTACGGTGGACATCGTGTACTCCGGGCTGGCCAGCGCAAGCTAACCACGCCGATGGTGTGCGAACGTCCTCTGCTGTGAGCCACCCCACCCGTCAGTGGGGTCAGCAGGTCGGGATCAGGGAAGCGCCAAGCTGGCCTGGACCGTGTCGGCGATCATGGCCCCCACCGTCCCGTGCCCTTCTGGGCTGAAGTGCAGGCAGTCGACGAACCAGGCTTGGGGAGGGACGCTGTAGCTCTCCAAGGTCAGCGCCTCGAGATCCAGCAGCGTGGCGCCGCCCTCGCGAGCGGCGGCGCGTACGGCGTCGGTCATGGTGGCGTCCGCCCGCATGGGCGAGGGGTCCGTGGCCAGGGCTCGGCGCAGGTCGTCCGCAGCCCGTGGGTCACCGTCGTTACTTCGCAGCCGACCCCGGGCGTGGAGCAGCTCTGCGCAGTCAGGGTGGGCCTGGAGGGCTCGCTCGAGGGCGGGGAGCTGGTCGTGCGGGACAGGCCTGCTCCCGTAGGTCTCGAGATCGATGATGGCTCGAGCCTCGGGGCAGCCACGGCCGATGGGTCGGCACATCAACCAATTGGAGATGGGCGTGACCAGGACGGTCTGTACTCCTCGCTTGGCGGCCTGCTGGGTGATGGCTACGAGGTTGCGCTGCAGGGCCTCGGCCGCCAGCAAGCGCTGGCCGTCGGAGATCGGCAGGTGGGGCTCTCCAGGCTGCGGCCGCCTGCGCCCGTCGCCGCTCTCGCCGGCTCGGGGCGAGACCAGATCGCGCAGCAGCAGGTAGGCTCGGCTGCGCCACAGCAGCAGGCGCAGGCGCACCTGCACGGCACCTCCGAAGCTGCCGTAGCGCTGCTCTTGCAGGGTGTTGCCCAGATCGTTGTGGCCTGTGTAGATCACCAGCAGCTCGGGGCCGAAGGACAGGGCCTCGAGGGCCAACTGCCGGATGTCGTGGCTGTCCAAGCCAGGGTTGCCCAGGTTGAGCGCCTCGATGGCGACGCCCCGCTCGGCCAGGGTGCGGGCGGCGGCGGCGGGCAGCTCGAGATCGGTGGCGATGCGGCTGCCGCCGTGCATGGAGGAACCCCCCAAGAAGACCACACGGGGAAGGCCGGGGATGGCCTGGGCGGCGAAGCTGACAGGCTCGGAGCGGTCCTGGTAGCGAGCGACCACGGTCCCTTCCACCTGCTCGAAGCTGGGCCGCTGGCTGTCCCAGCGCTGCCACAGGCCTGGAGGGTCCGGGGGAGAGCCCATGCCTGCTCGAGCCAGGCCTTCCACAGCGAGCAGCAGCAGGGCGGCGGTGGCCAGGCCCAGCAGGGCTCGGAGCGGGCGTGAGCGGCGGATCGGCGTGGTGGGCATTACGGCTCGGTTGGGCTGGTTCCAAGCCTAGCGGCGCACCTCATTGTGCGCCAGCTTGGCTCGTTCGGGCTATGGGCTGCGCCCCCCGGGCCTGGCCAACATCCGTCCAGCCTCATGAGGTGAGCATGGATCGTTGGGAGCTGGTCGATAGCTCGCCCTTGCCCGATGGCCGCGGGATGCTGCGCCTCATGCGGCTGGGGCACGAGATGTCCATCGACGTGGGCGGACAGCAGCTGATGGGCTCTTGGGCCCACGCGTCGGAGGATGCTCTAGGCGAGAGGTCCTGTGATGTCGTGCGACAGTACGCGCAGGCCCGCGTCCTCATCGGCGGCTTGGGCATGGGCTTCACGCTGGCCGCGTCGCTCGAGCGGCTGGGCGAAGACGCCAGCGTGGTGGTGGCTGAGCTGATCCCGGCCGTGGTTCGCTGGAACCGCGGCGTGCTGGGGGCTGTGGCCGGTCGCCCACTGGATGACCCCAGGGTGGAGGTCTACGAGGGAGATGTCGCCGACAAGCTGGTGAACCAGGCGACGCCCTGGAACGCCATCCTGCTGGATGTGGACAACGGGCCGGAGGTCTGCACCCACTTGGGCAACGGCTGGCTGTACACCCCGCAGGGACTCGCCGCCTGCTTCGATGCCTTGGCGCCTGGGGGCGTGCTGGGCGTGTGGTCGGCTTGGCATGACAGCACGTTCACGGACGTAGTCGTGGCCGCCGGCTTCCGAGTAGTGGTCTATCGGGTGCGGGCGCAGGGCTCTCAGGGAGGCGTGCGCCACGCGGTGTGGATGGCCTTGCGGCCCCACTGATCTGCGGATCAGCCCTCGAAACTCAGGCCGTCACGCTTGACCTGCAGGGTGACCAGGCGCTGCTCCCCCGACGCGATGCGATGCACGACGAGCTCTGCCAGCTGTGGCGGCGCCCTGGGGGTGTAGTGCGCCGGTCGGTGGAGCAAGAGGACGGTGTCGAAGAGCTCGAGATCCAGCCCTCGGCGTCTGAGGTGCCCGAGCCCGGGCTTCATGCCTTCGCCGTCCAGCAAGGAGCGGTCGAGCGCCGTGACCAACAGCACGGCTACGTTGTGTTCACGCGCCAGCTCCTGGAAGCCGCAGAGTGTTCGTCGTCGGTCTTCTTTGCCGTACTGGGCGCTGGCCGAGTTGGTGTGGACTGGATCGACCACCACCAGCGCCAGCCCGGGGCTGTGGGCCAGGGCTTGCTGGGTTCCCTCGGCTACGGCTTCGTGCTGGAGGACCAGGCCGCCCACGGGGAACAGGTGCAGATCCCAGCGCTTGACGAGCTCGGTGAAGCCAGCGGAGCCCTGGCCCCGCAGGCTGGAGCGCGAGGGCTCCACGCCGCTGACGGTGGCGAACAGCCGCAGCAGGAGGTCACCGTTCTCGTAGAACGAGGTGAAGTACCCCGCAGCGGCACCCTGGGGCTCCCGCGCGGAGAGGGCCATGTTGATGGCCATGGTGCTCTTGCCCATGCCTGGCGCGCCCGCGAGCAGGGTTACGCAGCCGCGGTGCAGCGCACCGCCGTTGGAGTCCAAGCGTGCGATGCCAGTCTGAACGGCCGCGCCTTCCGGGCTCTCGAAGCCAGTCATGGAAGCTCCATGCCAGAGAGAAGCTCGCGGAGCCGCATCAGTGGCTGCCGCCAGCATACCGCATCGGCGCTCTCGCCAGGACACGGCACGGGGGCCGATGAACTCGGCCCAGGGGTTCAGCGATCAGAGGTGTCGTCAGAAGAGGGCGTAGGGCTGGGAACATCCTGCCGAGCAGGCTGCTCCGAGCTGCCGGTCGCGACTCCAGCTTGCGGGGCGTCTTCGCTGGCCTTCGAGGCCTTGCGGGCCTCTCTCTCCGCGCGCTTGGCGGCCTTCTTGGAGGCCTTGTCGCGGTCCCTCTGCATTCGTTCGAAGCGGTAGTTAGGCTTGAAAGCCATGTCTTGCACATCCTACTGAAAATGATCGAGGCGCCGTCTGGAGGGTCCCAGCCGGCGCCTCGTTAGAATTCTTGTGGAGCAAAACGGCTAGTAGCCGCCGCCACCCCAGCCGCCACCGCGGCCACCACGATCGCCACCGCGGTCGCCACCACGGCCACCGCCGCGGCCGAAGCCGCCGCCGCCGCCGCGGCTCTGACGCTCCTGGGCCTCGTTCACGCGCACGGTGCGACCGTCGAGATCAGCGCCGTCCATCTTGGCGACTGCCTGGTCCTTGGCGTCGTCCGTCACGAAGGTCACGAAGCCGAAGCCGCGAGAGCGACCGGTGTCGCGATCCTTGATGACCACCGCCTCGGTGACCTCGCCGAACTCTTCGAAGGCTGCGCGAAGGCTGTCGTCATCCGTGGCCCACGCGAGGCCGCCAACAAATACTTTCTTGGACATGTTCTCTCTTCTCTCGTCGTCTGGGGGCCGTTCAGCTCGATATTGAGCCGAAGACCCTGCGGTACACCGGGCGATGGGCGCCGGCAGCTCTTTGGCCAGGAGGGCCGTCTTCGTCGCAGGTTTCCACAAGAACGGACTCTCGAAGAAAGGACGTAGTGGAGAGTCTGCGTTCGAAAGCGCGACCGTATATCCCGTTGTACCGCCACTGCCCAACGAAGGGGCTGGTTCGGAGGGCGTGCGGCAGGTGGCCGCCGGGGCGTGGACGAAGCCTGCTGGCGCGCACGGACGTTCGTGGACGACCCGGGGTGTTGGAGGGGGCCCGCCAGGCAGGCGGCGCGAGCGTCGTGAGCTTCACGATTCTGCGTGTTTGTCCTTGCTCCATGCGCGGATGTAGCCCATGTGTCACCCATGCTTCGAGGAAGGAGGCTGCCGTGACCGATGAACCCACACCTGCATGGCGAAGCCAGGGTGAGGCGAGCCTTGACTGGCGCCTGCGCTTCGGGCACCTGCTCTCCAGCGCCCGAGACGCGGTGGCCTGCGTGCGCAGCGGGCAGACCATCTACATCGGCAGCGGCGCCGCAGAGCCCGGGTTCCTGTCCACCGCGCTGCTGGCCAGGGCAGGGAACCTGCGGGACGTGGTGGTGATCCACCTGCTCGGGCTGGAGGAGAGCCCCTTCGCCAACCCGAAGCTGGCGGTGAACTTTCGCGTCAACACCTTCTTCGTCGGGCGTGGCATGGAGGAGGCGGTGCGCGAAGGGCGGGCAGACTACACGCCTCTGAGCGTCACGGAGCTGCCCCAGGCCATGAAGCGCGGCATCGTGCCCGTGGACGTGGCCCTGGTCCAGGTCAGCCCTCCCGACGCGATGGGGTACTGCAGCCTGGGCATCTCGGTGGATGCGGGCATGGCCGCGGTGGAGCATGCCGGCCTGGTGCTGGCCCAGGTCAACGAGCAGCTGCCCGTCACCCACGGCGACTCGTCTGTACACGTCAGCCAGCTGCATGTGCTGGTGGATGGCAGCGCGCCGCTGCTCGAGGTCGAGTCCGAGGCTCCCGATCCCGTGTCGGTCACCATCGGGCGGCTGGTGGCCGACATCATCCGTGATGGGTCTGTGCTTCACTTCGGCCGCAGCCCCGTCTCGGCGGCCACCATGCGCTTCCTCGAGCGTCGCCGGGACCTGGGCATCCACACCGACGTGCTCACCACCGACCTGCTGCGCCTGATCCAGTCGGGGGCGGTGAGCAACCGCTCCAAGGGAGTCCACCGGGGCAGGACCGTGGCCACTACGGCCCAGGGCACCCAGGAGCTCTACCGCGCCTTGCACCACAACCAGGCCATCGAGCTGCACCCCGTGGACCACGTGAACGACCCCTGGGTCATCGCCCAGAACCCCAAGGTGGTGGCCGTGCTCGAGGTCGAGGAGCTGGACCTGAGCGGGAAAGCCCGCATCCAGGGGACCGTCTCCACCTCCAAGCGGGGCAGCCTCGGCGGCGCCCTGGACTATGTGGAGGGCGCCTCGCGCTCGGAGGGCGGCCTGGTGGTGCTGGCCCTCCCGTCCATCGATCCCGATGGTTCGAGGTCCCGCATCGTGGCGGAAGGCAGCGGACGGGGGGTGTTCCTTCCGCGCTCGAAGGTGGACATCGTGGTCACCGAGTATGGGTCGGTGCATCTGCGCGGGCTCTCCCTGCGCGAGCGCGCGGTGGCGCTGATCTCGGTAGCCCACCCACGCTTTCGCCGGGAGCTGATGGACCAGGCCAGGGGGATGCGCATCGTCGCCCAGGATCAGGTGTCCCAGCCCGAGCACGGCTGCGTCTACCCCCACCACTACGAGACCTCCCGCAGCTTCGCGGGCGGCCTCGAGGTCTTCTTCCGCCCGGTCAAGCCCTCCGACACGCGGCGCATCGAGCAGCTGTTCCACTCGCTGGCCCCCGAGACTGTGCGCATGCGCTGGCATGCCTCCCTCAACTCGCTGTCCCGGGCGACCCTGATGGAGATCACCAACATCGACTACTCCCAGGACATGGCCATCGTGGGCTTGGTGGGGCCGCGGGGAAACCGCCGGATCATCTGTGAGGGGCGGTGTCTGTACCAGCCGTCCACCCGCATGGGGGAGTTCGACATCCTGGTGCATGACGACTACCAGGGCCTAGGCCTGGGCAAGTTCCTGGCCAGCTACCTGATGCGGGTGGCCTACGCCCGCGGGCTGTACGGCCTGTTCGCCGAAGTGCTCCAGGACAACATGCCCATGCGGCACCTGCTTGACAGCGCTTGGCCCACGGCACGGGTGCGTCACGACGCGGGCCTGCGCACCTACACGGTGCAGTTCAGCCCAGCAGACAGAGGACGTCCCAAGGACGCCATCCTGATCCACACTCCGCACTTTGGCGACTACTCCCTGGGGGACTCGCATCCCTTCGAGCCGGGGCGCGCCCGGAAGCTGTACGAGCTGCTCAAGCGCCAGGACTGGCTCTCCGAGCCGTGGATGCGGGTGGAGATGCCCCAGCCCGTGCCCGCCGAGGAGCTGGCGGGGTCGGTGGACCCCGGCTTCCTGGCGGCCATCAAGCGGGCCTCCGCGGGACGGATCGACCCCTCCTTGCTGGCCTATGGATTGGGCACCGAGGAGTGCCCCATCTTCCCCCGCCTGGCAGACTACGTGGGGCTGTATTGCTCGGCGACCATGACCGCCGTGCGGCTGATCCTCGAGAGCAACGCCAACGTGGTGTTCAACCCCCTGGGGGGGATGCACCACTCGAGCCGCAGCCGCGCCGAGGGTTTCTGCTACGTCAACGACGCCATCCTGGCCATCGACGCCCTGCTGGCGGCCGGCCACCGGGTGGTCTACATCGACATCGACGCGCACCACGGCAATGGGGTGCAGGACACCTACTGGAGAGACGATCGTGTCCTGGTGGTCTCCATCCACGAGTCTGGCAAGACCTTGTACCCGTGGAAGGGCTTCGAGGACGAGATCGGCGAGGGTCCGGGACGCGGCTACACCGTCAACGTGAGCCTGCCCGCGGGGGCGGATGACGAGGTGTTCCAGCGCGCCTTCGACGATCTGATCGTGGACCGTGTGCGGGCCTTCGCTCCCTCGGTCACCGTGGCGGTGGTGGGGGCCGACACACATCGCACCGACCCGCTCTCCCACCTGCAGCTCACCAACAACGGGATGGCCCACGCCATGGAGCACATCCGCGGCTTCAGCCCCCACCTGCTCATGCTCGGGGGCGGGGGCTACAATCCCGAGGCCACCGTCCGGGCTTGGGCGCGCATGTGGGCGGCCGCCAATCGAATCGACGCCCTGCCTGACTACCTCACCATGCTCGGCGGAGTCTTCTTGGGCGAGCAGGACCTGGGCGGCGGTGACGTGGTGGACATGGCCTGGCGGGTCAGCGGTACCGAGAAGCAGGCCATGCTGGCCGAGGTTCAGCGGCAGGTGGACGCGGCCAAGGCCCGGGACCTCTGAAGCGGCGCTCGCAGCCAGAGGGACCACTGGACCGCGAAGCCCAGCGCGCCCGGGGCGCTCAGGACCGGCCCGAGGCCGCCTCGTGCGCCGATGGCCACAGGGCCGAGATCCACCCCGAAGCCAGCCTCCAGCAGCAGCGGAGCGCGCAGCTGACGCGCGCTCAGCACCTGGAGCTCCAGGGGCAGAGCGAGGCCGAGGTCCAGCTCGCCTCGCGCCCCGCGCCGACCCAGTTGGATCGCGGGGGTGGCGCTCACGGCCAGGCCAGGGTCCACCATGGGTGCCAGCAGGCCGCCGGCCAAGAACAGATCCAGGGCCCACGGGCCGGTCCCGAGGGCGACGCGCCGGCGGGTCCCGAGGGATGCCTCGATCGCAGCGGCGGGCAGCCTCCACGCGACCGCCAGGCCCAGCTCAGGCCGCAGCCACCAGGCCACACCGGCCTGAGGCCAGCCAGCCTGTAGCACCAGGCTCTGCCGTGGGTCGCCCTGGCGGAGGGTGATGGGGTCGGCTGCGGCTGGGCCTGAGGCGAAGGCTGCCAGGAAGAACACCAAGGTCACGGCCAGCGCGCGCATCACCACCGCCCCTGGACGCCCGGGAAGCCACCGGCGTCGAGCTTGGCCGCGGCGCTGAGGTCGTCGTACAGGCTGGCGTCGAGCCAGGCGTCCAGTACCCGCCAGGCGTCTGTGCGGCTCTGTTCCGTGGGGCGGGTGGAGGCGCCGTCCCGGGACAGCTCCGACTCCGTGGCATCGTCGGTCCAGTCGTAGTGGTTCATGCCCTCGATGACGCCACCCCAGCGGGGCTCCGGAAAGCGCTCCCACTCGGGGTAGAACTCCTCGGGGGCCTTGCGGTCCTGGCTGCCTGTCAGCAGGAGGGAGGGGGAGCCGGCCATCGCCTCCACCTCGGTGCCACCCGCCGCGTAGGACGCCAGGATAGCGACCCCGTGTACGCGGGGGTCGGCGACCCAGCCCATGGCGGCCACCACGCCGCCCAGGGAGTGCCCCATGATGGCGACGGGCCCATCCGGGTCGAGGGCCCCCTGGAGGGGGTCGCCATCCACCTCAGCGCGTTCGAGGGCCTCGTCCAGGGCGTAGGAGGCGTTGTCGGGCTCGAGGATGGCCAGCTGCACGCTGTGGCGAGGGGCCAGCACGACATAGCCCCGCGAGGCCATGTGCTCGGCCAGCCAGCGATACCGTTCCGTGTCGACGAACCCGCCCTGGATGCTCAGGACGCAGGGATAGGGGGCGCCGCTCGGGTCGAGATCCCCGCCTTCGAGGGCTGGCCAGGTGGCCTCGAAGCGCACGGCCTCGCTGACCCTGGCCTGAGTGCGATAGCTGGCCCGGGCCACGCCGAAGGGCCCGCGCTGGCCGTCGTCGCCGGCGGCCTCGCCGTCGGGGGCGAGCACGAGCTCCAGCACCGGCGGCTGCGCGCAGCCCACCGTCAGCGCGATGAGAAGCAGAGGGCGAGTGAGTGTGTGCAGCGGGGTCAGGGGGCCTCCGGAGGACACGGCGATGCCACGGGGCTCGGCGAGCGCCCAGCGGCCCGGGACGACGGAGGGCGCTTCGCTCACCGCAGGCTGCGCCGTCGCACCGCGAGTCCAAGCAGCCCCAGCAGCCCGATGAAGGCTCCACTGCCTCCCTGGGCGGCGCTGCTGCAGTTGCAGCCGCCGCCGCCCTTGAAGAAGCCGTCGTTGTCGGAGTGGGGGCCGGTGTCGGGGAAGGAACCGGTGTCGTCGGTGGGATCGTCGGTGTCGTCGGTGGGATCGTCGGTGTCGTCTGGGGGGGCGTCGGTGTCGCCGGTGTCGCCCACCGGGTTGCAGTCGTCGTCGTACTCGCCGTTGCCGGGCCACACGTCCGCGTCGGTGTCGTCGCAGTCGTCGTCCACGTCGTAGCCGTCGCCGTCCTGGTCCAGGTCGTTGCCGTCGCAGTCCTGGTCCACGCCGTCGTACCAGATCTCGGTGGCGTCGGGGTTGATGGCCGCGTCCGCGTCGTCGCAGTCGGTGCCGCCCCAGGCCGCGTCGTCCCAGCCGTCGGCGTCGGCGTCGTAGTCCGAGCCTTCGCTGCAGTCCTGGTCTACGCCGTCGTACCAGATCTCGGTGGCGTCGGGGTTGATGCTGGCGTCCGCGTCGTCGCAGTCGTCGTCCACGTCGTAGCCGTCGCCGTCCTGGTCCAGGTCATTGCCGTCACAGTCGTTGTCCACGCCGTCGTACCAGACCTCGGTGGCCCCGGGGTTCACGTCGGAGTTGGCGTCGTCGCAGTCGTCGCCGCCGTAGTCCACCGAGTCGTAGCCGTCGCCGTCCGCGTCGTACTCGTTGGCGTCGTCGCAGTCGTTGATGACGCCGTCGTAGGGGTCGTCGGGGGCGCCGGGGTAGGTGGCGTCGTCGCTGTCGTCGCAGTCATCGCCGCCGTAGCTGGCCGACTCGAAGCCGTCGCCGTCGCGGTCGTAGTCCGAAGCGCCGTCGCAGTCGCTGTCCACGCCGTCATACCAGGTCTCCACCCCGTCGGGGTTGACGTCCTCGTCGTCGTCGTCGCAGTCCGTGCCGCCGTGGGCGTCGCTGTCGAAGCCGTCGGCGTCGGCGTCGTAGTCGTTCGCGCCGTCGCAGTCCTGGTCCACGCCGTCGTACCAGACCTCGGTGGCGCCGGGGTTGATGGCCGCGTCGTCGTCATCGCAGTCGGATCCGCCGTGGGCGTCGCTGCTGTAGCCATCAGCGTCGGCGTCGTAGTCGTTGGCGCTGTCGCAGTCGCTGTCCACGCCGTCGTACCAGGTCTCGGTGGCGCCGGGGTTGATGGCCGCGTCGCCGTCGTCGCAGTCTGTACCGCCGTGGTCGTCGCTGTCGTAGCCGTCGCCATCGGCGTCGTAGTCCGAGGCGCCGTCGCAGTCGGAGTCCACGCCGTCGTACCAGGCGTCGGTGGCCCCTGGGTGGACGGACGCGGCTGTGTCGTCGCAGTCTCCGCCGCCGTGAGCGTCGCTGTCGTAGCCGTCACCGTCGGCATCGTAGTCGCTGGCGCCGTCGCAGTCGGAGTCC
>CALDOK010000193.1 GCA_937912125.1 uncultured Pseudomonadota bacterium
CCTGGCGGGCCCGGCGGCAGATGGTGAAGCCGTCCACCCCGGGCAGCATGACGTCGAGCAGCAGCAGATCCCAGTCCTGCTCCAGCGCCAGGGCCAGGCCCTCGTCACCGTCGGCCACGCCCACAGGCGCATAGCCATGGTAGGCCAGCACGTCGCAGACCCCCATCAGGATGGCCTGCTCGTCTTCCACAACCAGGATGCGAGGCTTCATGGGGGGAGTATGGGTCCGGGGAAGCAGGCAGGGCAAGTAAACCCTGTGTAACCGGGCCACTCACCGAGGTTTCCGAACCCTTACCCGCGCCCGGGACGGCCCGAGGTATCCATGGATCACACCCCCCACGGAGGCCTGTCATGTCCACCAAGTCCCGCAACTGGATCGCCGCCCTGGCCGCTGCCAGCTTCCCCGTCAGCCTCAGCATCGGCGCCGCCTGCTGCAACTACGCGGTGAACGCCGCGCTGAAGCCCGGAGCCCAGGCCGCCACCCCCAGCGCCGCGACGCCCACGAGGCAGCCGCTGGCCACCGCCGCGACGCCAGTGGTCGCCCCCACCATCCCCGACGCCGACGCCTCCACCAGCCAGGACATCCGCTTCGAGAGCAGCCTGGACCGGGGCGCCGTCATGGCCGGAGGCACCGGCCTGGTGCGCATGGAGCTGCGCATCGCCAGCGAGCACGAGGTCACGGACGGCGCCCGCCGCGCCACCGATCTGGTGGTCGTGCTGGACGAGTCCGGCAGCATGAGCGGCGACAAGATCGCCGACGCCAGACATGCCGCCCACGAGCTGCTGGCCCAGCTGGGCGACGAGGACCGCTTCGCCCTGGTGAGCTTCGACAGCGACGTCCAGCTGCGCATCCCCCTGGACTACGCCACCCGCGACCGCCTGCGGGCCATGACCCGGGCCATCGACGGCGTCAGCGCCGGGGGAGGCACCGAGATGCAGGCCGGCTTGGCCGCGGGGGCCGAGCAGCACCAGCCCACCACCGGCCGCGCCGCCCGCACCATCCTGATCTCCGATGGCCTGCCCAACTCCCCCGACGGCCTGGTGGCCCAGGCCCGCAGCTTCGCCCGCAGCGAGACCCCGCTGACCACGGTGGGCATCGGCTCCGACTACGACGAGCAGCTGATGGTGAACCTGGCCGACGCCGGGACCGGCAACTTCTACTGGGTCACCCAGGGACAGGACCTGGCCGCGGTCTTCGGACACGAGCTGAGCACAGCCCAGGAGACGGTGGCCACGGGCCTGCAGGTGGGCCTCGAGCTGGGCGAGGGCGTGGAGCTGGTGGACGCCAGCGGCTACCCCACCCGGGTGGTGGGCGGACGCGTGGTGTTCGACGTGGGCACCCTGTACGCCAGCCAGGAGCGCAGCTTCTGGGTGACCCTGGCGGTGCCCGCCTCCACCACCGGCGAGCGCGAGGTGGCCATGCCCAGCCTGAGCTGGCGCGCCACCGACAGCGCCGCGCTGGCCACCGTCTCCCTGGAGCCCTGCTCGGTGGAGGTGGTGCAGGAGCAGCAGCGCTTCCTGGCCAGCATCGACGCCGACGCCTGGGGCCGCTCGGTCATCGAGGAGGAGTACAACGTGCTGCGCAGCCAGGTCAGCCAGGCCGTGCAGGCCGGCGACATCGCCACGGCCCATGCCAACATCCAGGCCTACACCGCCCGCAACCGCGCCATGAACGAGCACATCGACTCCCAGGCGGTCTGGGACAACTTCGAAGAGGTGGCGGCCCTCGAACAACAGGTCCAGCAGCAGTTCGAGGGCGAGCAGCAGAGCTCGCGCCAGAACCTGTTCGCCAAGACCCTGAACAGCCTGTCCTACGGCAGCCGCCGACAGGGCCAGGCCAAGGGGTACTGATCACTCATACCGGCTGACGCAGATTCGGCTCGGATGATCGCCGAGAAGAGCGACCCGCTGTCGGCGATGAGGAGCCGCAGGCGTGGCGAGTCACGTCAAGGATCCGAAGCGTCGACAGCGGGGTGCTCGGCCGGCGAGGGCCGAGCCGACTCAATGTCAGACGGTATCAGGACCGGTCCGCGAGCCCCTCGCGGGCCAGCACCACCTGAGCGCCGCCCCCGCGCTTGGCGGCGTACATGGCCTGGTCGGCCCGGGCCAGCAGGTCGTGGCGCTCGCCGTCGTGCTCGGGGAACAGCGACACCCCGATGCTCGCGCTGACGTGCAGGCTCTGCCCCGCCACCGTGAAAGGCCGCTCCATGGCGGCCAGCAGCTTGGCGGCCACCTCGAGGGCCTGGCTGGCGGGGATGGGGGTGGGCAGCAGCACGGCGAACTCGTCGCCCCCCAGGCGAGAGACGGTGTCGGCGGCCCGCAGCTCGCCCCGCAGGCGGGTGCCCAGGGCCGACAGCAGCCGATCGCCCAGCTCGTGGCCGTAGGTGTCGTTGACTTCCTTGAAGCCGTCCAGGTCCATGAGCAGCAGGGCGAAGCCCACGCCGTAGCGCCGGCCATGCTGCCGGGCCCGCTCGAGGCGGTCCTGGAAGAGCAGGCGGTTGGGGAGGCCGGTGAGGTCGTCGTGGGTGGCCAGGTACTCGAGCTGCTCGACCCGCAGCAGCTCGTCGGTGACATCCCGGACCACCCACACCACACCACTGTCGCCCTGCTGGACCTGGATCCGCGATGCGCCCACGCGCGCCATGAAGGTGGAACCATCCATGCGGCGCATGCGCATCTCGAAGTGGCTGGGCTCGCCAGGCTCGAGCTTGGGCAGCAGCTCCCGCTCCCAGGTCTCCCACGACGCCAGCTCGGCGCAGAGGCTCACCCCCGGACGCCCGAGCAGCTCTTCGCGCTCCATGCCGAAGGAGCCGAGCACCACGCGGTTGCACTCGCTGACGGTGCCGCTGGAGTCCAGCACGAGGATTCCCTCGGACACACTCTGGAACAGCGCCTGCTGGAAGGCCCCCGCCCGGCGCAGCCGGCGCTCGAGCTGGGCCTGGGCGGTGACGTCCCGCACCAGGGCGGCCAGGCTCTGGACCTGCCCGTCATCGCCGAGGACCGGGTGCAGCGCCACCTCACGGATGCGGTCACCCAGCTGCTCGAGGTAGGTGGTGGGGCGGCCGGACTCGACCACCTCAGCGGCCTTCTGGCTGCGGCTGACCACGAGCTCGGGGGGGAAGAGATCCTCGGCACTCTGGCCCACCACCTGGTCGATGGGCCGATCCAGCCAGCCCGCCACCCGCTGGTTGCACGCCAGCACGCGGTGATCCAGGCCGAACAGCACCGCGTGTTGCTCAGAGGCGTCGAGCAAGGCCCGCAACCGGGCCTGGCTGTGGCCCAGGCGGGTGACCTGGTCGCTCAGCTCCTTGGTGCGACGGCCCACGGACTGCTGCAGCTTGCCCGCCACCGCCCGCAGCTCGTCCTCGACCCGCTTGCGCACCAGGGCGATGCTGGCGTGCTGGAGCAGGGCTTCGACCGAGGCCACCTCGACCTCGGACAGGGGCTGGGCCGCCAGGATGGCCACAGAGCCCAGCAGCTGGCGCTCGTGCACCAGGCCCATGGCGTAGCAGGCCTGGATCTTCCACAGCGCCTGGAAGTCACGGCTGAGCTCGGCCGTGACCTGATCGCAGCTCAAGCCGCTCAGGCCGCTCCGGACCAAGTGCAGGCGGGGCTCGAGCAGGCGCTTGTGACGACCGTCGTGACAGGCGATGTCGTAGCCGTAGGCGCTGCTGGTGAGCAGCCTCTCGAGGGCCGCCACCGTGTCGGGCGGGCCGCAGAAGGCTTCTGGGTGGAACAGGGTGACCCGCTGATCGAAGGCCGCCACCACCACCAGCGCCGCGGGGAAGGGCTCCCGCAACAGCTGCCCGATGCGCTCGTACAGGCCAGCGCCCGCCGTGGGCGCAGCCCCCATGGCCAAGGCGGCCCGGTTGAGGAACGCCAGCGCTTCGGGCCCGGTGCGGAGGGGCACGCCGGAGCCTTCCTCGGCTGTGGTCCAGGGCTTGTTCGAGGAGGACATTTGGGCACCAGGATGAATGGCGTACAGCCTAACCTCTCAGCATCTCGGACGGCCGCGGCGCCCCACTCCCCAGCCAGGCACGCCAGCGAGCTCAGCCCACCAGCCCCAGCTCCTCGAAGAGCTGGGTCACTCCCAGCATACGCTCGCCGTGGTGGACCATCAGCCGGTTCCGGCCCGTCTCCTTGGCCCGGTACAGGGCCGCATCCGCCGAGCTGACCAGCTCCTCTGCCTGACTGGCAGCGGCGTTGGGCCAGGTGACCACGCCCATGCTCATGGTGACCTGCAGGACCTTGTCCTGCCAGGTGGTCTGCATGGCCTCCACGCTGCGGCGAAGCCGCTCGCCGAGCCGGGCGGCGTCGGCCAGCCCGGTGCCGGGGGCCACCACCAGAAACTCCTCCCCGCCGTAGCGGCACAGCACATCACCCGCCCGGATGGCGCCCTCGATGGTGCGGGCGACCCGCCGCAGCACCTCGTCGCCCGCGTCATGGCCCCAGGTGTCGTTGAAGCGCTTGAAGTGGTCCACGTCCACCAGCAGGGCGCTCACAGGCACACCGTGGCGCACCGAACGGGAGAACTCCTCCCGCAGCCGCTTGATGCCGAAGCGGCGGTTGAGCACGCCGGTGAGTTCGTCGATGGCCGCCAGCTCCTTCATGCGCTGGTTGAGCGCCGCGGTGTGCAGGTAGGCGGCCGCGTGGCTTCGGAGATCGTCGATCAGCTCGAGCACGTCCTTGGAGGGTTGTTCTTTGCTGCAGCCCAGCAGCACCAGGCCCACCACCCGCTGCTGGAAGATCAGGGGCACCAAGGCCACGGCACGCGGGCGCAGGCTGCCCAGGGGCGTGCTGCTGCTCACCCAGTCCAGACCCTCACGCTCGGGGGAGACCACATGCACCGCGCCGCGATCCAAGGCCACGGTCACCGCCCCCAGCTTGGTGTCCAGGACGTTGGGGAGCTCATCGCTCTGGTCCTGGCCCACCGAGGCGCGGAGCTTCAGCTCGTCGCCCTCCTCCACCCACAACAGGCCGATGCTGGCGCTGCTGGCGTCGCACAGAGACTCGAGCACGGCCTGGGCAACATCGCTCAGCTCTCCCAGGCCTCCCAAGCGCTCGAGGAGCGCATGCACGCTGCCGTCTCGGCCCATGCGGGTGGCGATGGCGTCCAGCATGGTGTTGAAGGCCAGCGCCGTCTGGCCGATGCCGTCCTGACTGCTGTCGTCCAAGTGCAGCCCCTGAGCGCAGTCCAAGCCCTTGCAGTCCGCAGCCGCCATGTGGGAGTTCACCTCACCCATGGCGTGGACCAGCCGCTCCAGGGCACGGGACACCACCAGAGAGAACAGCCCGTAGTTCACCGCGCCCACCAGCAGGCCCGCGCCCAGGCACATGGCGAAGAACAGGGGCGAGAGCGCGCCGGGCGCATCCAGCACCACCCGCGCGAACACCGGAAACACCAGCCCGACCCCAGCCCCGAACCCCAGCATGGACCACAACAGGTTCAAAAAGACGCTCTTCTTCACCAGGGAGTCTCCCTCATCGCCACAGGTTCGCCGGACGGACCACAGGGTCCTCTCCATCTGTCGGCCACAGGGGGGCGCTGCTGGAGAAAAACTGTGTCAAAGTTCGTCATAGACACGATCGCAGCACCCAGGCAGCCCGCACACCGGTCCTGGAAGGGCTCAGATGGCGCGAGCGGGGGCTCGCCGCCGCAGGGCCACGGCGGAGACCAGCAGACCCAGCAGGCCGCCGAGGCCCTGCGGCACGCGACCTTGGCTGCAGCGGGCCGACCGTGAAGCCATAGGAGACTCCGCGGCCTGGGGAGTGACCACCCCAGCGGAGGGAAGCGCGTCGCCGATCTCGATCCAGGACGGGCTCATCCAGATCCACTCATCGTCGTCCGAGCCCTTGTCGTCACAGACGCTCAAGTGGCGCTCGCCGTAGAAATCCAGCCCGTCCAGGCGCAGCGCCACGTAGACCCAGGCCGGGAGATCGGCCGCATGGATCTCGAGGGAATAGCCCAAGGTGCCGGTGCGCTCGAGGGTCCAGGCGCCATCCGGCCCCACCAGCAACACCTCCCGCACGCTGTCCCCCACGGCGCCCGGCACCGTCACGACGACCTCGAGGGCCCTGTCCTCTGGAACCACCAGCTCGGAGCCCAGCCCACCCAGGTGGCTGCCCCCCGCCCAGAACTCCAGGTCCACCGCGATCATGGGTCCGCTGGTGGCGTAGGCCCGCCCCTCCACCATGGCGTCGTGGACAGCACTGCGGTCCAGCGGCTCGCCATCGGGCAGCACCAGCACCGACAGGCCGCCGGAGGTGGCGTGCGTGGCCCCCCCCGGTCGGCAGAGGTCGCCAGGGGTGGTGTTGTGGCCGTCCGTACCCGCCATGAAGGCGAAGCGCCGGGCCAGCCCGTCGGGGTCCATGGCGTAGGCTGCGGTGCCTGTGGGCTCCACGGGCTGCACCGGTGGGTCCCAGTCTTCCAAGACCCCGCCCAGGCTGCTGCCCCAGGCCGAGTATACCTCCACCGCCACCTCGTGATCCTCGTCCCAGCAGGAGAAGTCCACCGGCATGGGAGCCTCGAGGGAGGGGTGGTGGGGCACCATCAGCACCGGGCCGAAGCGCTCGTCTACGCCAGCCAGCCAGGCGGCGATCTGATCGCAGGACTCCACCTCCACGATGCCGGATTCGATGGGCATGGTGTCCTCGAGGCGCAGATCCTCCAGCTGCTCGTCGTCGCCGAACAGGTAGATGTTGCGGTGGCCCAAGGGCTCCCCTCGGAACCTGAACCACACCTCTGCGGCTGGGATCAGCAGGGGTCCTTCCAGCTCGGACCACTCCAGGATCGCCTCGAGCTCCCTGTCGAAGTCTTCCTCGTCGGCCCCCAGCGGACCGTTGACGTGATCGGCCAGCGCCAGCCAGTCCAGGCCCTGCTCCGCGGCTAGCACCGGCACGTCCTCGAAGGCGCCGCAGTGCCTCTCGCCCCCCAGGTCCGAGGAGCAGCCATCCTTGGACACCCCCGTGTGGACATGGGGATCGCCGAAGTAGAACGAGCTCCCGCGGAAGCTCTCCGCGGCATGCCCGACCAGGACCAGGGACAAGACAAACCAGTGCATCTCGGCTTCTCCCGCAGCTCACAGGCAGCGGGCGCAGCGGTGGCGTCGCGCGACGCGGGGGATCGCGCGGGAGACACCGGCCACGCCGGCTGCGCCGACGCTCGGCCCCCTGGGGTCACCCCCGATGGGTGGTGGGGACTCGTAGGGTTGTTCGCGGCAGCGGCCCAGGGTGTGACCGGTTTTCTGCCCAGCCCCGCCGACGAGGTCGCGCAGCCTGCTATCCTCCAGCCATGTCCCTCCCCTCGAGCGCCCGGCACCTCCCCGTGGCGGCCCTGCTGGGCCTGGTGTCCTGCTACACCAGCCACGACTGGGACGTAGACGGCTTCGACGCCGGCGAAGACTGCGACGACGGCGACGCCTCGATCCATCCTGGCGCCGAGGAGACCTGCGACGACGGTCTGGACAACAACTGCGACGGGCTGGTGGACGAGTGCTGCGGACTGCTGGACCTGGGCAGAGCCGACGCGGTGTTCTCGGGCCCCTCCCAGACCAGCAAGGCGGGCAGCAGCCTGAACGGCGGCGAAGATCTCGATGGTGACGGCATCCCCGACCTACTCATCGGAGCGCCACACGCCTTGGACCTGCGCGGTGCGGTCTACCTGATCTCCGGGAGCAACGTGCGGAACAGCGCCCTGCCGGGGAACGCTGCGGTGCTCCACGGCGGGCTGCTGGGTGCGCGGGCGGGCACGTCCGTGGCCAGCGTAGGTGACTTCGACGGCGATGGTCAGGCCGACCTGCTGGTGGGAGCGCCAGGCGCCGGGAACAAGACCGAGGGGGCCGCCTTCCTGGTGCTCGGCCCCGTCACCGACAGCCTCTCCCTGGACGACGCCGACGCCACCTGGACCAGCCCGACCACCGGGGCGCACATGGGCCTCGCGGTGGCGGGGGGAGAGGACCTCGACGGCGACGGCCGGAGCGAGATCCTGCTGGTCGCTGGCGGTGAGGAGGGCGACGAAGCCAGCGTCGGCGGGGCCTACCTGGTCTACGGTCGGGCGCGAGACGGCGACAGCCTGCCCCACGCAGCGGAGGATCTCGAGCTCGATCTGAGCGCCGACACCGACCGCAAGCCCGCGGCGGCCGCCATGGCGGGGGACGTGGACGGCGACGGCTTCACGGAGGTGCTGGTGGGCCTACCCGGACGCAGCCCGGAGGAGTGCGGCATCGCCCGGCTGATCCTGGGCCCCGAGCTGGACACCCGGTACGACTTCCAGGCGAGCGTCTGTGAGTCCTCGGGCCAGAACGGCGGCGTGGGCACCCAGGTCGCAGGGGCGGGGGACGTGGACGCCGATGGCTACGACGACATCCTGGTGGGGGCGCCAGCGGACAGCACCTACACGACCCTGGCCGGCCGCGTGTACCTGGTGCTGGGGTCAGCCGAAGATCTCGATCCCGATCTCGGCGAGGCCCCCGCAAAGCTCGAGGGCGAGCGCGCATACCACCGCGCTGGGGTCGCAGCCGGACCCGGCGATGTCAACGGGGATGGCAAGGACGACATCCTGGTGGGCGCGAGCAACCTGCGGCAGGAAGACGGGAGCATGACCGGCGCGGCCTACCTGGTGTACGGCCCCGCCACTGGCGCCCTCTCCATCGCCCACCTGATCGACCTGGGGGACGCCGAGCTGCGCATGCTGGGCGAGGGGGACGAAGATCAAGCCGGGTACAGCCTGTCAGGCGCAGGGGACATCGACCAGGACGGCCTGGTGGACTTCCTGATCGGGGCGCCGGGGCACGGGTCCGGGAACCTGACCGAGCAGGGCGCCGCCTATCTGGTCCTGGGCCAGGACTGTGTGGAGTAGCCCCTACCAGGACCAGCCAGCGCTGACGGAGACATCTCTCCGCAGACCCCACTCCAAGCCGCTGCCGGCCGCGGGGCCGTAAGGCATCACCCCCAGGCCGCCATCTGCGGACAGCACCAGCTCGCGCACCCGCAGCTGCAAGTGCAGCGACGGGCCCAGCACGGGAACGCTGCGGAGCCGATCCCGCTCTTCGACCCCATCGCTGTGCCGCTCCGCCCGGACCAGCCATGACAGATCCAGGGTCGGGCCGAAGCTCAGCTGAGGATCGAGTCCCCAAGACGCCATGGCGCCGCCGCGCAGGCCCAGCCCGCCGGAGGGCATCCGGGTCTGGTCCACGTACAGGGTGTCCACCCCCGCCCGCGCCGACAGCCCCAGGGCCGGGCGCAGGCCACGTGGATCCGCAGGCAACAACCACCCCGAGAACACCACCGAGCGCGACGGCTGCTCGTGTGCCAACATGGCCTGCGACCAAGCGAAGCCGATCGTGCCGAGCCAGCGGCGCTCGCGCTCGGCCACCAGGCGGTCCACGGCCAGCCACTCCCCAGGCTGCAGCACGACGCGATGGCTCCACAGCAAGCGCGGCGCCACGTCGCCCGTCGCGCCGCTCACCGGCTCGATCCGGCTGACCTCGAGCAGGCGCCGACCGGGCGAGACAGCGCCGAAGGCCAGCTCCCCACCGTCCACGTCGAGCCGAACCCGGCTGCCGAGCTGGCCCAGGTGTACCACCACCGCGCTGTGGGGCGCCCGGGGCCGCCCATCGTCGAACAGCTGGATGTTGTCCGGAGCCAGCGCCTCCATGCGGGGATTCTGCACGCCGCTGGTGGACGCGCGCACCTTGCGAGCCGCGAACTCGTGGCTCTCCCACAGGCCCACGCTGCCGTCGCCGTCCAGGTCAGCCGCGGCGCTGTCGAAGGCTCGCACCAGGTGCCAGGTGTACAGGCTGTGGCCGAAGCGCTCGTCGTCGGGATCGCTCTCCTCGAAGGCTGGACGCCCGAAGTCGCTCGCGTACAGCCGCAGGTCCGCCGGCTCGCCCCGCGTGCCCTGGGGAACGAGCGTCAGTGGATCGGACTCGGGGAGGGCCCCCTGCACCGCCTTGCTCACCAGGGTGGCGGCGTGGCAGCTGTCCACCACCAGCACGCGCCGCGCGGCCCTGGCGCTCGCCAGGATCTCCTCCAGATCATCCGTGGCCAGAGCGGTCAGGGAGATCCAGGGCAGGGTGGTGTCGGAGGTGATCAGGTGGCGCTCGGGCAGCCGACCCGGCCGGTCCAGGGCTCCGTGGCCGCTCCAGTACAGCAGCAGAATCCCGTCTTCCGAGACCAGCTCGAGGGCGCGCTCCAGGCTCTCCCTCACCTCTTCCCCGCTGACCCAGCCCGTGAGCAACACCTGCTCGAAGCCAGCCTGGACGAGCAGCTCCGACACCTCGCGCGCGTCGTTGGTGGGCGCCAGCAGGGTCCCGAAGGCCTCGGTCTCCGCGTAGCAGCTCACCCCCACCACCACGGCGACCCGGTCCACCGAGCCCGCCTCGGCGATGGGGAGCTCCCGCTCGCGCTGCCGGCTCATGGCTCGACAGCTCTCCAGCGCGCTCTCCCGCACCGGACCCTTCTCGGCGGCCAGGGCCAGGCTCACGACCAGCAGCAGGGAGAACATCAGGGTGTCACCTCCACCCGCTGCCGAGCCCCGAGCTCACGACAGTCGGAGCCCAAGGCCAAGCCGAAGAGGTAGCTGCCCGGCTGCTCCAGCAGGTAGAGCACGCCGTGCAGGTCCCGCTGCCCCGCCGGCACACGCCCGGTCCACAGGGCGCCGTCCAGCTCTGGCCCCACCACACAGAGGGTGATCTCGGCGGGCGCGGAGGCGCGCATCCGGAAACGCAGCGCCGTGCCCAGGCCCATCGCGTCGCCCTGGGCGGGGCTGGGGCCGTCGGACACCAACACCAGGGCGAGCTCGGGGGCAGCCTCGGCTGGGGCCTGGTCAGGGGCGTCGGGCAGGTCGACGCCCTTGGGGATCAGGCTCGGATCGTCGTCTTCCTGGGCGGGCTCCCAGGCATCGACCACCGCGATCTCCTCGGGCTCCTCCAGGGTTGGCGCTGGGCTGGGCGGCGCGGGCCGGGGCGGACTCTGGACCAGGGTGGGCGCCGGGACCCCGAGGTGGGGGGCGGGTGGCGCCAGCGCGGAAGCCGGGTCATCCCCTGGCGGCAGGACCCGGACCACCGGATCGGGCGGGGCGGGGGGACCGGCCATGGACCAGGCCACCAAGCCCACGATCAGGGCCGCCGCCAGGGCCAGGCCCACCCGGACCCTCGGGTCGCGCCACCAGACCAGCCGGATCGGCGCCGCGGGCAGCGCCGGGGCGCGTGGCGGAGGTGGATCGTTGTGGAGGGCCGCGAACAAGGCGTCCACCACCTGCCCACCAGGCTCTGACCCGGGCTCGGGCTCGACCTCCGGCTCTAGCTCGGGCTGGGGCCAGGCCGGGGCTTCGGCCGGCGGAGGCTCGTTCTCCAGCGCCGCGAAGAGCAGGGCCAGGCGCTGGGCGTCATGTTCCTCAGTGGACATTCAGGGACCTCGCCAGATCGGCGCGCAGCCGGCTGAGCCGCTTGCGCACGGCCGCAGGGTTCATGCCGAGCACCTCCGCGATCTCGGAGGCGTTGAACCCCTCGAGGGACAGCAGGAAGATCTGTCGGTCCTTCGCGCCCAGCTCGCGCAGGGCCGCCAGCATCAAGTCGAGCAGCTCGGCGCGCTGATCGGGGCGTGCGGCCTGGCCCTCGGCAGCTTCGGCGTCCCTGGCGAGCACCCGCTCGCGGACCCCGGGGTGCAGGTCGTCCAGCGCCAGGTGAAACCCATGCCTCTCGGCCCGCACGGCGTCGACCCCCGAGCGGCTCGCCAGGGTGTAGAGCCATGGGCGGAAAGGCCGCGCTGGATCGTAGGCGGCACGGCTGCGATACAGGCGCAGGAAGGTCTCGCTCAAGGCCTCCTCCGCGTTCTGGCGCGCGCCGGTGCGCCGCATGAGGAAGCGGAACACCGTGGGGCTCCAGCGGGCGTAGATCTGGTCGAAGGCGTCCCGGCGACCGGCCTGGACACCCGCCATCAGCTCCTCGTCCGAGATCTGGGGGTTCATGATGTGTTCATCCGGTACTTCGCGGCAGGGCCCCGATGTGTGACATGCTTGGTCCATCATCTCGCATCGAGTGCCCCATGCGCCACCGAGCCATCCTCTGCACCCTCGCCCTCGCTCCGCTCCTGTCCGCCTGCGCCTGGAAGGGGCCCTTGCCCGCCAAGGCCATGGGAGAGGCCGATCAGACCCCGCTGGTCCTCGTCCTGGACGAGGAGTGCTGGCGCTCGGTGGGCCTGCAGGGGCTGAGGGTCAAGCAGAGCCCCGAGGGGATCCTGATGGTGCGCCTGGAGCTGGGCAACCGCACCGAGGGCGACCACAGCGTAGAGCTTAGGGTGCTGTTCGGCGACCAGGGCGGCGGCCTGGTGGGGGGCGATCCCCCCTGGGAGAACCTGATGGTGCCCCGGGCCAGCTACACCATCTTCGAGACCCACAGCAGCGCCCCGGCCGAGCTGTACCGCGTGGAGCTGCGCAGCCCGTGAGCGTAGTGGCCTGAGCGGCCCGGCTCACTCACAGTCGACCCTCCAGCGGTTCTGCCAGCCCACCGTCGTGCTGGCCAAGCCGCGGATGTCGGCGCCCGGTTTGTCGGCGCGGGGGTCGTCGAAGGTGGCGATGCCGACGGTCCGTGCGGTGGCGTCCAGGTAGATGGAGGGGCCCGACATGTCACCCAAGCCCGTGCCGTTCTGGAAGCCCAGGTAGTAGGTGGTGCTGGCGTCCATGGTCACGGAGAGACGCGAGGCGTGGGGCAACCAGCAGTCGTGGCAGCCCGAGTAGTAGTCGAAGGTGGAGGCGTCCAGCACGGTACCCGCGCTGTCCATCACGTAGTAGGAGCCGTGGATGGAGGTGTCCGCGCTGGCGTGCTGGTACAGCGCCAGGATGGGGTTGGCGCAGGCCTGGGTGAGCACGATGCGCGTGGCCACGCGACCGTCGCCGTTCAGGGCGGACCAGTAGCCGGCGCTGAAGCCATCGACGGTGCCGGTAGCTGGCATCTCGATCACTCCGGACCAGGCCGCCGAGCTGGTGGTCGCGCTGGCCTGGGCCGTGGCGCCCGCGTCGTCGCCATCATGGGGCGTGACCGTGCAGACCCAGGCCTCGCCGTCCTGGGTGTCCTCGGCGGGCACCGTGTCGTCGGTCCACGTGTCGGTGTCGGGCCCCAGCCAGGCCCCGGTGTCGCCCGTGTCGCCGCCCCCTGCGGTGTAGGCCAGCCCGTCGACCGTCCAGCTCATGCTGTAGGTGATGGTGTCGCCATCCGCGTCGTAGGACTCGACATCCACCTGACAGACCAGGTCATCGACCCCCGCCGAGGCCGCTGAGGGGTCGATGGACACGCTGGGCGCGCCCGGCGGTGTGTTGGCTACGATCACGCTGCTGGACGACACCGGCGCTCCATCCTGGCTGCCGTCGTTGGGGGTCGCAACCACATAGACCTCGTCGTCCTTGTCGAACCAGCTGGCGCCGTCCAGGCTGCTGCCCGTGGCCCCGACCAGGGCACCCTCCACGTACCAGGCGTAGCTGACCGTGACCGTGTCGCCGTCGTCGTCGTGGCTGGTGACCGTCGCGAGGACGGTCTGGTCTGTGGTCGGCGCGCCGGGGCTCAGCACCACCGAGTCGAGCTCGGGGGGCTGGTTGGCCAGGGTCACGCTGTCGCTCAGGGGGCTGCCCGCGTCGTCGCCATCGTGGGGGGTCACCGTACAGACCACCACATCGCCAGCGACCAAGGTGAGGCTGGGGCTGCTCCCGCTGCCGGCGGCGCCGCCGTTGACGGTCCACGCGAGGGTGCTGGCGTCGGGGTCACCGTCGGCGTCGGAGTAGCCGCTGTAGGCGCAGCTGAGGGTGTCGCCGGCCGTGGGGCTGGCGGGGCTGATGCCGACGCTGGCGATGCTGGGTGGGGAGTTCGAGATGGTGATCCGGTTCGAGGCCACCATGTCGCCGGCGTCGCTGCCGTCGCTGGGGGTCACCCCGCAGACCACGCTCTCGTCCCGGTCGAACCAGGAGGAGGAGAGGGTGGAGGTGTGGATGCCCGGGTCCACACCCGCGACGTCCCAGACATAGCTGAAGCTGGCGCTGTCGCCGTCGTCGTCGGCGTAGCTGCCCGGGGCGCAGAGCAGGGTGTCGCCTTCGTAGGCCGGGTCCGGAGCCAGGGTGACCTCATCCAGCACCGGCGGCGAGTTGGAGATCACGATGCTGCCGGCCACAGGAGTTCCCGCGTCGACCCCGTCGAAGGGCGTGACCGTGCAGGTCACCGTGTCGCCCCCGATGAAGCCCAGGCCAGGGCTGCTCCCGCTGCCGGCGGCGCTGCCGTTGACGGTCCAGGCCAGGGTGCTGACGTCGGCGTCACCGTCGGGATCGACGTAGCCGCTGGCGGCGCAGGCCAGGCTGTCGGCGGCGAAGGCGGGGTCGGGGGTGATGGAGACCGCGGACACGCTGGGAGCGCTGTTGAGCACCGTCACCGAGCTGGCGCCGCTGCCGCTGCCGCCGTGGGCGTCCGTGGCCGTGGCGGTGCAAGTGACGCTGTCGCCGGGGGAGACCGTGCTGGGATCGAGGACGAGGCTGGCCCCGCTGCCCAGGCTGAAGCCGCCGTTGCTCCAGGAGTAGCCGAAGGAGGGGCTGCCGCCATCGGGATCGGTTGCGCTGGCGCTACAGCCGAGGGTCGAGCTGGTGGTGACCCCGCTCGAGGGGCTGATGGTCACGCTGGTGACCGTGGGATCGCTGTTCGCCACGGTGACCGAGGCGCTGGCGCTGCCTGTGGCCCCCCCGGTGTCGGTGGCGGTGGCGGTGCAGGTGAGGCTGTCACCCGGCGCGGCCGTGCTGGCACCGAGGGTGAGGCTGGCGCCGCTGCCCAGGCTGGTGCTGCCGATGCTCCAGGCGTAGCTCAGGACCGTGGCGTCGCCGTCGGGATCGCTGGCGCTGGCCGAACACACGGCCGTGCCGCTGGTGGTCAGCCCACTGGAGGGACTGATGGTCACGCTGTCCACGACCGGGGCGCTGTTGTCCACCACCACCGAGGCGCTGGCGCTGCCCGTGGCCCCCTCGTCGTCGGTGGCGATGGCCGTGCAGGTGATGCCGTCGCCGGGGGAAGCGCTGCCGGCGGTGAGGGTGAGGCTGGCGCCGCTGCCCAGGCCGGCGCCGCCGTTGTCCCAGGCGTAGGTGACGCTGGGGGCGTCGCCATCGGCATCGGTGGCGCTGGCTGAGCAGACCAGGGTGGAGCTGTTGGTGATGCCCGTGGCCGGGCTGATGGTGGGCCCCGACAGCACCGGAGCGCTGTTGTCGATCTCGATCTCGGCCTCGCCGGGGTCGCCGTCGCCGGTGCCATCGCTGGGGGTGACCACCACCCGGTAGCTCAAGCCCTTGGTGGTGGCGCTGGCCGGGAAGCTGGCAGAAGAGCTGGCCGAGGAGAGCACCCCCGCCTCGTACCAGGCGTAGCTGTAGGTCACCGTGCCGCTGGTGTCGGGATCCGCAGAGCCGCTGGCGTGGGCCACCAGGCCGTCGTCGGTGAAGGCCGGATCGGGGCTGATGCTCACCGACGGGGCGCTGGGCAGCGCGTTGACCGTGAAGGTGACCAGAGCGGTGGAGTACAGCCCCGCCGTGTCGGTGGCCCGCAGTGTGAGGGCGTGCTCACCCGCGGACAGGCTGCGGCTGGTGAACTGGGCCAGGCCCGAGCTGTCGGCACCCTGGGTGGAGATCTCACCGTCGAGATCGGTGGTCCAGGACAGGGCGAGGGCGGTGGGGCTGTCCTCGCTGTCGGAGACCTGGGCGGTGAAGGTGACCGAGTCTCCGTCGTTGTAGACCTCACCGCCGGATGGGGCGCTGATGGCCACCGAAGGCGGCGTGCCCACGGTGTAGAGCACCGAGTCGGTGCAGGTCGCGCCCACCTCGTCGTTGACCGTCACGGAGACCACGTGGGTGTTCACGCTCAGGTCGCCGTAGGGGAAGGTGACCGAGCCGTCGGTGTTGGGGGTGCTCTGGCCGATCTCCCCGTCCTTGTCGCTGCTCCAGGTGACCTCGAGCCAGTCGGCGGGGACGTCGTCGTCGGCCACGGACGCCTCGAAGGTGACCAGGGCGCCCTGGTCGCCCGCGCCGCCGGTCTCGGGGGTGGTGATGCCGCAGCTCGGGGCGCTGTTGGGTGGCCCGACCGTGATCACCACGCTGTCGCTGCCGGTCTTGTCGGTGCTGTCCAGGGCATGGAGCGCGATGGCATGCTCCCCCTCGCCCAGGTAGCCGCTGCCCAGGACCTCACCGCTCGAGGTGGGAACCGCGGCGACGCTCAGCTGGCCCTCGAGGCTGCTCTCCCACCACACCTCGAGCTGTGCAGGCTCGTCCTCGGCGTCGCTCACCAGCCCCTCGAAGCTGATGAGCTGGTCGCTGTAGTAGACCCCACTGGGCTCGGGCGAGGCGATGCTCACCACGGGCGCGTCGGTGGGGGTGATCTCCAGGGTCAGCACCGCGGCTCCGGCGGCACCCTGGGGATCCACCACCTCGAGGGTCAGGGAGGTGTCGTCCAGATCCACCGTGGCCTGGCAGGAGATCAGGCCATCGGAGCTGGGGGCCGTCGCGGGACAGATCTCGGCGCCTCCCAGGCGCCATGTGGCCAGCAAATCCTGAGCCTGGTGGTCCGGATCGCTGGCGATGCCCGAGAAGTTCACGGTCTCGCCTTGGAGCAAGACGTCCCCGTCAGCGTGGGAGGTGATGGTGACCTCGGGCCGCGCGTTGATGGCGGTGACCCCCTGATCCGGGCAGCCACAGAGCGTGACGGCGGCCGCAGAGACGGCGAGAGCGAGCGAGCGAGGCATGGAGGACCTCCGCGGGGGCGGCTAGGAGAGAGCCGATGGTACCACGGGGATCCGGAGCCCGAGCCAGGTCGAGAGGGTCGAGCGGAGGCTACACGCGACCCGAGCGCGGGTTGGACCTACGCGACGAGGGCGCCGAGGAAGCGAGGGCCTACTCCTGGTCCCTCACCCACTCGAGCATGACCTCGTCGTCCATGTAGAAGTCTGGCGTCATGTCACAGAAGAGCGCGTCCTCGTCGAGGGTACAGTCCATCGTGGACTCCAACGCGCAGACCTCCCAGTCGCAGACCACATCGAAGCTGAGGTCCAGGTGGTCCTGCTCCCAGTCGGCGAGGAAGTACCCGACGGCGATCATCAGCTGCTCTTCCTGCTCGATCAGGACGTAGAGCGTGAGGTCGGCCGTTCCATCCTCCGACACATCCATCTCGTTGACATAGATCTTGCCGTCGTCCGCCAACAGCTCCACAGTGCCACTCCAGGTTCCCACAGGCGTGGGCCCACAAGCAGCGAGAGACAAGGACGCGGACATTGCGAAGACGAGACGATTCATTGGTCCTCCCCAGGGCAGAGCTCATCGTGAGCAGAGACACGGTATTGAACCACACCCAAGAACGCAAGCATCCCACACACCCGGTGTACGCAAGAAAAGACCGCACAACGCCAACTCTCCGCACACATCCCATCCAACACATGGCTCTGCGCCCAACACTCCAGCCTCAGTCCACATACCCCAGCGCCCGCAGCTCCTCCGACAGCTTGCGCATAGCCTCGGTCTGCTCACCCGCGCTGCTCAGCTGCTGGGCGCTGTGGAGCAGGGTGGCGCAGGGTTCGGCCAACAGGGCGCTCAGCTGGGCCACGCGCTGGGGCTGCTCGGGGGCCAGGTCGTGGAGCTGCCAGGGATCCTGACGCAGATCGAAGAGCAGGGGCGGCGTGTCAGGGCCGTCCTGGCGCGGGAGCATCAGCTGGGCGTGGGGGGTGACCAGGCTGCAGCCGTAGGGCTCGCTGTCGATGGCATGCCCCGGCGTGGACACCAGCAGGGGTCGATCCCGGGCGGAGCGGGCGAGCACATCGCGGCCCGAGGCGGAATCCCCGAAGTCCAGCGCGGGACGCTGCAGCTGGGCCACCAGGGTGGGGAGCACGTCGGCGACCCCCAGCAGAGCGTCCTCCCGGCGGGCCGGCACGCCGGGCACGCGCATCAACAGCGGAACACGCACCTGCTCCCACCACAGGGACCCGTGCTCGAGCACGCCATGCTGGCCCACGCCCTCGCCGTGATCGCCCATGACCACCACGGCGGTGCGGTCCCAGTCCGGCTCGGCGCGCAGGGCCTGGACCAGCCGGCCCACCTGGCTGTCCAGATACTGGATCTCGGCGTCGTAGGCGTCCACCAAGGCGCTGCTGGTCAGAGCGCCGCCGGCACGCAGGCGCCAGTCCTGCTCGGGCACGCCACGCCGCGTGAGCTCGGCAGCGCGCTCGGCGGCGTCACCCTCGAAGCGACCGTAGGGCTCGGGGGCCTCGAGGGGCTGGTGAGGATCGTAGTAGTGTACCCACAGCAGGTAGGGCCCCGCGCTGCGCTGCTCCAGCCAGGCCAAGGCAGCGTCGGTGGTCTCGGCCGCAGGCCGTTCCAGGCCCTCGGGCTGGTCGAAGTGCAGGAAGCCCAGCTCGAGCCCCGTGCCCCGCTTGACCGGCGAGGCGCTGACCACGGCGGCGGTCCGGTAGCCGTCGTCCAGCGCCAGCTGAGCGAAGCTGCGCAGGCCCCACTGAGCCCAGCGCGGCTGGGCCCCGAAGCTCATGTTGGTGTGCACGCCGTGCTCGGTGAGGGTGGCCCCGGTGAGCAGGGAGGTGTGGGAGGGCAGCGTGCTGGCGGTGGGCGCCACGCAGCGCTCGAAGACCAGGGACTCGGCCGCCAGGGCGTCGAGGCTCGGCGTGATGTCCCGGAAGTAGCCGTAGCTGCCCAGGTGGTCCGCCCTGGTGGTGTCCAGGGTGAGGATGACGATGTTGGGCGCTGCTCCCTGGGCGACCCCACCCTGAACCCCACCCTGAACCCCACCCTGGGGCTCGGCGCCGCAGGCCGAGGCCAGGGCGAGGGGCCCGAGGGCCAAGAGGGTGCGAAGGACGGTCACCATGGACGGACTCCCACGGAGCTGACCCACCTGCCTATCATTTCCCTCGAATGGATGGCGCGCGAGGTCGTCAGGGGCCAGCGGAGGTGAAAGATGATGATTCCGCTCCTCGCCCTCATGGCAGCTCTCCTGGCCCCAGCCCCCGCCGATGCCGGCGTGCGCGTCGCGGTCACCCCCGCTGGCGTCCACGTCGCCGTCAATCCCTGGGCTCCCGGCTACGTGCCGCCCCGCCGCGACGGCTTCCGCTGGGTCGCCGGCCACTACAGCGCCTACGGCCAGTGGACCCCCGGCCACTGGATCCCCACCCACTCCCGCGCCGGCTATGTCTGGGTGCAGGGCTACTGGGACGGCTACCGCTGGGTGGACGGCTACTGGAGAACCGCCAGCCGCAGCGGCTACGTCTGGGTCACCGGCTGCTACCACAACGGGCACTGGACGAACGGGTACTGGCAGACCCACGCGGCCCACCGCGCCCACTCCGGCCACGCATACAGCAACGGTCACAGCGCCGCCCACAGCTCCAGCCACAGCTCCAGCCGCGGCGCCAGCCACGCCCAGGCACGGGCCGCCGCCGAGCAGCGTGACCGCGCCGAGGACCACCGCGACCGCGCCGAAGACCGGGCCGACCGCCGCGAGGACTACTACGACCGCCGCGAGGACTACTACGACCGCCTCGAGGATCGCCACGACCGCAACCCCAACGATCTCGAGGACGTCTTCGACCGCGCCGAGGACCGGGCCGACCGCGCCGAGGACCACCGCGACCGCGCCGAGGACCGGGCCGACCGCGCCGAGGACCGCCGCGACCGCCGTCACTGATCGAGACACGAACCCACGGAGGCCGCCCCAGGGCGGCCTCCCCTGCTTCAGGATCAGGGCTTGGGCTGACCCTGACCCAGCCACAGCACCGTGGCGCGGGTCTCGAAGCCCAGGGATCGGTAGAACGGCTGGGCCGCCTCGTTGCCCACCGCCACCGTGACCCGGATGGGCCGCGCGCCCCGCTCCTGAAGCCAGGCCAGCTGACGGCGGGCCAGCTGACGGCCCAGGCCCCGCCCACGGTGGGCCGGCGCCACATAGATCGACTCGAGCTCACCCCGCCCGTGGACATCCACAGAGCTGAAGGCGTAGGCCACAGGAACGCCCTGGGAGTCCCGCACCAGCTCCACCCACAGCTGAGGCCGATCCTGCAGCAGGGCGATGCGCGCCTCGAAGGTCACCGCCGCGAAGTGGGCCGCGAGGCCGGGCGCGACGCGGGCGTGATGACGGTTCAAGTCTTCCCAGAGCGGGCGTAGCTCGGGCAACATCTCCGGTCCGCCGGTGCTGTGTTCAAAGGTCGTGGGCATGCCTCACTCCAAAAAAAGGAGGGCTGGGGGCTTGACTCCGTTCATTTACGACCTATCGTTACGATATATCGCTTCGATAGGTCGTGGCGATACAACACCAAACGGAGATACCATGTCCCGCACCCATGCACACGCCTGCCATCCCTGTCACCCCTTCCCGGTCATGATGATGACACGACGACGCTTCCACCAAGGCCCCCATCCCATGCCCCCCCACCACGGCCCCCCGCCCTGGGTGCTCGAGATGCTCGGCGCCCGCGGCCGCCCCGAGCGCGGCGAAGTGCGCTGGCTGGTGCTCGAGGCCCTCGAAGACGGCCCCAAGCACGGCTACGGCATCATCCAGGCCATCGAGGAGCGCACCAAGGGCAGCTACAAGCCCAGCCCGGGCAGCATCTACCCCACCCTGCAGCTGCTCGAGGAGATGGAGCTGGTGGCCTGCACCCAGGACGGCGCCCGCAAGGTCTTCGATCTCACCGAGGCGGGCCGCGCCGAGCTCGACGGCCACCGCGACGAGGTCGAGCAGAGCTACGCCCGCCTGGGCGGCGACTTCGGCTGGGCCGAGGCCTTCGACTTCCACGCTCTGGGCATGCGGGTGCGCCACACCATGCGGGCCATCCGCATGGGCGTGCGCCGCGGGCGCATCGGCACGCCGGAGATCAAGCGCATCAAGGTGGTGTTCGACCAGGCCCTGGGCGAGATCGAGGCCATCCTGAAGGGCGAAGCCCCGGTCCAGGAGCCCGACAGCGAGGTGTAGGGCACGGTTCCAGCGGGGCGGATACGGTGGGCGACCACGCCTCCGCCCCGTAAAGGAGCACCCATGAAGCGCAACCTCGCCTCCATCCTCTCCCTGGGGATCTTCATCACCTTGGCCTTCGGCTCGAGCCAGGACTTCGCCGATGGCCTGGACGAAGGCTGGGACGAGGGCTGGGAGGAGCACGAGGCCTCCAACGGCGGCGACGTCGAGGCCACCATCTTCGAGCTCTCTGACCTGAAGGGTCGCCAGATCTGGATGCTCAACGGCCCGCAGTCCGAGTGCCGCAAGATGGAACAGCTCGGCATGATCGTGGACTGCGAGCAGGGCGCCAGCACCCTGGGCATGGAGGACGAGATCGTCATCTGGTGCCAGGAGTTCGACGCCGGCATCGCCAAGAAGATCCTGGACCACCTGGGTCACCCGGACTTCGAGCGGCGCACCCACAAGACCCAGCCCTGGGGCACCGACAACAGCGAGTGTGGCGAGCTGTTCGAGGTCACGATCCGCTACAAGGATCAGGGATAGCCACCTTCCCAGGCGGATCTACCCTGCGTGCCGCCGCATCTTGAGCACCACTTCCTGGCCGCACCAGAACGCGATGGTCTCGAAGGCGGCGTGGATGTCGGCGTCGCTCATCTCGCTGAGAGAGCGCACGTTGTTGACCACGCTGAACACCACCTCTGGGGCCGAGGGGGTACCCGCGCCGGCCTCGCAGGTGTGCCAGGCGTTGTAGACCCGCTCGCCGTCGGCCTTGTAGATGCGCATGTGCAGCGAGTAGGTGAACTCACCGGGGGCGCCCAGCCAGGGCACGTTGAGGCCATAGGAGTCCACCTCGATCTGCAGCAGGGCCGGGGCCTGCGTGTCGTCGGTGTAGGCGAAGGGGGGGCCCCCTTGCAGGGTCTGAGCCAGGCCGGCCTCGAGGGCGCGGTTGACCTCGGAGACATGCACCGCGTTGGCGATGCGGGCGGTCTGGTCGATCTCCTTGACCACCTGCACGGTGTTGACGACCGCCGCGGCGAGCTGCAGGATGGGCGCATCCTGGGAGTCGGCGTAGACCTTGCCGAGGTTCACATAGGGCGCGCCCGTGAGCACGGTCTGGACGCGCACCTGCTGCAGCGACGAGGCGTTCTTCTTGAACTTGGCGTGGCAGCCGGGCATGACGGTGAGGGCGAGGGCGGCGAGGGCGATCTGGCGCACGGAACACTCCGGTGTGGATGGGGCGGCCTTCGGACGTCGAAGCGCGAGCTTTCTTCGAGCCTGAGTGCCCGAGGGTTATCAGATCGCTGCCCACCTGCGCCATCGGACCTCTCCATGCCGAACCCGACCCGCTCCGCGCCGCTGCTTCTCCTGCTCACCCTGGCCGGCTGCGACGGCTGCTCGAAGCAGGAGGACACGGGCAAGGCGACCGCCCAGCGCTGGGAGACCCACGCCGTGGTGACCACCGCGGCCACCGCCTTCGCCACCTCGGACGGCAGCCTGCTGCTGGCGGGCGGCGAGGGCTTGCTGCGCTCGGAGGCAGGCGCCGAGCCGACCCTGGTCGAGGGCTTGCCCAGCGGCCCCATCCACTTCCTGGGCGCCATCCCGGCCACGCCCGACCCTACCTGGCTGGCCCTGGTGGACGGCCGCGGGCTGTACCGGGACGACGGCTCGGGCTGGCAGGCGGTGCAGGCGCCGCCCAGCTCCAGCCTCCTGGAGGTGCTCTCCCCCCGGGCCCTCACCGTGCCCTTCGGCATGGACGCCGACCCCGCCGCCCCCGGTGAAGCCTGGATCGCGGCCACGGGCGGGATCTTCCACAGCTCCGACAGCGGGGCCAGCTGGCAGCAGGCGGCCATCGACGTGGGCTTCAACCTGATCTTCACCGACGTGGCCGTGCAGGGCCAGCGGGTGGTGGCCACGGCCTTCCGGCCCGCCGGTATCCTGCCCGCCGCCTACCAAGACCTGCTCACCGGGCATGTCTTCGTCAGCGAGGACGGTGGGGCCAGCTGGAGCGACGGCGACCCCGCCATCAGCTTCCGCTACCCCGCGGCCGTGGACCTCGACGCCGACGGTGTCGCGTGGATCGCCTCCATGGACGGCGGCCTCTACGAACAGAGCGGCGAGGCATGGCTGGCCCACGGCGGCCCCTCCGACGCGGTGGGCGTGCAAGTGGACGAGCACGGCGTCTCGGTGATCTCGGCCAGCCGCGGCGCCTGGCGCCTCGAGGACGACAGCTGGACCGCCCTGGACTCCGGCGCCATGATCGGCCTCGAGGCTGGCTGGGCCCTGGCCCAGGATGGCAGCCTGCTGGCCCTCGAGCCCGGCCGGGGCCAGCCCGCTCCCGAGCCCGGCGGCGCCTCCGTACACATCGCCGTGTCCTTCCACGTCAACCTGTACCACTCCTACCGGGGCGACACGAACGATGACGACGGCTACGGCATCGACCTGGACGTGATGCGCGCCGAGCTGGACTGGCTGGACGCGCGGCCCGAGGTCCACGCGGACTGGGACATCGAGAACCACTTCTCCCTGGACGGCTGGCTAGCCACCGACGGTGCCGACGTGCTCGCGCGGATCCAGGCCCGGGTGGCGTCGGGCCAGGACGGTGTGCGCCTGATGTCCTGGAACAACGGCGCGGTCTCGGCCCAGACCCGCGAGGAGTTCGACGCCAGCATCGGCTGGGCCCAGGAGTCCCTGCTGGCGGCGTTTGGCGAGTACGATCCCGGCGTCCAGCCCCAGGAGTGCATGTTCACCCAGGAACACATCGGCTGGTACCGCGACCTGGGAGTCCAGTGGATCACCCTGTTCAACTCGGGCACCCCGTTCACCGCCTTGCGGCAGGAGCTCGAGCTGCCGTCCAACGCGTGGTATGCCCCCAGCACCATCACCAGCACCTTCGCCAGCACCGACGCCAGCATGACCCTGGTGCCCACCTACCACCACGGCGATCTCATCGATCACGGCGGGCTGGCGGGCTGGGCCCAGCAGATCCACGAGTCCCAGGCCGGCGATCAGCTGCTGCTGATCCACTTCGACGCCGACGCCGAGAGCTGGCAGGCCTTCGATCGGGAGCTCGACGCCGCGATGGAGCTGGACTTTGTAGAGTTCACCACCATCCAGGACTACCTGGACCAGCACGACCCCGTGGTGGAGCTCGAGGCGCCCCAGGACATGGCCGACGGCACCGGCGACGGCTGGCAGAGCTGGGCTGAGAAGCTCTTCAACCAGGAGATCGCCACGGGCATCGCCGCCGCCCGGGAGGCCGCCACCCAGGCCGAGGTCCTGGGCGGGGACGACCCCGAGCTGCGGGCCCTGCTGGACGCCGCCCTCGAGCCCCGCTTGCTGGCCCTGTCCACCACCCACTTCGGGCTGGCGGCTCCCTACCTGCACGAGGACCGCCAGCAGCGAGCCCGGGACTACCTCTGGCGGGCCAGCGAGACCGCCGCCGAGGCCTTGCTCACCGCGGCCCAGGCCAACCCCGTGGAGCCCCGCAAGATCAGCGTGCTCAACACCCGCGACGCCAGCGGCACGGCGCTGGTGGAGTTCGAGCTGCGGATTCGCGCCGAGCTGTGGCAGAGCGCCGACGGGCTGCACCTGTTCGACGAGGACGGCCAGGAGCTGCCCATCGCGGTCCTGGTCGCCGAGACCACTGCCGAGAGCGTCACGAGCCGCATCAACGTGGTGCTGGATCTGGAGCCCTACGAGGAGCGCCTGCTGAGCTGGAGCTACGACCTCGAGGCCCCGCCCCGGGTGGGGGGCGCCGAGGCGTCCGATCTGGTGGAGCTGCCGTGGGTCGCGCCCTTCACCGAGTGCGCGGGCGTCCAGAGCACAGGCGTGCTGGAGACGACCATGGATCCGACCGTGGACGCGCGCGGCGCCGCGGCCTCCCAGGAGCATGGCTACGCCCTGGATCTCTGCGATGGGTCGGGCACGGTGGTCTGGGCCAGCTATGCCTACGAAGGGCTGCCGGGCACGGTGATCAAGGTGAGCGGCTCCCTGGGAGCCGCCAGCGATCCGAGCGAGGCCGAGAGCGTGGCCCTGCTCCCCCTGGCTTGCGACAGCCCGGCCCAGACCTTGACCTGGCGCACCTACGGCGGCGCCGAGCAGACCCGTCCGGTGCGCCAGGACCAGTGGACCTGGAACGGCCAGGCCGTAGACGGCTGGGTGGAGCTGGGCTGCGAAGACGGCCTGACCATCCAGGTGGCCCACCGGGTCACCGAGCGCTCATCCCTGGCCTTCGCTCCCCTGCGCACCATCGACGGCGTCGCCCTGCTGGCGCCCCTGGGCACCCTGTGGGGAGACCCGGTGCGACACGACGCACGCCGCACCGGGGGCCACGGCATCGGGGATGTGGCCGTGGGCATCATCGGCAGCCAGTTCGAGCCCGCAGCGCCGGACTGGAGCGGCAGGTCGGTGGGCTACCGGCTGCTGGTGGGTGCCGACATCGATCACGGCACCCTGGATCTGTTCGCCCACCCGCCCCTGGTGCGGGTCGGTCCCGCAGGCGGCGGAGAGGCCCAGGAGTAGGTCCGGCCCCACGACGCCGAAGGTTCAGGACGCGGAGCCGAGGGCCGTCGCTACTCCGCCGCGGGCCAGCCCACGGTCTGGGACAGCAGGACGTGTTGGTCATCCGCCAGGCCCAGCTTGCCCTTCATGGCGTCGCGGTTGAGCAGGCCGCGGATCACGGTGGCCAGGCCGGTGGAGGCGCAGAACAGGTAGACGTTCTGGCCGATGAAGCCCAGGTCGGCGGAGGCGTAGTGCTCCCGCTGGCCGGGCGGGAGGTTCTTCATGCGGCCGTAGTCGGCCACGTACACGAGGTTGACGGGCGCCTTCCACACAAAGGGCTGCATGCCCGCGTCCCGCCGCAGATCCTGGGTGGTGACCAGCACCAGGGCGTGGGCGGTGGCGTCGTAGCGCCAGGCGCCGTCGGCGCGCACCACGTAGATGTCGATCTCCTGGTTGTTCATGGCCGAGGGCGCGGTGCGGTGGCCGTCGGCACGGCTCACACCCCAGGCGGCCCAGAGCAGATCGGACAGCAGCTGGTCGGGGATGGGGTCTTCCCGGAACTCCCGCGACGAGAGCCGGGTGGCCAGGGCCTCCATCAGGGGCATCCCCCCCGAGGTGACCGCCGGCGGCAGGGCCACGGCTTCGCCAGGCTCGATGGCCAGGGCGGCGTGGAGAGGAAAGACCAGGGCGAGCAGGACGAGGATGAGGGTGTGACGCATCGGCCGAGTATACTCCGTCCATGCCCCCTCGAGCCCTCCAAACAGCGAGCCTGAGCCTGCTGCTGGCCGCTGCCTGTGGTCGACCCGACATCTCGGCCCCTCCGCCCCGGGACACCCAGCCTCCGCCGGGTGACACGGTGGACAGCGAGGCTCCGCCAGCCACGGGCGACTCCGCCGCGGAGCAGGTGGGCGATCTGGTCTTTCACGAGATCCCGATCCTGATGATCGACACGGCGGGCCAGGAGATCTCCGACGACGAGAAGATCGACGCCCACATGGTGGTGGTGAGCGACCACGACGGCAGCCTGGAAGACCTCGAGACCGCCGGGCGGACCTGGGACGGCCCCATCGGCATCGAGCTGCACGGCAGCTCCAGCTCCAGCTACGAAAAGACCGGCTACCGCGTCGAGACCCGCAACGAGGTGGGCGCCGACCTGGACTACCCCCTGCTGGGCCTGCCCTCGGAGAGCGACTGGGTGCTGCACGGGCCCTACAGCGACAAGACCCTGCTGCGCAACGCCCTGGCCTACACAGTGGGGGCTCAGGTGGCCGAGGGCACAGGGGAGTACCAGCCCCGCATCGCCTTCTGTGAGCTGTTCTTGAACGCCGACTACCGTGGAATCTACCTGCTGGTCGAGCGCGTCAAGCGCAGCCCCGTCCGCCTGGACCTCCCGGCGCCCGCCCCCACCAGCGCCGCCGGGGACATCACCGGCAGCTACATCGTCCGTGTCGACCAGAACCGCAATGACGGCTGGATCTCGGCCCAGGGCACCCTGATCGACTGGATCTACCCCCGCGCGGACACCATCACCGCCCAGCAGGACGCCTACCTGCGGGCATGGTTCGACGACTTCGAGGCCATGCTGGCCGCGCCGGGCTGGGACGATCCGGCCGCTGGCTACCCCCGCTGGATCGTCACCGAGAGCTTCGCCGACCACTTCCTGGTCAACGAGCTGGCCAAGAACATCGACGCCTACAGGCTCAGCGCCTACCTCTACAAGGACGCCGACGCCGACGGCGGCCGGCTGCATGCCGGGCCCCTGTGGGACTTCGACCGGGCGTGGGGCAACGTCAACTACTGCGACTGCCAGTACGCGTCTGGCTGGATCATCGATGGCTTGACCGACGCCGGCTACCGCTACCAGTACCCGGGCTGGTGGCTGCAGCTGCTCGAGGATCCCGCCTTCCAAGACCAGCTGCGCTGCCGCTGGGAGGCGCTCCGGCTCGCCCAGCTCTCGGACGAAGCCCTGCTGACCACCATCGACGAGCTGGCCGCCATCGTCGCCGCCATCCAGCCCCGAGACGACGAACGCTGGCACACCATCGGCGCCCAGATCGAGCCCAACTGGTACGTCGGCGAGACCTGGGACGAAGAGCTGGACTACCTGCGCAGCTGGCTGCTCGAGCGCACGGCCTGGCTGGACGCCAACCTGCCTGGGAGCTGCGGCTAGCCTTCGCTGGGGGGCGCGGCCGTGTCGGGATCCGGCACGTCGGTGTCGGGGTCGATGTGGCCGGTGTCGTCGAGGATCACCTCGATGTCCACCTGGCCGCTGCAGCTAGCGCCGGAGGGATCGGTGACGGCCATGGTGAGGGTGTGTTCGCCCAAGCTCAGGGGGCCCACCACGAGCTCCACCGCGCCGGCGCCATCGGGCTCGGTCACGCCCAGCTCCTCGTCGAGGCTGCTGGTGAAGACCACCTGCAGCGCGTCGTCGTCGAGATCCGTGGCGGCGCCCTGCAGGGTGATGGTGCTCGACGCCTGGAAGATGGAGCCGTCGGCGGGAGCGTCGAAGCTGCAGGCGGGCTCGTGGTTGGGCTCCTGAACCTGGATCGCGATGGCCGCGCCGCCGGTGAGCCCCGCGGGGTCGGTGACCAGCACCTCGATGGCGCCGCCGCCGAGCTGGGCCACCCAGGTGCAGATGCTGCGCCCATCGGGCTGAGGCACGAGATCGGTGCAGACAGGCTGGCCGTCGGCGCTCCAGGTGACCCGCAGGGCCTCGGGCACGTCGTCCGGATCGTCCACAACGCCCACCAGCTCGACGCCGTGGCCCGCGGTGGCCAGGCTGCCGTCCGAGGGCGCGGTGATGGTGAACGCCGGGGCCAGGTTGTCCGGGGTGGTCGGACAGGCGGTCAGGACGAGGGCGAGGGCGATGACGAGACGAGGCGAGGTGAGCATGGGCTCCTCCTACCCCCTGGATATCACGCCGCCGGCCCTACAAGCGCAGGATGCCCGCCGATCGGCGAACCCCGACGGTGCTGGCGGTGAAGTCCCGATCGCCCACCTGCTCCACGCGCTCGTCCACAGGGCCCATGAAGATGTAGACGGCCGCGGCCCGATCCGGGTCGCTCCACAGCGCCGTGGGAATGGACAGCTCCCCATCCGAGAAGGGCACCAGACAGCTGACCCACTCGAACGCCACGTAGCCAGCGGGCGAGGACTCCGCGATCCGCGCCTCGACCCCGAACCAGTCCGCCGCCTGAGTGCTGGCGTCCCAGCTGAAGACGAGATCCTCGAGGGTGCCCTCGTTGGCCACCGCACCGGACAGGGGCGGACCGTCGATGGGCACTCCAGGGGGCATGGACAGGAAGGGGTGGGCCTCGAGGGCTCCAGCGGCGTCGCTCAACACAGGATCGAGGTCGTAGCTACCGGTGGCGATCTCATCGACCTGCAGTGCGAAGCGCTGCTCCAGCTCATCGTAGGGGAGCTCGTAGATCTCAGGGCCGCGCAGCACGCTGACGCTCGCCCCGGGTTCCTCGAACAGCCCGGTGACGAGGGTCTCGTCGGGGGCGCCGCGGGCGCAGCCGGGGCCCTCTGGCGCGAGCATGTCCAGGGCACTCAGGCCGGCCTGGGGTTCGGAGAGCCAGCCCCACCAGAGCTCACCCTCAGGGCTCGTGTCGCCCCAATACCCACCCAGGCGCTCCAGCTGGATCGCGGCGCCCACCACCTGCACCTGATCGGGCATGGCGTAGTCTTCCCAGCGACCATCCACCCAAGGGTAGCAGCCGCCGCAGAGGACCAGGACCAACAGCGCGGGCGCCTTCACTCGCCCCTCCGGGTGAGCCACAGGGCGGTGAAGGTGGCGCTGGTGAGGCCCATGCCGATGGCACCGAGGTAGCAGCCGTTGGTGGTCCACATCAGGGCCTGGCTGGGGCCGTCGTGGTCGAAGCGCCAGCGCGTGGCGTGAGCCGTGCCGTACAGCAAGGCCGCCGCGGAGCCCGTGGTGAGCGCCGCCGTGAGCATGGGTCGTGCGCTGCGGGACGTTGGGACGGGTAGCTGGGCGAGCAGCGGGTTGGGCGGGAAAGCGTCGATGGGTTCGGGCTCGGGAACGTTGGCTGCAGCGGGCTGCACGGGCGCGGGGACGGGCTCCTGGTGCGCTACGACCACACTGGGCAGGCCCCAGCGATCGGCGTCGCTGGCGACAGCGGCCGATCGGATGAAGGCGAAGGGCACCATGGCCAGGACAGAGCCGCCGCCGCGGCCCGGCAGCGTGCCCCCAGGGCCCAGGTAGCCGGTCCAGCCCACCCGATCGGGCGGGGAGCCCAGCTGGATCACGCTGGGCAGATCCATGGGGCGCTGGGTGGACACGCGGCCATCCACCCATGACCGTGCGCCCTCGGGGGCCTCCACAGCCATGGTCCGGCTGCGAGAGGCCTCGCGAGCCCGATCCCAGGCGATGCGCAAGCCCCCGCCCGCAGGCGCGATGGTGGAGGACAGGCGGTAGGACGGCTCGAGGGCCAGGGAAGCGCGGAAGGCCAGCTCGGCGGCCTGGCGATCGCCGGCGTACCACGCCCGCAGCGCCACCAGGCGATGGAACTCCGCCGCCTGGGGCGGCAGCACCAGATCGCCCACACAGGGCAGCGCCTGGGCGGCCCGGTCGGCCGCGGACTCGAAGGCGTCGCGATCGTGGGTGGCGAAGGCCATGACGGCCTCGCCCGCCAGGCTGGACAGCTGGGAAGCCGAGGTGTCCACGCAGCGAGAAGGGCGACGGGGAAGCTTGACGGAGGGCGGCGGAGGCTGGCTGGGGACGACGGGCTCGACCGCCGCCACCGGGGGTTCAGGCACCGCGGCGGGCGCCTGCACAGGCTCAGGCTCAGGATCAGGATCAGGATCAGGATCAGGCTGCGGAACAGGCTCGGGCCTCGGAGCGGGCGTGGGCTCGGGAGCAGGGCCCTGGAGCGGCCGCAGGCCGCCGTCAAGCTGCTGCTCGGCCAGGGCCTGGGCCAGCTGCCTGGTGGCGTCGTCGATGGTGGCCACGGCCTGGGCCGCGATGGCCTCACGATCCAGCCGGTCGAGCATGATCATGCCGACCCCGGCCAGGGGCGCCGTGGGCACGAACCAGGCCATGTGCAACGGGGAGAGCCGCTCGCGGGCGTGCCCGACCACCTGGAGGGTCCGGCCTTCGAGCTGCGCCTCGAGCTCCACCCGCATGTCGCGCTCGCCGAAGCGGCCGTTGTGGACGTCATACCTGAGCCGCACGCTCACCGGGATGGGCCCGCGGTCCACGTCCACCTGCTCGAAGCGCTGCTCCAGGTGGTCCCGCAGGCGCATGGCCACGACGCTGCCGAGGTCCATGAACAGGATCGGGCGCACGCCTCGCTCGACGCCACGCTGCTGCTCGACGAGCTCGCGGGCGGAGCCCAGGTCGGGGTCGGTGACGCAGCGCAGGGTGACCCCCGTGGAGGGATCTCGAGTGCGCACGCAGCCCAGGTGCCGCGGCACCTGGAGATCGACGCCGATGGCCGTGGCGTGGGGACCCTGGGCCAGCTCGGTCGCTGGCGCCTGCCAGGCTCCGTAGGCCTCGGCCAGGTCCGCGCGCACCGCGCCAGCTGAGACCCTGCCCGGGGAGAGCAGGAGCGTGAGCGCGACGAGGCGGACGATCCGGGAGGCCATGATCTCCAGCGCGGTGGGAGGGTCGCTGCGCCGCCAGCTAACGGATCGCAGCCGTCGAGGGGGTTGGTTCGCCACGATAAGGGCCGCGGTACGACATCTTGGCGGTGGTTACCCGAGCGGCGAGGTCCAGGGCCAGGGCCAGGGGCTCACCGCGCAGCAGGCCCACCAGGAAGGCGGCGGTGCAGGTGTCGCCTCTGCCGGTGCGGCCCTCGAGGGTCCAGGCGCCCCAGGGCCGCTCGCAGAGCTCAGCTCCCCGCGCGGCCAGCACGCCGGCGTGGTGGGTGAGCAGCACGGTGCCCGCCCCCATCGCGAGCAGGGCCGCGGCCGCCGCGTGGCGATCCTCGATCCCGGTCAGGGTGCGCGCCTCCACGATGTCCACCTTGAGCACGTCCAGCAGGCGGAGGTGCTCTTCGGCCTCGGGCCAGGGCTGGTGGGCGGCGCTGCCATCGGGGGCCACCCGCCGCAGGAAGCCCTGAGCGTCCGCGCCCAACAGCCCGACCCGCGGACGCAGGAGCGCCAACAGGGAGGGCGGCACCATGCCCATCCACAGGGGATTGACGTGCAGCGCGGCCGCATGGAGCCCCTGGATCTCGGCCGGGGTGAAGGGCTCGGCCTGGGAGATGACCCTGGAGATGCGATCGTCCGGGTCCTCGCTAGGGTAGTCGTTGCGGATGGAGGTGCTGGTGGCGGAGGGCGCCCAGGTGATGTCCGCGCCCGCCTGCTCGATCTCGTGGAAGTGGTGGCGATCCTGGGCCCGGGCCTTGGTGAGCACCTGCACCGGACAGCCCAGGCGGCAGGCGGTGACCGCGCCGTGGTACACGCCCCCGCCGATCTCACGGCGCGGCTCGCCGCGCACCACGTTGATGTCCAGGCAGACGTCTCCGAGGAAGGTGAGGCTCACCCCGCCACCTCCTGGATCCGTACCGGCCGCCCCAGGGCCACGGAGCGCTTGGCGGCCAGGCCCAGCACCACGGCCATGCGGCCGTCGTGGCCCCCCACCGACAGCGGGCCCGCGCCCCGCACCGCGGCCACGAAGGCCTGGATCTCGGCGGCGTAGGCGGCGGCGTAGCGCTGCATGAAGAAGTCCAGGGGCAGCGGGTCGTGCTGGCCGTAGGCGTCGGCCAGCTGCACCGTGTCCGCCGCGATGTTGCGGTTGCCAACCCGGCCAGCGGATCCCAGGACCTCGACGCGCTGGTCGTAGCCGTAGACAGCGCGCCGGGAGTTCTCGATGACCCCCAGCGCCCCGTCGGCGAAGCGCAGGGAGATCACCGCGCTGTCCACATCGCCCGCGGCCCCGATGGCCGGGTCCACCAACACGGCGGCCATGGCGTGCAGCTCCACCACCTCTTGACCCATGACGAAGCGGGCCATGTCGAAGTCGTGGATGGTCATGTCCAGAAACATGCCGCCTGAGACCGCTGCGTACTCGGCGGGAGGGGGCGCAGGATCCCTGGAGGTGATGCGCAGCATCTCGGGCCGGCCCACCGCGCCGGAGGCCACCAGCGCCCGCACCCGGGCGAAGTCTGGATCGAAGCGCCGGTTGAAGCCCAGCATCAGCTGCACACCGGCGCGCTCCACCTCGGCCAGCACGGTGTCGATGCGCCCAAGGTCGAGATCCAGAGGCTTCTCGCAGAAGATGTGCTTGCCCGCCCGAGCGGCCTGGATCACCAAGTCGGCGTGGGTGTCGGTGCTCGAGCACACCAGCACGGCCTGGACCTGGGGGTCGGCGATGAGCTGGGCGGGGTCGTCGCTCACCGTGGGGATGCCGAGCTCAGCGGCCAGCGCCTGAGCGGCGCCGAGGCGGGGATCGGCCACCCCGACGACCCGTGCCTCGGGGATGAGGTGCGCGATGGTGCGAGCGTGGACCTGGCCGATGCGGCCGGCCCCCAGGATGGCGACGGGGAGGGCTGCGGACATGGAGACTCCATGCAGGGTGCGGGACTCTCTATCTATCGGGTGTCCATGCCAGAGGCCCTCGGAGGCCAGCGCCCAGCAAAGGGGGGGAGCATGGATCGCCACTTGTACTTTTTTTGCGGTACTTCATGTTTTTCTCGTTTTGCGATTCCCCTGCTTCACCCAGAAAAACCGGCGCAAATAATGCTGGGCCTCCAGTTTGTCCAGGACTTTTTGACAGGCCCGACACATTTTTCCGTGCCATGGTTCTTGTGCCCACGCTGGCTGATTCTCTTTCCATCGAACGCTGCCCCGGAGGCCTCGTGATCCGCTCCCTCGCGCCCACCGTGATCTTCTCCTCGCTCCTGCTGGCCACCGCGGGGTGCGCCCCAGGCTTCGACGTCGTCATGGGCGAAGCGCCCGAAGGCTTCGTCTCCCAGAAGATCCACGGCGGCAGCGCCCCCACGGAGTGGTACCACGACGCGGTGGTCTCCCTGCACCAGCGCCAGGGCAACTCGGTCTACACCGACCCCTTCTGCACCGGCACCTTGATCTCCAACCAGCACGTTCTGACGGCGGGCCACTGCCTCGAGGGCAGCTCGGCCAACAAGGTGGCCATCTACGTGGGCGACAACCCCTATGTCGATCTCAGCTCCCACCTGTACGCGGTCTCCGATGTCGAGGTCCACCCCTACTACAACTCCCGGCTGATCACCGACGACATCGCGCTGATCACCCTGTCCACCCCGATCTCCGAGGACGTCACGCCGGTCAACCCGCTGCCCACCAGCGAAGGCCTCAGCAACGCCGACATCGGCCAGTACGTGAACTTCGCCGGCTTCGGCGTCACCGAGTCTGGAAGCGCCGGCGAGAAGCTCCAGGTCACCATCCCCCTGGGCGGCTTCGGCTGCTCCGTCTACGGCTGCTCGTCCTCGGGCGACCCCGAGACCCAGGTGTCCTACACCCAGGGCAACGGCGGCCCCTGCTCCGGTGACTCGGGTGGCCCCATGTTCGTGGCCCGGGGCAGCGAGATCTACGTGGCTGGCGTCACCTCCTTCGGCGACTACTACTGCACCCAGTACGGCGTCAGCACGCGGGTGGACGCCTACGAGGGCTGGATCTCCGACACCACCGGCATCGACTACAGCGGCGGCAGCAGCGATGGCGGCTCCGACGGTGGCAGCGATGGCGGCTCCGACGGTGGCAGCGATGGCGGCTCCGACGGCGGCAGCACCGGGTCGACCTGCGACGGCTGGGACCAAGGCTTCGACGGATCTCTCAGCGGCACCGGAGACTACGACTACCAGCCCGACGGCAACTACTTCCAGACCACCAGCCGCGGCACCCTCGAGGGCTACCTGGTGGGCCCGTCGGCCGTAGACTTCGATCTGGCCCTGTACAAGTACAGCGGCAGCAGCTGGCGCGAGGTGGAGACCTCCGAGTCCTCCACCTCCGAGGAGTACATCAGCTACTCGGCCAACCCGGGCTACTACGTCTGGTACATCCACAGCTACTCGGGCGCGGGCAACTACGAGTTCTGCCAGCAAGGCGGCTGATCCCCCACGTCCACCCCTGCGGCCCGCCTCTCCGGCGGGTCGCGGCGCTCAGGGCCCCCCGGGGATACCACATCCAATCCCCAGGAGACTCCATGCGCGCTCGCTCCCTCGTCCTCGCCCTCGCAGCCAGCCTGGCCCTGTCCGGCTGCTACACCACCAAGTTCTACTTCGCGGACAACCCTGGAGTCTCCGGTGACTCCACCAAGGTCATCCAGCACACCTTCCTCTGGGGCCTCATCAGCCCTGGGCGGGTGAACGTGGACGCACAGTGCGGCGCCAAGGGCCCCAAGAAGATCAAGTCCCAGGTGGGCGGCTGGGGCCTGCTGGCCAACTGGATCACGGCGGGAATCTGGATCCCGGTCACGGTGAAGATCACCTGCGCGGACTAGGCTCTCGACGGCAGCACCGCGGCCCAAGCCCCATCAGCCCAGGACACACTCCCCTGCCCAGGCTCCACCACGCCCCGATGCTGCTGCTGGTCGCTGGCTGTAGTGGGCCCGAAGCGCCCTCCCCAGGTGTGCTTCCCCCGCCGCGCCCGCCTCCGCATCGCCTCTGCGAAGGCACCGAAGAGCTGGCCACCCTGCAGGCCATCGCCCACGGGACGGCCGACGGCTGCCAGCGGGACAAGTACCTGCAGATGATCATGGAGCGCGGCCGCAACGTGGGCCCGTGGATCGAGGAGATCTGGGTGGCGCCCAGCCCAGACGCCAAGCAGGTGGAGCTCGACAAGGCGGTGCTGGTGCGCTCGAGCGCAGCCGTACCCGAGGTGATCCGGCACGAAGGCCGCACCTACCTGTTCTATGGCGAGGGGGACCTGGGGCTCGGCTTCGAGCTGGCCAGCGAGGGCTCGGACTGGTTCCTCACCCGCGGACTGCTGGGCTACGGCGCCCTGGGCTTGCTGGTGTCCGACGACGGTGTGACCTTCGAGCCAGTACCCGACTTCGCCATCCAGGATCTGGTGGTGGGGATGGTGGTGGACCCCGACGTGATCCAGCTCCCCGACGGCCGCTTCCGGCTCTACTACGTGGGCCTGCCCATCGAGACGCTGGTGGACGACGCCACCTGGAACGACGACGCCCAGCACGACGTCTACTACGCCGAGTCCGACGACCTGATCCACTGGAAGCAGCTGGGTATGGCCGTCCACGGCCCCATCGCCGATCCCTCGGTGCTCTGCTTGACCCCCCAGCGCTGCCGCATGTTCTCCACCGGCATGGATCACTCCCACTCCGAAGACGGTGGCCGCAGCTTCGTGTTCGACGGCGCCACCAAGGTCAAGGGCTTCGCCCCCGAGTTCCTGGTGGAAGGCGACCGGCTCTCCCAGTTCTACAACGGCATGATCCACGGCGGCCCGCTGCTCACCCGGTCGAGCACCGACAAGGGCAAGACCTGGTCTGACCCGGAACAGGCCGTGGAGGCCTACAAGGTGGAGGCCCCCAGCTTCACCCGCGCCCCCGATGGCGAGGGGTGGTTGATGTACTACCACTACTACATGGAGGAGTACCGGGACATCTACCCAGCGCGGCCCAGCCAGGACGACGCCGGGGAGGCCACAGGCGAGCCCAGGTCCGCTGCAGCCAGTGAGGGATGACGGGCGGCGCTGCTGGACTGCAGGTCAGCGCACCGCGTCGATGGTGCAGTCTTCGAGCGGCCAGGCCATGCAGGCGTGGACGTAGCCGTGCTCCCGGTCGGACTGGCGCACGGCGGTGCCCTCGGGCACGAACACCCGCCCGCTCACCAGCTTGACCCGGCAGTCTCCGCAGGCGCCGGTGCGACAGGTGGAGGCCGGCGCCAGGCCGGCACGCTCCATGGCCACCAGCAGCGGCTCCCCGGCCCGAGCGGGGTAGCGTTCGCCCCCCACGACGCAGAGCTCGAAGAGGGACTCCGGGCTGAGATCCGCAGGCCAGCCCGGCTGCTCCGTGATCCGAGCGGGGGGACCGAAGTCCTCCGACCGCACCCGGCGGCGAGGCACGCCCAGGGCGGCGAGCTCGCCGCGCACCAGCGCCAGCATGGGCTCGGGCCCGCACAGGAAGAAGGTGGCTGAGTCGAGCGCCGGCACCACACCCCGGATCACGGCTCCGTCGATGAACCCCTTGCGCACACGCTTGGCGGCGGGGGCGTCGGAGTAGACGAAGACCACCCGGAAGGCCGGGTTGCCGCGGGCCATGCGCCGCAGCTCAGCCGCGAAAGGCACGTCGTCGGGGCTGCGATTGCCGAAGATCAGGGTGGCCTTCCGCGGCCAGCCGAGGATCTCGAGCTCACGCAGCATAGCCATGAAGGGGGTGATGCCGGTGCCCCCGGCCACGAAGACAAGGGCGTCGCTGTCGCGCAGCGGTTCGTGGTGGAAGGTGCCGGTGGGCCCAGACGAGCGCGTGCGCCAGCCGGGTTGGACCCGGAACAGCCAGGGCGCCACGAAGCCCGAGGGGTCATCCCGCAGCGTGAGCTCGAGCAGGGGCTCGCCCGGTACCGAGGAGATGGAGTAGGGCCGAGAGCTGCGGATGCCGTCGATCTCCACCGCCAGGCTGACGTGCTGACCGGCGCGGAAGGGGGGCAGGCGGCCATCGCGCCGGGCGAAGCGCAGGCTGCGGGTGGTGGGAGACAGCTCGACCACCTCGCGCAGCTCGAGCTCCATGGAAGGGGGGTGGATCCCGGCGACGGCGCTGCGGGCCTGGCCCGCCCAGTCGGTGCGGGCGTGATCGGCACCCCAGCTGGTGTGGCGCAGCGCCTGGGCGCGCACCTGCCCGCCCACGATCTGGCCGAGGTCGTCCAACACCTGACGCGCGCGCACGCGAAGGTTGTGGCTCATGCCTGCACCTCCCTGCGGCCGAGGCCGAAGAAGCGGGGCCCCCGCTGCTTGGCCAACCAGCTGGAGGCCAGGTTGCCCGCGTTGTAGCCCGAGCACAGGGTGGGCTCGAAGCCCCCTCCGGGCAAGGTCCAGGCGCCAGCGAAGAACAGCCCCGGGATGGGGCCCTGGTTGGGGATGCGCCAGATGATGGCCTCGGCCGGCGGCTGGTCGAAGCCGTAGATGGCCCCGCCCGGCTGGCCGGTGTAGCGCATGTTGGTGATGGGCGTGGACACCTCGACCTCCTCGATGCTGGCGCCCACCCCTGGGAAGCGTGCCTCCATGCGCTCGAGCATCGAGGCGGCGATGCGGTTCTTGGTGTCCACGTAGCGCTGGGGCTCGAGTCGCAGCCAAGGCTCGGCGTAGTACAGCGTGGTGAGGGTGAGCGCGGCGCAGCCGGGGGGGGCCAGCTCGGGCAGCCCGTGGCTGTGGCAGGTGGCCATGAACAGGCTGGGGTCGTCCAGGGTGTGCATGCCCCTGAAGACACGGTCGGGGTCGTAGCTGTCGTTGATCCACTGGTCGTTGTCGACCAGCCCCAGCTCGGCCGCGGACCGGTCGAGCCCCAGGTAGACGTTGAGGGACGAAGGCCCCACCGTGACGCTGCGCATGCGACGCCAGAAGCTGGCGGGCACCATGTCGGGGTCCATCAGCTCGCGGCAGGTGGTGAGGGGAGAGGCGTTGGAGACCACCACCGGCGCACGGATGTGCTCATCGCGATCGGTGATCACGCCGCTGATGCGCCCGGACTGCTGCAGGATGTGGCGCACCCCACAGCCGGTGCGCACGCAGCCGCCAGCCTGCTCGATGACCTGCACCAGCGAGCTGGACAGGCCCTGGGAGCGACCGCGCACATAGGCCGGCCCGGTCTCGAGGAAGATGCCCGTGCCGGCGGCGAAGAACAGGAAGGACAGGGTGGAGGGGGGCATGCCGTAGTAGCCCCAGGTCTGGGTGATGACGGCCCGAGCTGCAGGATCCTGGACGTAGCGGTCCAACACCTGATCCACGCTGACGCCGGCGTAGCGCAGCAGGCCGCGGGCCCGCACGGGCAGCATGGCCGCCTTGGACAGGCTCGGTCCGCTGCCATCGGCGGGCAGCACCGCGTCGCCGGCCAGCTCGAGCTCCCGCCCCACCCGGAGCAGCAGATCCACGAAAGCGCGAATCCCATCGGCCTCGTGGGGGAAGGCGCCACACAGGGCGTCCAGGAAGCCGTCGACCCCCGCCGGAACCCGCAGGTCGAGGTCGGGGAAGTGGCTGCGGTAGAACAGCGGCAGGGGGTGGAACTCGAGGCTTTCCAGCATCCCGAGCCCCTCGAGCACGCCATGGAACGGACGGGGCCGCCCACCCGCCAGCGGCGGCGAGATCTGATGCAGCGCGATCTCGAACTCGAAGCGGCCGCGCACGAAGGAGCTGCCATAGCCCCCAGGCACCGTGTGGCGCTCCAGCAGCAGCACCCGATGGTCCAGCCGGGCCAGCCGGGCCGCTGCGGCCAGCCCCCCCATGCCTGCGCCGATGATGATGGCGTCGAAGTCCGCTTGCATTCCTGCTCCTCACGGGGTTGTCTGGACACTATGGCGAGGCTCCGGGCTGCGCCATGGGGACGGGGGTGCCGGGGATCAGCAAGTGAGACGAGGGCCGGGTCTCTGGCCTTCCCCAGCCGACTCCATTAAGAAAATGTCAAGAACGCACGGGGAGGCAAGCTCCCTCTGGCCCGGGGAACGCTCGATGCAAGCTCCAGAGCCGCAGCAACAGCGCCTCTGGAGGCTGTGGCCGATCCTGGCGATCGTCGCCATGGGCATCCTGCTCACCTGGCCGCTGCCCGCTGCCCCCGAAGACGCCTACGTGGACGGCTGGTTCTCCATGGCCCAGATCTGGTCCGTGGATCTCGTGGCCGACGCTCTGCTCGAGGATGGGCAGATCCCCGGCTACACCTACGCGCTGCACTGGCCCCAGGGCGGCTGGGCCTCGGTGATCGGCTGGCAGTTCGTCCTACCCCTGCTGCTGGCCAACATCCTGGGGGCCAGCCTGTTGCCGTCCATGAACCTGCTGATCGCGCTGCAGCTGCTGGCCGCCGCGCTGGCCACCTACGCCTTGCTGCGTCGGCTGGGTGCCGGCCCGTGGGCCGCGGCCGCCGCGGCCGTGTACTACGGCTACCACCCGTGGGCCTTCCACCTGATGGTCAACGGCCAGTTCACCGAGATCTGCCACTGGGGCCTGCCCCTCCTGGCCGTCCTCCTGCTGCAGGGCGGGGCCTGGAAGCCCGGCTGGCGCACCGCAGCCATGGCCCCGGTCTTCGGCCTGCTGATGGCCAGCAGCCCCTACGCCGCCATCACCGGCGCGGTCCTGTGCGCGTGCATCGGCACCTGGGCGCTGCTGTGCACAGCCCCCCAGCGCAGGCGCGCCACCGCCCTGGCCCTGACCCTGGCGGCGGCCGCGGTGGCCGTCGGCGCCCTGCCCTTCCTGCTCTACTACTTCGTGCTCCCCAGGGGGTACGACCCGCTCTTCGCTCCCAGCAGCCTGGCGCAGATCGGTGACCCTCGACTTCAAGATCTGCCCTGCTCCACCAGCCTGGCCGGGTGGTTCGTCCCCTTCCGGCTCTTCGCCGACCACTGGCAGGCCATGGGCGGCGGCCGCGTGGCCCCCGCGGGCACCCAGTCGGGCCCCATCAGCCTCGATCATGTCATCGGCCTGGTGGCCATGGGGCTGGCCGTGGTGGGGTGCTGGCGCTGGCGCTGGCGGGCCGCGCCGGGCCACACTGGCGAGCTCCCGCTCCCCGGACGGCGCTTCTGGCTCACCACGGCGGCCGTCTTCACGCTGCTGTCGTCCGGGTACTATCTGATCCTCTACCCCCACTCCCACCTCCACCACGCGTGGAGCGCCATCCCCCTGCCCCTGCAGCTGATGAGGTCCCTGGTGCCCGCCACCGACGCCTTCGCCTCGCCCTACAGGCTCGCCCCGGGGGTGCTGCTGGTGGCGGCCGTGCTGGCGGGGATGGGGTTGGATCGCCTGGCGAGGGCGCTGCGCGGCTGGAAGCGCCCCGCGCTGCTTGGGGCCGCCATGCTGGCCATGGCCGCCGAGGGTGCCTGGGCAGACATCACCACCCACCCGATCACCATGGAGCACTTCGAGGTGCCGCAGGTCTACCGCGACCTGGCCCTCGAGCCCGACCGCGACGGCCTGCTCACCGTTCCCTGGTGGAGCCACCCCAAGCTCCCCAACCTCCAGGCCCACCAGCTCTGGCAGCACATCCACAGGCACCCCCTCCACCACGACGACCAGGGCATCATCCAGCCCGCCCACATGACCGCCTTCACCTACGAGATCACCAGAGCGCTGACCCTCGCCGAGATCCCCGAGCCCACCAGCGAGGCCCCGGGCGTTCCCGCGCGCTGGATCGTGGTCCACGAAGAGGTCCTGCTGCCCAACCAGTGGGGCGCGCTGGAGGTCGCGCTGCAGCGCAACGCACACCTGGTCCGGCGCTACGAACGCGACCGCATCCAGCTGTGGGAGGTCGCACCCGAGCGGATCCTGCGCTGATTCTCACGGGGTCGGGACACCACCCTGCACTCGCGGCGTATTTTTCGTTTTGCAGTGAATTTGCGTTTTTGTCAGGGAAACATCAAACCTGGGTGGCTCGCCCCCTCCAGCCAGCGCAAGATCCATGAATCGCGCGTATGCTTGATTTTCAGCGGGCATACGCCGCTCACCCGGCACTCCCATCGCCCTCGGGATCACTCGATGCGCTCCAGCCACATCGTCGCGTGTGTTTGCTGTTGTTCGTGTTTCCTCCTGGTGGGTTGCCCCACCGACGCTCCGGACAGCGGCGGGGTCCCGCGCGACACAGGCCAGGCCGTGCTCGAGCTGGCGCCTGATGGAGGCTGCACGCTCGACGAAGCCATGTTCACGAGCATCGCCGCAGCCCCCGCCGCGGTCGCGACGGTGATCGAGGTGAGCTGGGAGCTGGAGCAGGCGGCCGCGGTCCGCGTGCTGTACACGGACGCCGAGGGCGACGCACACGCGACCCCCGCGCAGCCGATGGGCCAAGCAGGGGCCACACTTCTCCTGGGGCTGCCGCAGCAGACCGACACGACGCTGCGCTTGGTGGCAGACCAGCAGGGCTCGCAGACCTGCAGTGGCTTGCTTCGGGCGACCACCGGCTCGCTTCCGCCAGGCCTGCCGATCCTCCAGACCTCGGTGCCGCTACCGGACGAGGTCGAGCCCGGCTTCCTGGTCACGGTCGTGATCCCACAGAGGGCGGCGCCCTGGGCCGCCATCATCGATGACAAGGGCCGCTACGTCTGGGCCTGGAGCGGCGCCTTGGGCGGCACCCGGGCGCGCCTGTCCCGGGACCGCAGATCCATGCTCCTGCTCAACAGCTACAAGGAGGGCTCCGAGTACGGTGCTGGCGTGCATCGGGTCGCGCTGGACGGCACGATGCTCGCATTCCACGAGGCGCCCGAAGCCTGGGTGGACTTCGCCGAGCTCCCCGACGGCACCCTGGCGGTGCTCGTGGACGACGTGCGCGAGCTCTCGCACCAGGGCGAGCTGCGCACCATCCGCGGCGACGCCGTGGTGCTGGTGCGCCCCGACGGCGAGCTCGTGCGGCTGTGGAGCAGCTTCGACGCCTCCTGGCCGGACCTCTCCACGCACTACGCCTTCGTCACCACGGCCCGAGGCCAGGAGGTGGAGGACTGGTCCCATGTCAACGGGATCGGCATGGACCGCACCGGCGACATCCTCTACCTCAGCGCGGGTGCGCTGAACGCCATCTTCGCGGTAGACGCAGGCACGGGCGAGACCCTGTGGGAGCTCTCGGCCCGCTCGGACGACTGGCTCATCCAGGACCCCGACCCCCTGGTGAACGCTCCCCACTCTGTGACGCCTACCCCCAACGGGCACCTGCTGGTCTTCAACCGCATGGCCGACGCCGGGGCCTGCTCAGAGGTCGTCGAGATCGCGCTGGACAGCGCCGCGGGCAGCGCCCGACGCGTCTGGACCGGGCAGAGCGAAGACTGCCTGCACGTGGACTTCCTCGGAAACGCCGAGCCTTTCCCAGGCGGGGACACCATGATCTCGTGGTCCAGCATGGGGCGACTCGAGCAGCTCCGGCCCGACGGGGTCACTGTCAGGCAGATCTCCACCCAGACGGAGACCTTCTTCGGCTTCGCGCAGCCCGAAGCGTCCCTCTACCCAGCGACGCCGTAGCGAGACTCGGGCAGCGCCGCCGAGTCACTCCAGGAGCCGCGCCAGCCGCCGCTCCCTCTCCGGACTCGGCAGGTCGACCAGCAAGGCCTCGAGCACGACCCGATGGTGATCGTGGGACTCCAGGTTGTGGCGAGGGGTGTGCCACTCGAGCCAGCGGTTGCCGTCGGTGGTGATGGGCACGCCCTGGGCCAGGGCGCGAGCGGAGCGCTGCGCGATCTCGGTCGCGGACAGCACCCGGTTGTCGGTCAGCAGCGCGCGCAGATCGCCATGGCGGGCCTCCACCAACCCCACCGCCGCCACCATCTCGGGGTTCTCGCCCAGCTGGGTCAGGACCTGGGGCTGGAGCTCCAGCGGCTCGGCGGCGGCCAAGAACAGGCCCTGACCCCCGATCTGCCACAGGCTCACCCAGGGCAGCTCCGCCTGCAGGGTGGCCATGACCGAGAGCACCTCCTCGGGGGCGATGTGGTGCAGCTGGATCCACTGGAGCAGGATCCCACCGGGGGCCATGCGCTCACTGACCAGGCGGTAGAATTCCCGACTGTAGAGGCTGGTGGCCCCCGCGAACCACACAGAGTTCAGCTCGATGGTGACGAGATCGTAGCCGCCAGGGCTGCGCAGCAGGTGGTTGCGTCCGTCCTCGAGGTGCAGGCTGACGGTGGGCCGCTCGAGCACATGGCGATGCACCAGCGGGAACCAGGCCTGGGCGGCCGCGACGATGCCGGGGGAGATCTCGGCGATCTCCACGTCGCGGTAGCCCGAGGCGGCCACCACCGCCGCCGTCTGCCCGGTGCCCAGGCCGATGACCAGGGCCTTGTCGCGACCCTCGCTGTGCAGCACGGGCAGCAGGGCGAAGGCCACCTGGGCTGCCCGCTCCCCCACGTCGTTGCCCTGGAACTTGCCGTTGGTGAGCAACACCTGCCAGGGATTGCCGTCCACGGTGCGGTTTCGCACCACGGTGGTGAAGCCGCCGTAGCTGTCCTCGTGCCAGAACAGCAGCTCGCTGGTGGAGCCCACGTGGGCCGGCGCGAAGTAGACGTTGGTGCCCGAGGTCAGGGCCAAGCGATCCCAGGGCTGTTCTTTGGCCAGCGCCGCGCAGCCCAAGGTGCCCAGCACCAGCAAAGCCCCCAGCAGAGGACGGCGCAGGCGGGGGCTGGGCTGCCGCGCGCAGAGCTCCCGGACCAGCAGCCCCAGCGCGCTGGCGGCGCCCAGCCCGAGCACCACCGCGATGAGGCCGCGCAGGGTGGCCTCGGACCCCGGCCCGGGGATGAGCACGAAGCCCCCCACCAGGGCGCCCGCGATGCAGCCCACGGCGTTGGCCGCCGCCAGCAGGCCCGCGAAGCTGTCGGCCTGGGTGCGGGGGAACAGGGGCAGCCGGAACAGCAGGGGGTAGATCAGCCCCAGGGCGGTGGCCGGCAGGCCCACCAGCACCCCGCAGGCCAGCAAGCGCAGGACCTCGCCCCCGGCGAAGCTCGACACCAGCCCGTCGATGGCGAACACCGCGGGCATCACGTCCCACAGCCCACCCGTGAGCAGCAGCAGCCAGCCGGCCATGAGCAGTACGGCCGGCAGCACCACCAGAGGAAGAGGCTCGCCCCGGTTGCGCCCCAGGGAGCTGAGCAGGCCTCCCAGAAGCAGGCCCAGCAGCACCGCCAGCAGCATGTTGGCGAAGGCGTAGACCGAGGTGCCGATGACCGCGCCAACCAGGTGCAGCCAGACCACCTCGAGGCAGAAGATCAGAAATCCCGAGCCCGCCGCGCAGGCCACCAGCACCGCGGGCCCCGGCTGACGCAGCAGCGCCAGGGCCCCAGCCCAGCGGGGGCCGGCGCCGGAGGCCGCCTCTCCCACACCCACCCAGCCCCGGCCCAGGGCGAGGGCTGCGACGACGACCAGCGCTTCGACTGCAGCGGCCAGCAGCAGCGCGCCCACCAAGCCGACGGTGGGGAAGAGCAGGTAGGGCGCAAGCGCCGCGCCGAGCACGGCGCCCAGCAGGTTGAGCGCGTAGAAGCTCGCCATGCGCCGGTGCAGCTCGGGTGCCCGAGCCTGCTCGAGCACCCCCACCATGGCTGGGAAGGTCATGCCCATGGCCACGGTGGGCGGGAGGATCCAGGCGCCAGCCACCAGCAGCCGGAGGATCAGCAGGGCAGCGACGCTGTCCCCGGCCAGGCCGATCACCGAGCCCGCTGCGACCTGCAGCCAAGGAAAGCTCACGGCCAACCCCAGTGCCCACAGGCCCACGAAGCCCTCGAGCAGGGCATACAGCCGCAGGGGGCGGCGGATGCGCGCGATGGCCAGGGGGTAGAGCAGCCCCCCTGTGGTCAGCCCCGCGAAGTACACCGCCAGCACGATGGCACCCGCAGGTGTGCTGGCCCCCACCACCGTGGACAGCAGCTTCTCGAAGACCTGCTCGGCCACCAGCGCCACGGCACCGGTGAGCACGAACAGCACGCCCACCGCGGCGAGGCGGAGGCGGGGCGAGAGCTGGGCGCCGAGTGGGGGCATGATGGAGAGGTAACCGAACGGGAGGGGGGCCCGGCGCCATGAAACCACACCGGGCGCCGCCTGAGTCGTATACATCCAGGGTGCCGCTGGTGCCGTCGCTGTACCAGAAGGTGGTGTCCCGGAAGTCGAGCACCCATACGCCGACGGTGCCAGGCGCGGGGACGGTGAGCCCGTCGAACGGGATGATCTCGTAGGACCCGGGCTCCGGAATGTCACCAAAGTCGGCGTCTCCGTTGCCCTGCGCTCCGGTGCCGTCGCGCAGGGACCCGCTGGTGAAGACGTAGAGGCCCGCCTGGGAGAGACAGAACATGGAGCCCTCGCCCAGCGGAACCCAGGCCCCATCGAGCTCGAAGCCTGTCTCGGCTGGGTAGCCGTCGGTGTCGGTGTCGGTGTCGGTGTCGGTGTCGGACTGGTCACTGTCGGACTTGTCCTCGTCTCCGCAGCAGACCAGGCACAGGGACATCGTGAGCGCGAGCAGCAGCTTCATGGCTTCCTCCGGGGTGAGGCGTAGGGGGGTCACAGCACTCCAAGCCCACGACACCGTGCCCGAGGTGCCTGCCGAGCACAGCTGGGCCGACACGAAGAGGGCCGGGCCCCCACGGTAGAGGAGCCCGGCCCGGGGTGTTCAGATCAGCTTCGTCACCATGCCCGCGCCGACGGTGCGGCCGCCCTCGCGGATGGCGAAGCGCATGCCCGCCTCGACGCCCACGGGCTTGTCCAGGACGAAGTCGATGCGGGCGCGGTCACCGGGGTGGATGACCCCCGCCTCGCCCACGTCGATGGTGCCCGTGACGTCGGTGGTGCCGAAGAAGAACTGCGGCTTGTAGCCGGTACCGAAGGGCTTGTGGCGGCCACCCTCGGCCCCGGAGAGCACGAAGATCTCCGCCGTGGCCCTGCTGTGGGGGGTGATGGAGCCTGGGGCCACCAGCACCTGCCCGCGCTGCACCTCATGGCGCCGCACGCCGCGCAGCAGCAGGCCCACGTTCATGCCCGCGCGGGCCTGAGGCACGTGCTTGCGGAAGGCCTGGGCGTCGATCACGGGGATCCTCCGGGGCTTGGCGTCCTCGTCACAGAGGCCGATGAGCTCCACGAAGTCTCCCTTGGAGACCACACCGCGCTCCACCCGGCCGGTGACCACGGTCCCGCGGCCGGTGATGGAGACAACACCTTCGATGGGCATCATGAACGGAGCGTCGAAGTCGCGCTCGGGGTCGGGGATGCTGGTGTCCAGCGCCTCGAGCAGCTCGACGATGCAGCGCTGCGCCGGGCTGTCGAAGGCACCGTCCTCCACCGCCTCGAGGGACCGCAGGGCGGAGCCGAAGACGAAGGGCACGTCGCCGTAGCCCTGGCTCTCCAGCTGCTCTTCCACCTCCATCCGGACCAGCTCGAGCAGCTCCGGATCGGCCACGTCCACCTTGTTCACGAACACCACCATGTGCCGCACGTCCACCTGGCGAGCCAGCAGGATGTGCTCGATGGTCTGCTTCTGGGGGCCCTGGGACCCGTCCACGAGCAGGATGGCACCGTCCATCTGGCTGGCGCCTGTGATCATGTTCTTGATGTAGTCGGCGTGTCCGGGGCAGTCGATGTGGGCGTAGTGACGGAGCTCCGTCTCGTACTCCACGTGGGCCGTGTTGATGGTGATGCCCTTGGCCCGCTCCTCGGGGGCCCGGTCGATGTCCGCGAAGGACATGCCCGTGCCACCGACGCGGTGGGCCTGCAGCTTGGTGATGGCCGCCGTCAGGGTGGTCTTGCCGTGATCGACGTGACCGATGGTCCCGACGTTGACGTGGGTCTTGTTCGTGATGCCCATGATGGGCCTCCTTGTTCACTCCTCCATGATTGGAGTTGCTGGGGGATGGGGCGACGGCTGGTGCCGCCTCCCCGGATTCCCGGACCGCGACATGCGGCCCGGAAGCGTGAAGATCTGCGAACACAGGCCCCGAACGCAGCGAGGCCCCCACCGGGTTGCCGGAGGGGGCCTCGCTTCGCTTCAGGGCTGTCAGAACGACCAGCTAGCGGGGGCCACCTCCGGAGGCGGACGACGACGAATCCAGCCGCGACGATGAGGTCGCGCTGGCTTCGAGGGTCCGGATAGTGGCGTTGAAGCGGATCATGATGGGCGCGATGTACAACCGGTGGCCAAAGCTGTCAAGCAGGGCGACGAGGAGCAACAAGGGTCTGGTCGAACGTTCCACATCAGCGACAGGATCGGGGTGAACGTTCCACCCGTGGAGTCTCCATCGCGATCGCCCGCCGAAAACTGGCGTTCGTCCGTCGCGTTCACCCGCGTGGCACCCGTCTTTGGGCGAAAGTGGAACCTTCGGGCCCACCCTGTCGCGCAAGTGGAACGTTGGAGGCCGCCCTGGTTGCAGATTGGATCCGCCACTCCCCGCGCCAGACGGCCTGTCCGCCCCGTCGCTCCCCGCCCCGCCTTCACACCCGCCAGTAGCGGCTGCCCGCCGCATCGCGCTTCATCATGCCGTGATCGATGAACCCGCGGCGGAGGGTGGCGACATCCAGGGTCAGCGCCTTCAGGCGCCGGTTGATCTCCTTCTCGTCCCAGACGCCGTCCACCTCGAAGAGGCGCAGGGCATGGCGCAGGATCACCTGGAACTTCTTGCGCTTCATGGGGACGGCCTTCAGACGACCCTCGGCATCGAGGAAGGCGGAGAGCACCTTCTGCTCGTAGGGATCACCGCTGATGGTGGCCGTGTCCAGCAGGGTGTCGGTGGCCAACAACGACTGGGCCATCTGCTGGAGCGAGTCGGTCTGCAGGGTGTACACGTGGTAGTGACCGTCCACCGCGGCCCGCACCAGCCCCGCGCCGACGAGCCTGCCCAGGTGGTGGGACACCGTGGACGCGCGCAGATCGAGCACGGTGGCCAGCTCCTCGACGCTGTGGGGACGATGGGCGAGCAAGCCGACCACCCGCAGGCGGCTGGGGTCCGCGAGGGCCTTGAAGAAGGTGATGAGCTCAGAGTGTTCCATGACTACCTCTTTGTTTCGATTTCCATCTAATCGTTTCGAGCGCATCCAGCACGCGCGCGCTCCTCCCCCCGCAGGTGGATCTTGCGGGACCACAACGGGACCAGGCGAAGGAGGTAGACTGGCGTGGGTGGCGGCTCTGCCCGAGCCCCCCCCCTCACGCTGGATGGTCTCCCCCGTGCGCCTCCCCCTCCTCGCTGCCGCGCTCACCCTCGGCTTCGTCGGCTGTCTCCCCGAGCTGGAGGACCGGCAGGACTCTGGCCACAGGGACAGCGACCCAGGCGACTCGGAGCCCTGGGTGGACCCGGCCACCGATGACGACAACGACGGCTACAGCGTCGAAGAGGGTGACTGCGACGACGGCGACCCTGGCATCAACCCCGGCGTGAGCAGCGACGGCTGCGACGGCCAGGACAACGACTGCGACGGGCAGGTCGATGAGGACTTCGCCGACGACGAGTACGAGCCCAACGACGAGCGAGGCTACTACCTGGGGACCATGAAGAGCGAGGCCGAGATCCTCCTCTTCGGGTACCTGTCCGCGGACACCGACGTGGACCGCTTCCGCTTCTGGCTCGACGACGATGCCTGGAGCTGGTTCAACATCGAGGCCTGGCTCTACGCCGTCCCCGAAGATGCAGACTACGCCCTCGAGCTGGTGTGGGTCGAGGATCCCAGCGGCGAGTGGCAGGGCGCCGTGGCCACCGCCGACGAAGGGGGGCCCGGGGCCATCGAGAGCCTGGACTGGGGGGGCGACACCATGCTCGAGGATGGCGGCCTGTACGAGATCGTGGTGAGCTCCACCAGCGGATCGTCCTGCGCGGCGCCCTACCAGCTCCAGCTCATCACCGGGGGCTGGTGACCCCACCCCATGGCACGCCGCAGGGCATCCCGCTCGCGCTACTCGGCCGCGCCGCCGAAGATACGTACGTCGAAGCTGCCGCTGACCGGATCGCCCACTGCGGTACCGATCTCGTCGAAGCTCAGGGTTCCGTCGCCGATGTAGCCCAGGACCGAGGCGTTGTTGCCCTCGACGTAGATGGCGTAGGCCCGCACCTGGTTCCAGTCCACCGCCAGCGCGACCCCGGGCTCGAGATCGGACATAGGGATCAGGAAGTAGGGGTAGACGTAGCTGGTGGGCGCCAGGACGCCGAGCACGGCCAGCACAGCCTGCCCCTGCTCCTCGCCCACCAGGCTGATGGTCTGACCGAGGGGGATGTTCTCGCCGTACCACTCCAGGGTCAGGTCTCCGCCACCCTGCAGCGAGTCGTCCGTCAGGGACCCCCACGAGGTCTCGAAGGTCCCCTTCATCCCGCCCACGTCCACCAGGCAGGACTCACCTCGCAGCGGCTCGTCCCAGTCGGGAGCGCCGGCTGACAGCTCAGAGCGGATGCGCGCCTCCCGCTCGGGCACATAGGCGCGGATGACCGCCACCCCATCCTCGAAGGCGCCCACCTCGTCGGCCTGCAGGTAGGGGGTGACCAGCGCCACCATGCGATCGATCTCGGCGTCGATGGCCTGGGCATCCCACACGGTGTCCATCAGCTCCAGCAAGCGCGCGTGGTAGGCGGCGCGACCGTCCTGGTGCTCGTAGAGACGCCGGGGCACAGCGGAGCGGGCGACCACCGACTCGGGCACGCTGGGACCAAAGGGCTGCTGATAGTCGAACAGGGCGTCGATACCCCAGGGCACGAACAAGAACTTGCCCGAGCTGGGATCGTCATAGACGTGGAAGTTGTTGGTGGCCGAGGCGTAGCCGTCCCAGTGCCCCGTGAGCACCTCCATGGCCCAGTAGCTGTAGAAGGCGTCCAGATCGAGCACCTCGCCCAGCTCGACCAGCAGCTGATCATCGGGGGCGTCCAGGGCGTCCACCACCCCCTGCAGGTCCGAGCGGTCGTCGCTGTTGCCGTCCTTGGCGTCGAAGGTGTCGGTCCAGCCCTGGCGGAAGTCGCTCAGGGTGCCCTCGTAGTGGTTGCCGCTGTCGTCGCCTAGGTGGTGCTCCCAGTAGGGTCGGCGGATGCTCTCCACCTGCACGTACAGGCCCAGGTCGGCCCCGTTGACGGTGATGTGGGCGAAGTTGCAGCGGGAGGCCGGCAGGCCGGCCGCGGCGAACAGCCCGTAGCCCAGGCACTGGTCCAGGTAGCTGGGGTCCTGGTTGGCGTTGTTGAAGGTGAGCATGTCGTGGCCCAGGTAGGTCACGCCGTCCTGCGCCCAGTCCATGTTGAGCTTCAGCGAGGGCTTGTCCGGGTTGTCCGACCCCAGCAGGCCCTTCTTGCGCACGCCGATGGCCTCGAAGCGCTCGCCGTCCAGCATCGCGGAGGCCTGGACATAGGAGTACGGGCTCTCGATGGGCCCGGCCATGCAGTCCCCCGTGAGCAGATCCAGGATGTTGCGGTGCTGATCGCGGATGGTGTCCCAGTCGCCGACTTCCAGCTCGATCTCCACCTCGATCACATGGTCGGGGTCGAACAGCAGGTCCGAAGGAAGCTCGGTGTCGCCTGGTCCGGTGTCGCCGGCCGCGGTGTCCAGGGGCGCGACATCGGCTGGGCGGCAAGCGAGGGTGAACGCCAAGGCCAGCGTCATCAGGCGGGGGGGGTACAGGCGCACGACGACTCCCGAGGTTCGGCAGGTACACAGTGTCTGACACACCAGGGGGTGTTGACGCAAAGGCGGGAGCCCGCGGGCACGCGGCATCGGGCCCGAGAGGGCGGAGGCCACCCACCGTGGTCTCTGCCGGCCTCGCCAGGCTCCGGCAGCCTCGATCAGGCCCGCGACGGCTGCGCGGTGATGGTCCGATAGTGGTCCGCCCACTGCGCCAGGAGAGCCTCGCTCTGGGCCAGGACCACCACCCGACGGGTGTGCTCGAAGCCCTCGACGCGGTGTTCGGTGAACCGGCCCTCCTCGACATCACGAGCGAAGAGCGCTCTCGAGGCGAAGGTGAGGCCTCCTGTGTCCAGCAGGGACTGACGAATCACATGGACATCACCGGGCTCCACCACGCGCTCGAAGGACTCCACCCCCACCCCAACGGACTCCAGGTTCTTGTCCAGGAGCTGCCGCGTACAGCAGCGAGCGGGACAGACATAGAGCGCGAGACGCTGGAGCGACTCGAGGCTGACGAAGCCGCTCGGCAGGTCGGTGCCAGCGGAGAAGAACACCGCCTCGTCCTGGCCGAGGTCCTGGCTGTGTAGGCCACTGAGCGCCTCGAGATGGCAATGCTCCATGAACGCGACATCGTATTGGCCTCGTCGGAAGCCAGAGAGCAGATCCTGGGTGGCCTCCATGGTGACCACTGTCCGACGTACCTGGCTTTGCCCCTGGGCCTGCTCGAGCAAGGCCTGGAGGTAGGTGGCGCCAAAGCCACGCGTGCAGCCCAGGGAGATCCGCGAAGCCCGGCCCAGGTTGGCGAGCAGCTGGGGGATCTGGTTCTCGATGAGCAGGATCTGCCTGGCGCTGTCGACCACGCAGCGGCCGGCCTCCGTACAGGTGACGGTCGAGCCGCTGCGGTCCAGCAGCTCGACGCCGAGCTGCTGCTCGAGCAACGCCACCCGCCTGCTGAGGGCGGACTGCGTGACATGCAGGCGCAGCGCCGCGGCAGAGAATGAACCGAGTTCGCTGATGACAATCAGGGTCTCGAGGTATGCGGTCTCCACGGAGGCTCCAGAGAGAGGGGGGGCGTTCGGGCTATGCGAGGCCTATGCGCAAGGCGCATGAGGGGATGCGAAGTAGTCATTAGCATGGAGGAAAGCATGTTTGATAGGTTTGGCCTAGCCGAGGGTCCACGATCGGACCACCAACCTCCAAAGAACAGCAGGCCAGAACATGACCGTATACCGCCCTACCTCGAGCGTAGCTCTCACCCTCCTCCTCTGCAGCGTCGCGCTGGCTGCGGCTGTGGGCTGTGACCCCAAGACAGAGGACAGCGAGAAGGAGACGACCGAGACCGAGGACACCAGTGTCCCGTTCTCGGCCCTCGGCGCGATCAGCGGCGTGGTGGTCGACCTCCAAGGCACCCCGATCCCTGACGCCACCGTCGTGACCGCTCCCGAAACCTCCACCCTCACCACCGACGCGGCGGGCGTGTTCAGCCTCACCGAGCTGCCCATCGGCGCCTACGCTGTCACGGTGACCTGCGATGGCTACGTGGAGGGCAGCGACATGGTGGGCGTGGCCGACGACACCACGACCGCTGTCGAGGTGATCCTGATCGCGGTCGCAGGCGACGACACCGTCGGGGCCATCACCGGCACCGTGCTCGACACGGCTGGCGTCCCCGTCGAGGGTGCCGAGGTCAGCGTAGACGGCAGCACCACGCTGGTGGACACCACGGGGGCGGACGGTGCTTTCTCCATCACCGCCGTGGACCCAGGCAGCGTCTTTCTGAGCGTGACGGCGCCCTCCACCGCCTATCTGGATGGCGAGCTGCGCAGGGCGCAGGTCGTCGAGGCCGGTGCCGTGACCGACGCCGGCACGATCAACCTCAGTGGGCGCCCGAGCGACACCGCCCAGTGGGTCGGTGGCGCGGGCTGCGTCGCCTGCCACAATGGCCTCAACCCCGAGAAGATGGCCGGCCTCGAGGCCACCGCCCACGCCCGGTTCGTCACCGCTGGCACGTCGCACATGGTCTACCCCGACCTGTGGCCCGAGCCCTACGACGCGGGCAGCCCGAGGGAAACCAGGGTGGTCCCCGTCAGCTCGAGCGGCACGACGCTCATGGTCCAGGATCCCCGCGATGCTGACGGTACGGTCAACCTCGTGCTCTGCACCGACGACAGCAGCGGCGACCGGCAGTTCCTCTTCGAGTTCTACCCCGAGGGCAGCTACGAAGACGCTGATCTCGACTGCTCCCACCTCGACGACCCCGACTACGTGGTCATCCCCGTGATCGGCACCGTGGGCGGAGAGGGCAACTGGGGTGAAGGCTATCTCGATCCCGACCACGAGATCGAAGACACCGTCCCCAACTACGGCGAAGGCAAGCAGCGTTTCTGGTGCGACCCCATGGCGGTCCCCTTCCTGGCAGAGTTCTACGCCGCCCAGGGCTTCAGCCCTGACGACTTCGCCAAGCAGGACTACCAGCTCATGCCGGTGTACCTCGTGCAGGACGGCACGCGCGAGGGTTCTGAGGCCCTGTCGTCAGCGGACTGGGGTGCCCCCAAGTTCTGGCAGAAGAACCCCACCACATGGGTCAACCCCACCGCCATCACCATGGCTCGCAACTGCGCCGGGTGTCACAACACCGGCCTGGACATCACCTACGAGGACATCAGCTACAACGGCGTGGACTACAAGTCCGTCATCACCAGCTACGACTACCTCGATCTCAACATCACCTGCGAGCGCTGCCATGGGCCTGGCTCCGACCACGCCACCAGCTCCGATCCCACCAAGATCATCAACCCCGGCCTGCTGAACACGGAAGCCGCCAACCAGGCCTGTGGGCAGTGCCACGCCGCTCACAGCGGCCTGTCGCTGGAGCCCTACGGGATCTTCAAGTACTCCTACGACGCCACCTACGAAGGTGAACTCGGTGACGGCACCTTCGTTCCAGGCGTCCACGACCTCTCCACCTTCGTCCGTGGCTACGACACCTCGACCAAGGCGGACTCCGAGGGCTGCTTCGACTCCTGGGGCGACGAGACCCACAGCCACTCCCACTCGCAGATGCTGCCCGAGATGATCCGCTCGGTGCACTACGACAACGACACGCTGCGGCTGACCTGCTTCGACTGCCATGACGCCCACGGGCTCTCCGCTGGCCCGCCCGCCCTGCAGGTGGAGAACTTCGAGTACCAGGATCTCGCCTGGGCGAACAACGGGCTTTGCCTGGCCTGCCACGCCGGCCAAGGATCATTCGCCGAGCTGTCCAAGCTCGACGTAGCCCAGCTGCACGAGCTGTCCGGCGGCGTCGCGCTGCAGGACGGGGCCGCCCCCACCTACACCGACAGCGAGAGCGTGTTGATGAACCGCATCGCTCACGTCGTCGGCGACCACATGCAGCAGAAGGCGGGCATGGGCTCCGCGCCCTACACGCCGGCCGATCCCGCCGCACCGGTTGGCTCCTGCACATCCTGCCACATGGCGAAGATCGGAAAGCTCAAGGACACGAACGATGACGCCCAGTACCACCTGGCCTACGACTCCAACGGCATGATCGCGGTGGCCGAGGGCAATGTGCCCAGCCACGTCTTCGACATCGTCTGGCCTGGGCAGAGCTCGGTGACCATCAGCGACGACCTGTCTACGGGGCACGACTACGACGTCATGCCCAACTCCTGCGGCGCCTGCCACGACTTCGCCCGCTTCAGCGGCGACCTGGACTGAGTCCGCTCAGCCGCATCCCTCGAGACAAGTGAGGGGAGAGAGCCCAAGGCCCTCTCCCCTCTCTTCATGGCCACAGGTGCGCTGATGGACGGCGCAGCGCCCGCGCCCACCGCCGTCGGAGGGCTGCACCGGGATGGTCTGTCCCGGGAGCCTGTGGCATGGGTATCGACGATGCTTCCCCCCGCCAGAGAGCAAGGCCATGGCCAGCTCCTCGAACAGGCTGTCACTGGCGGAGATCAGGGCGAAGTACAGCGGCATCAGCGGGATCAGGAACCCGAACAGCGCCGCCCTGACCAGATGGACCCCGACCACCACGCGGACGAAGACGTCCGAGGGGTGCCCGGAGCCGCGTGGCCCGGTGGAGCGCCGATCCCCCTGGGGGCTCGCCAACCCGGCCCCGCAGGGCCTACTCCGCCACCTGGTAGATCGAGTCGATCACCGTGCCGTCCACCCACTTCACCACACCGATCACGTCGTCGGTGACCTTGGGAGGGGCCGGCGGGCCGCCCGCGAAGCGCTCGACCTCTTCCTTGATCTGGTGGATGGGCTTGATGGGCAGGCCGGCGTGCTTGGTCTGCTCGATGAGATCCTGGCGCCGCGGGTTGATGGCGATGCCGCGCTCGGTGATGACCACGTCGATCAGCTCGCCCGGGCCGCACAGGGTGGTGACCCGATCCATGATGATGGGGACCCGGTTGCGGAAGCTGGGGATGGGCAGGATGGTGATGTTGGCGTCCAGGCAGTTCTGCCAGCCGCCGATACCGTGCAGCATCATGCCGTCGGTGTGGGTGGCCACGTTGGCGTTGAAGCCCACGTCCACCTCGGTGGCGCCCAGCACCACGAAGTCCACCATGGACGCGAAGTTGCCCTTGCCGTGCCAGTTGTAGGACGTGAACGGGCTGGTGGGCACGTGGTTCCAGTTCTCGCGCATGGAGCGCACGCCCTCGAGGTCGAAGGTCTGGCCGTCGAGGATGCAGCCGATCAGCCCCTCTTCGAGCATCTGCACCATGTACTTGGTGCTGCCGCCCCGCATGAAGCTGGCCTTGTAGCCGTCCGCCAGCATGTGCTCGCGCAGGTAGATGGCGGTGGCCAGGGCCGTGCCGCCCGCGCCGGCCTGCATGGAGAAGCCGTCGCGGTACAGGCTGGTGGCCCGGATGAAGGCGGCCGTGTACTCGGCGATCATCAGGCGGTCGGGGCTCTTGGTGAGCACGGTGGTTCCGGAGATGATCTTGGCAGGGTCGCCGATCTCCGCGACCTCCACCACATAGTCCACGTTGTTCCCCTGGATCTGCCAGGGCAGGCAGGGGAAAGGCACGAGGTTGTCGGTGGCCACGATCACCCGGTCGGCGGTCATGGAGTCGATCAGGCCGAAGTTCATGCTGCCGCAGGCGTTGGGGCCTCGGTCGCCGGTGCAGTTGCCGAAAGCGTCGGCGGTGGGGGCGGCCAGGATGGCGATGTCGATGTGGATCTCGCCGTCCTGCACGGCCTGCCAGCGGCCGCCGTGGGAACGCAGCACGGCCAGGCCGTTCATCTTGCCGCGAGACGCATAGGCGCCCAGCGGGCCGTTCAGGGAACCCTCGACGCGACGGATGACGCCCTTCTCCATCAGCTCGATCAGCGGCTGGTGGCAGGGGAAGGCCGCCGAAGGGAACCAGACGAGGTCCTTGATGCCCAGCTCGTCGCAGGCCGCGAAGACCTGCAACATGAGCAGGTCACCGTTGCGGAAGTGGTGGTGGCTGCCGATGGTCATGCCGTCGCGGATGCCGCACTTGACCAGGGCTTCCTTGATGCTGGGCACCCGCTTGTCGCCCGAGCGGGGGAAGTCGCCGCACTGGGGGATGGGGGGGCCGGCCTTGCGGCCGCTGGGCTGGTACTTGCCCACGCCCATGTAGGGCACCTGCGGCACGCCGTTGACCATGGTGGGGACCATGCGGCCCGCTGCGTTCTGCACCATTTCGAGCTTGGACATGGCTAGGCCTCCTGCTTCCAGTTGTCGGCCAGCAGGCCGGTGGCGATGGCGAGCTTGACGGTGTGCAGCGCACGCTTGACCACGGGGGGATCGATCATCTTGGAGCCCAGGCTGACCACGCCCAGGCCGCGGGCCGTGGCGTCGTCGAAGGCCAGCACGATCTTGCGGGCCTTGTCGATCTCGGCGGTGGCCGGGGCGAACTCCTGGTTGACCACGGGGATCTGGCGGGGGTGGATGCAGCCCTTGCCGTCGAAGCCCAGGGCCTTGGCCTCGCGCACACTGGCGCGCAGCCCGTCTTCGTCGCCCACGTCGGAGAACACGGTGTCGATGGGCTGGACCCGGGCGGCCCGGGCAGCGTTGACCAACATCCCGCGCATCCAGACGGACTCGGTGCCCTCCTTGGTGCGCTGCACGCCGATGTCGGCGGTGTAGTCCTCGAGACCCAGGGCCAGCGAGTTGACGAAGGGGCAGGCCTCGGCGATCTCGAGGGCCTTGAGCGTACCGCGGGCGCTCTCGATGATGGGCATGAGCCACACCGGCTCTGTGATGCCCAGGCGGTCGCAGATCTCGCCGATGCGAGCATCGACGGCCAGGACCTCTTCCGCGCTCTCCACCTTGGGGATCAAGATCAGCTGCACACCGTGGGGCACGATCCACTCGAGGTCCTCGAGGCCGCGCTCGCCCTGGTTGATGCGCACCATCAGCTCGGCGCCGCCGAAGTCGATGACCCGCAGGGCGTTGCGGATGACACAGCGCGCGGCGTCCTTCTCGGCCGGGGCCACGGCGTCCTCGAGGTCGAGGATCACACCGTCGGCGCCGTACAGGCCGGCGTTGTACATGAGCTTGGGGGTGTTGCCCGGCAGGTACAGCCGGCTGCGGCGGAAGCGGTCCTTGGCCGAGGGGGCGATGGTGACCGTCTTCTCTGGCAGCAGCTGGGCCTCGAGGGTTCCCAGGGCGCGCCGCACCGCGGTCTCGAGGCGGGCGTCGATGACGAAGGGCAGGGCCCCGGCGTCCTCGACCTCCACCATGCCGTGCTCGATGCCCAGGATGGCCAGCCCCGCCAGCACCTGCTGACGGATGGACTCGCCATACATGGACGCGACCTTGGACTTCACCTGCAGCTCGATGCCACCGTCGCTGCGGGGCTCGAACGCAATCCAGCAGTCGGAACGGACCTGACCGCCGCGCGTACCTGCTTCGCCTCGGGCTTGGCTCATGCTGTTCTCTCCTGGGGTTCGGGCCGAAACAAGACCCAGTGGTTCCCGATGCATCACACGAGCCCGCAGGCCGTGCAATGGCCGGCGTCATGGTCTGGAACGAGGTGCGAGTTCGTGGCCGCAAAGGCGGGGGCCGGCGGGCCTGCGACGAGCTCAGGAAGCGGGCAGGACCCAAGCCCCTTGGCGCCTGGTTCGGGCGAGGGAGTAGGATGTGCCCCATGCACCGCGTCCTCCCTCTGCTGTCCCTCCTCGCCGCCTGCCGCCCCCTGGGCATCGCGCTGCCCACGGACAGCCCACCACCCGGTGACAGCCTGGCCACCGATGACAGTGGGGGCGACACCACCATCATCACCGACACCATGACGGTGGAGTTCAGTGTCAAGCGAGGCTTCTACGACGCGCCCTTCGCCCTGGATCTGTCCACCACCGAGCCGGGCGCAACCATCCACTGGACCACCGACGGCAGCGATCCCGCGGCGTCGGATCGGGCCTTCCAGGGGAGCAGCCCCGCCACCCTCACGGTGGACCCTGCCAGCGACGACGGCCGCGACCCTGTCCCCGGCTTCGTGGTGCGGGCCTACGCCAGCAAGGACGGCCGCGCCGACGGCCGCGTGGGCACCCACAGCTACCTGTTCGCAGGCCAGGTCGCGGCCCTGTCCCCCGACGGCCGGGCCCCCGGACCGGGCTGGCCCGACCCCTACTACACCGACAGCAGCACCGACTCGAGCCAGGCCATGGACTACGGCATGGACCCGGACGTCTACGGGGACCCCGACTACGCCAGCCTCATCGAGCCCGCCCTGCTGGCCATCCCCACCATCTCCCTGGTGACCGATCTCGAGCACCTGTTCGACCCCCGGACCGGCATCTACGTCAACGCCATGGAGCACGGGGACGCCTGGGAGCGGCCGGTGTCGGTGGAGCTGCTGGACCCCACCGGCGCCGAGGGCTTCCAGATCGACGCGGGCCTGCGCATGCGGGGTGGCTGGAGTCGCTATTCCCACTGCCCCAAGCGGGCCTGGCGCCTGTTCTTCCGCAGCGAGTACGGGGCCACCAAGCTCGAGTTCCCGCTGTTTGGCGACGAGGGTGCCGACGAGTTCGACACCGTCGATCTGCGCACGGCCCAGAACTACTCATGGAGCTTCAAGACCGACAACGGCGAAGAGAACACGATGGTCAGGGACGTGTTCTCCCGGGATCTACAGCGGGACCTGGGCCGCCCCTACACCCGCAGCCGCTACTACCACCTGTACCTGGACGGGGTGTACTGGGGCCTGTACCAGAGCCAGGAGCGGGCCGAGGCCAGCTTCGCCACCACCTACCTGGGGGGCGACAAGGACGACTACGACGTGATCAAGGTCGAGGGCGAGGACCCCACGGCCCGGATCATCGAGGCCACCGATGGCAGCACCGAGGTCTGGGAGCAGATCTGGGAGCGCTGCCGCACGGGCTTCGCCACCGACGCGGCCTACCAGGCCCTGCAAGGCAACGGCCCCGACGGCGCGCCCGATCCCACGCTGCCCGTGCTGGTCGATGTGGACAACCTCATCGACTACATGCTGGTCATCTTCTGGACGGGCAACTTCGACGCACCCACCGGGTCCTTCACGGGCAACAAGGAGCCCAACAACTTCTACGCCATCCGCAGCCGGGTGGATTCGGAGCAGGGCTTCACCTTCTACGCCCACGACTCGGAGCACTCGCTGCTGTACCAGGCGTGGTCGCCCGGGATCGGTGTGCGGGAGGACCGGGTCAACCTGGGCACCCGCGGGGATGCCTACCAGATGTCGGTCAGCGGCTTCCCCTACTTCCAGCCCCAGTGGTTGCACCACAAGCTCACGGCCCACCCCGACTATCGCGCCCGCTTCGCCGCTCGGGCCGCCGTGCTGCTGCAGGGAGACGGCCCCCTGACCGGCCTGGCTACCGCCGCCCTGTTCCAGGCCCGCGCCGATGAGATCGAGCTGGCCATCGTGGCGGAGTCGGCCCGCTGGGGCGACGCCAAGCACATCAGCCTGGCGGGGGGTCGCACCTGGCGCACCCGGGACGACGACTGGGAGCCCGCGGTGACCAGGGTGGTGGAGCAGTGGTGCCCGGCCCGCACCGCCATCGTCATCGAGCAGCTGCGCCGGGCCGGGCTGTGGGTCGAGGAGTGAGCCGGCGAGGCCGCTACACGCCCATGCTCACCCGACCCACCGCGTCAGCGCGGCCCTCGGCCTGGAGCCCATCGGCCAGCTTGCGGTCCCAGTAGCGCAGGTGCTGGGCGAACCAGTCGCTCAGCAAGAAGTGCAGGCGGAGCTGGGAGGCTCGAGTGGAGCCGTCCTTTCGAACCTGGACGCGCAGCTGCTCGAGCTCGGCCCGGAAGCGACGGTGCTGAGCCTGGTGCTGCTCGAGGCCGGGGAGCATGACCGCACGCATGGCCGCCTCTTCGGCCGCGAAGTGCTCGCGCACGTAGCCAGCCAAGAAGCGCAGGCCGTGACGGAAGGCCCGGGCCTCGTCAGCCGCACTGTCCGGAGACAAGATGCGATCGCCCCAGGCGTACAGATCGCGGTGCTGCCGATCGATCTCGGCGTTTCCCGTGAGCAGGTCGTCGGTCAGCTCGAGGCGCAACACATGGGCTCCAGACCAGGCGGTCCCTGACAACATAGCCGAACCACGATTGTCGGCGACGCTGAAGGATCCCCACGCTGGGCACACCCAGCCCTCGAGCGCCCACCCTGCGGGCTGCGAGGAGCGACCATGAGACGGATGATCCTGAGCGCTGCGCTGGCCCTGCCGAGCCTGGCTGCGGCCGAGGACGGACCTGGCAGCTGGGCGGTGGGCCTGGGCACCCGGGACTCCGTGACCGAGCCGGGCCACGCGGAGGGCGTCCGGGCCATCGCCCGCCACGCCTGGGCGAGCTGGGCCGTGGAGCTGGCCCTCTACGCCACCCCGAACAGCAACCGGACCTGGCGCCACGACGACCCCCTGGACGCCGACCCCTACATCGAGAACTACATCGATCTGGACAAGCTGAGCGGCGCTCTGCTGCTGGACTGGGGCGCAGGCTGGGACCCCGCAGGGTCACGCCTGCAGCTGCGACCCCACGCCTTGGCCGGCGTCGAAGCCCGGCGCACCGTGCGGCGCTACCCCTACTCCCTGCTCTGCACGGACCTGCCCCTGAGCACCATCGCCATCGAGCCCTCGCCGGAGTGGGCCTTCGGGCCCGACCTGGGGGTGGGGCTGACCCTGCACGCCGGCCCCAGGGTGGGCCTGCGCCTGACCGCCATGGACCGGATGCGCGTGAGCGTCCAGCAGCGCTGGCTGTCCAGCGACGTCATCGGCAACCCCTACCTGCAGACCCTGCACGACCTGACGGCCAGCGCAGACCTGATCGTGAGCTTCTGAGTCGGCTACGGTGGAGATGATGCGCGCTGTGAACCTCACTCTGCTGCTGCTGGCCCTGCTGTGGGCAGCCCCAGCCCAGGCCCTGGACTGGTGGGTGGAGGACCAAGCGCAAGCCCAGGCCCTCGAAGATGCGCTGGCGCAGCTGTGGCCCGAACACAGGGTGGTGGTCCGGCAGGGCGCGCCGCCGGTAGAGGGCGACGCGGTGTGGGTGGAGTCGGGCACCCTGGTGCTGCGGCACGATGGCGGCACCAGGCGGGCAGAGCAGCTAGGCGAGCTCAGCACCAGGGTGGTGCTGGTGCGCTCGTGGATGGAGGCGGGGTTGGTTCTGCCGCCGCCACCCCCACCCCCGCACCCAAGGGAGGCCCACAGCTCATGGGCTCCCCACGCCCTGCACGCAGCTCACCTGCTGCCAGGGGCGGGGGCCGGCCAGGGCGCCGAGCTGGCGGTGAGTGCCGTCGGCACGGGTACCTTGGACACCGACCCCCTGGAGGGCGCCGCCCGAGGCTACGCGCCCGTGGTCTCGGCGGCCGCGGGCTTCTGGCGGCTGCGGACCAACGCCACCGTGTGGAACCTGTGGGAGCCAGCGCGCACCCACCGTCCCATGGGGGTCGCGGGCGTGTCCGTGCTGGTCGTGGAACGGGATCGCTGGCGCATGGCGCCCTGGGTGGGGGCCGCGGGGGGCTGGAAGCGCGAGAACGGCACCGTCACCAGCGACCCTGGCCAGCCCAGCTCCGCCTTCTCGGCGGCGGCGAGTCAAGGCCTTGGTGGTGTCGTGGGCACCGGCGTAGCCCTGGAGGTCAGCGGCGACCGCTTCGCCTGGGACCTCTCCCTGCCCATCGCTGGCTGGATGGTCTGGCAGACGGACCCCGATCCTCGCCTCACGAGCCTCTCAGGCCCGGCCTGGAAGCCAGCCCTGCTCCTCCCCTACCCGGAGGCCGGCATCTCCTGGCGCCTCACCGATGCCGACACCATGCGCTTCGGCCTGCTGGCCTCGGTGCCCAGCATTCGCTGGCGCCATGACCAGGACCACGCCTTCTTCGAGATCAGCGCCGCCACCAGCATCGGCCTGGGCCAACTGGGCGACGGAGACCTGCTGCTGGGCGGGGCCGTGCAGGGCCGGGTGGGGGTGCAGCTGTGACCGACCGTGACCTGATCGCGGGCCTGCGCGCGGGGGAACTCTGGGCGGTCGACCGCCTGTACCGGGACAACGCTCCACGGGTGCTGGGCTGGTGCATCCGGCTGGGCGGCCCGAGCCTGGACCCCGAAGATCTGGCCCAGCAGGTCTTCGAGACCGCCATCACCTCCTGCGGCCGCTTCCGGGGCGACTCGTCATTGTCCACCTGGCTGTTCGGCATCACCCGCAACAGCATCCGCAACGCCCGCCGCCGGGCCGCCCTGCGCCGCTTCGTGGGCATGGACGCCATCCCCGAGCCCCGGGACCGCGGCCCGGACACCGAGGGCCGCGCGGTGCAGAACGAGCGCCGCCGGGCCGTGCAGGCCGCCCTCGAAGATCTGAAGACCGCTCAGCGCGAGGTGCTGGTGCTCGCGGATCTCGAAGGCCGCACCGCCCCCGAGGTGGCCGCCATGCTGGGCATCCCAGCGGGCACCGTCTACTCCCGCCTGCACCACGCGCGCCGGGCCTTCGCCACCGCGCTCGAGGCCCGCGGTCTGCCAGCCGGAGAGGAGCCCGAGGAGGGCACCGTCATCCCCCTGCGGAGGGCACCGTGAGCCGCTGGCCCCCCCACCTGACCGACGCCCTCGAGCCCCGGCCCGAGGAGCTCGCGGGCCTCATGCCCCCCGCGGCGCCCCGCTGGTGCGCCGACGCCACATCTCCCAGCGATGCCGAGCTGGGCCGCCTGCTGGCCCACGCCAGCCGACTCCCCGCCCGCAGGCGCCGACCCAACCGCGCCCTGGCCTGGGGCCTGGCCGCGGCCGTGACACTGCTGGCCGTGCTGCACCTGATCCCGCTCCCCAGCGACCCCGAGCCCTCCGCCCTGGTAGACGACAGCGCGCTGCACTTCGGACCCTCCATCACCGTCCGCGGCGACGGCGAGATCCAGGTCATCCGCACGGACGCCGACGGCACCGAGCTGGCCCTGCTGGCAGGCCGCGCCACCTTCGAGGTGGACCCCACAGGCGAACAACGACACCTCGAGGTGCGCGCGGGCGATGTGCGGGTGGAGGTCACCGGCACCCGCTTCACCGTGGCCCTCGAGGGGGACCGAGTGAGCGTGGAGGTGCTGCGGGGGTCGGTGCAGATCCACCGCCCTGGCGACAGCCTGGGCCTGCACGCCGGTGAGCGCTGGAGTGGCCTGGCGCAGCCCACCGAGCAGGCCGCCGCGACGCCCACAGGACCCGAGGTCCGGGAACCGGACGCCGGGGCTCGAGCCCCGCGCACCGCACCCCGAGCCCCGACCACCGAAGGCCCCCCACCGCGCGCCGAGACCCCTGCACCGAGCACCGAGCAGCCGGCCCCTGCCGAGATCGGCTCGGCCGCACCCACCGCCCTCAGTGGCCGCACGGCCGCCGAAGCCTGGGCCGCCCTGCTGGCCAAGCGGGCGGCAGGGGCCGAGCCCGAGGCGCAGCTGGCGGCCCTGGATCGTTTCCTGGCAGAACACCAGGACCCCGTGCTGGAGACGGAGGCCAGCGCCCTGCGCCTTGGCCTGCTGGCCCAACAGCTGCCCGGCGAAGAGGTCCTGCCGGAGCTGGACACCTGGCTGGCGGGGCACCCCGATCATGCCCGCAGCCTCGAGCTCGAGCTGCTGCGCGCCACGGTGGCCCGTGAGCAGCTGGGGGACTGTGGCCTGGCTCTGTCCTCGTACACGCGGGTGGCTCGGGAAGCCACGGGTACCCTGCAAGCCACCGCTCAGGCCTGGGCCGACTACTGTCGCGAGCGAAGCTCCCGCTAGCTCGTCCGCCGGGTGCTCCACCCCAGCGAAGCAACCCGGGGACGACCCAAGGTCGCGGGCCACTTGGTTCGTCTGGACCGGCGCTCCCCAGCACCGCCGGTTCGGCGTCGCTCGAGCCGATGGAGCCCAAGAGTCGAGCCGCCTCCCCCTTTGACGATAGGATTGCCCCAGCGCCGCCACCGGAGCCCCCATCGCCCCCACTCGCCACACCCTGCGCCACCTCTCGCTGCTCGGCATCCTGGGCGTGCTGGCCTGCGCCCCACCCGAGCACGGCTCCACAGACGGCGCCCCAGACGCCGCGGTCCAGCAAGAGAACGACGCCGAGGACGCCACACCGCGGACCCCCCAGAGCGACCCGCGCCTCTCCACGCGCAAGCCCCTGGTACCCGGACCCCGCCCCATCGCCACAGGCGGGCGGGCCGTGGACCAGCTGACCTGGGCGGGCGGCCGCTTGGTGGGCGCGGACAGCCAGGGGGACAGCTCGGTGCTGCTGGTATGGGACGACCCGGAGCAGGTGCCGCGGGAGCTGACCCGCATCCCCGGCCGAGTGCAGGGCCTGGCCGCCGCCCCCGACGGCCGCCGGGTGGCCATCGAGGCCGCCTACCCCAGCGACCCCGCGGTCTGGTCCCTGGACGACCCCGCCTCGTTGGTGGTGCTCGATCTGGACAGCGGGCGCGTGCGCACCCTGGTGGGCGCCACCCGGGGCGCCGGGCTTCGCGGGGCCCGCTGGTCCCCGGACAGCACCCAGCTGGCCATCCTCGGCCTCGAGGAGACCCAGGACGAGTCTCGGCGCGCCGTGGTGCGGATCCTGGACGCCAACGCGGGCACCACGGTGGCCAAGACCGACCCGGCCCTCCGCCTCGAGCCCCAGCGCTGGTCCCGCGACGGTCTGCTGCTCCGGCGCCTGGACCCCATGGGTGGCGCCGGCGGCCCACCCTACCGCTGGCGTCCGGGCAAGGGCGAACCCCAGCCCACCGACCCGGTCCGCTGGCCCAGTCCCGACGGGCGCTTCTGGGTGGAGGCGACCCCCGCTGGCCTGCTGGTGCGCCAGGGGAAGGGCCGGTCGCGGGCCTTCGAGCCGGGCAGCCCCCAGGACGCCGAAGCCCTCGAGGCCTGGGCCCGTAGCGCCCAGCCCGCCTGGTGCGGCACCCACCACCTCGCCATCCAGGTGGCCGACGAGGTGCTGGCCCTCGACCTGTCCACCATGAGCTGGCGCCCCCTGGCCCCGGTGGGCGCTGGCCTGCCCCGGGCCGACCGCAGCGGCCACCGCTTGATCCTCCAGGCCGGGGCCGACCCCTGGTGGGGCTGGGCGCCCTGATCATGGCACGCCCCACCCTCGGCCGCCGCCCGTCACGGGACACCTGGTTCGCAGGGGTCGCGCTGGCGCTGCTCGCCGTGGTGCTGGCCAGCGCCATGGGCTTCGAGCTCGCCAGCTTCGACGGCTTCCAGGCGGGCTTCCACGCCGTGCCCCTGGACGACTCCTGGATCCACTATGTCTACGCCGAGTCCCTGGGGTCCCACCTGCGCCTGGACTACAACCCCGGCCAAGCCGAGGCGGGCTTCACCTCCCTGACCTGGGTGATCGCCCTGGCGCCCCTGCTGCGGCTGGGCGTCGAGGCCTGCCTGGCCTCCAAGCTGCTGGGGATGGCCGCCCTGCTGGGCCTGGCCATGGCGCTGTTCCTGTGGCTGCGGGAGCACGCCCACCCGGCCCTGGCCGCCGCCGTGGCCCTGCTGGCGGCGGCCGAGCCCGTCTTCGGCTTCTCGGCGCTGTCGGGCATGGAGGTCATGCCCTACGCCCTGGCCATGGTGGTCACCGTGATCCTGCTGCTGCGCAGCCGCTGGGGCTGGGCCGCGGCGGGGCTGGCCTTGACCATCGTCACCCGCCCGGACGGGGCGATCCTGGTGGCCTTCGTCTGGGCCCTGGCCCTCGGCCACGCCCTGGTCCCCCGGCTCTTCGCGGGCAAGCCGCCGACCTGGCGCGGGCTGCTTCTGCTCGTGCTGCTCCCGGCTGGCGCCGCCGGGGCCTGGGCTCTGTACTGCCACGGCGCCACCGGCCGCTGGCTGCCCAACGCCTACTTCCTGCGCACCCACGAGCTGGACCAGGTCTGGAGCCCCGACAAGGTGTTGATGCTGGTGCGGCAGACCATGGACACCTTCCTGCCCATCGCCGCCCCGTGGAAGGGGGCCTGGCTGGCGGCCGGGGCCGCCTACGGCCTGATCCGCTGGCGAGGCTGGGGGCTGCTCCTGCTGGTCTTCCCCGCCTGCTTCGGCCTGGCCCTGGGCCTGGGCGCGGTGGACGTGCTCAACGGAACCTTCCAGGGCAACCGCTACCTGGTGCCCATCTACCCCTTCGTGCTCGGGCTGCAGGCCCTGGGCATCGCCGGCCTGGTGAAGCTCACCCGGACGCTGCTGCACCTCGACACCCGCACCTGGCGCTGGCTCGAGCCCGCGCTGGGCCTGGGCCTGCTGCTGCCCCTGCTGCTGCCTCCCGCCCAGCTCGCCTCCCGCCGCCAGGCCACCCAGCAGGCCTTCGCCCAGGCCTGCAAGAACATCGAGGAGATGCAGGTGGCCCTGGGCCACTGGGTGCGCACCGAGACCGCCCCCGACGCCGTGATCGCCACCCACGACGCGGGCGCCATCCGCTACCTGGGCCGGCGCGAGACCATCGACGTGGTGGGGCTGAACACCACCACCCCAGGCCTGGCCTATGCCGACCCTGCGGTGCTCGAGCGGCATGCCGACTGGCTGATCACCTTCGACGGCCGCACCCCCCAGCTGGCCTGGGCCTACCGCGACAGGGTGGAGCAGCGGGTGGTGCTGCCCGACAACCTGGTCTGCGCCGAGGACACCATGGTGGTCTACCGGCTCGGTCGTTCCGGCACACCCTGAGGGAACCCGCTGCGAGCGCCACGTCGACGGAGTATGCTCCCCGCCATGCGTCCCAAGCTCCCATGCCTGCTCATGGCCCTGGTCCTGCCGGCCTGCACCCCCAAGCCGGAAAAGACACCATTCGAGGCCAGGAACCTGCTGATCATCTCGGTGGACACCTACCGCCGGGACTACCTGGCCCGCTACGGAAGCGACCGCGGGCTCACCCCCTTCATGGACGAACTGGCCGCCCGCAGCCTGGCGCTGGATCGCCACAGCAGCTGCTCCGACTGGACCCTCCCGGGCGTGCTCTGCGCCGCCAACGGCCGCGACACCCTGGACCTTGGCTACGTGGCCAAGCTGCCCAGCACCTACCGGGAGCTGGTGCCAGAGCGCCCCAGCCTGGCCTCGTGGATGCGGGATCAGGGCTTCTACACCCAGCTGATCACCTCCAACGGCTGGCTGGACGGCGACTGGCACCACGACTCCGGCTGGAGCTACGTCGAGCACCCGCGCTCCGACGGCGCCAGGACCCTGTGGGACTACTCCCTCACCAAGCTCGAAGAGGCCAAGCTCTCCGACGAGACGATGGAGGACGGCTGGTTCATCCAGCTCCACCTCAAAGAAGCTCACAGCCCATACACGCCCCCCGACGCCTACCTCGACGGCTTGGCTGCACTGGGCGAGATCGACTACGACCTGACCACCAGCATCGGCCACGACGACGCCCGCTTCGGCCTGCAGGGGATGGAACCCGAGGAACGCGAGCTGGTCATGGACCACCTCGAGCTGCGCTACGACGGCGAGATGGCCTACGAGGACGACCTGATCGCTGAGATCTGGGCCGACGCCAACAGCCGCGGCCTGCTCGAGAACACACTGGTGGTGGTGTGGACCGACCACGGCGAGCAGCAGTACGAGCGGGAGCACTGGGGCCATGCCTACGAGCTGTACCAGGAAGAGGTCGGGGCCCTGGCCCTGTTCTGGCACCGGGACATCCAGCCGCGAAGCTGGATCGAGCCCACCAGCCACATCGACATCGCGCCCACCATCCTGCAGTGGTTCGACCTCCCGATCCCCAGCGAGGTCACCGGCTACCCTGCGGGCGAGGCCCCCTTCGATCGGCCCATCTATCAGGACACGGTGGGCCGGGTGGGGCCCCTCATCCGGGTCAACCGCGGCGACCTGAGCATGCACTACGACTACCAGGCCGGCTCACTGGAGGTCTACGACACCGCCGCGGACCCCAGCCAGAGCACCGACCTGTACGACCCCTTCGATCCCGACCACACCTCCCTGTGGGAGCTCACTGACGCCTACGCGGATGAGCTCGAGCCCCTGGTGCAAGAGTACCAGCGCGGGGAGGCGGCGCGCTGACGCCGGGCAACCTCAGAGCATGCCCTCGATGGCCGCGAGCAGCGACTGACAGCGCATGAGCTCGAGCTCGTCGTCCTGCTCCTGGCAGGCGGAGCGCAGCAGGGGGACCGCCTCGGCGTAGCGCTCGACGTTGGCCAGCAAGACCGCGATGTTCATGCGGGCGACGGGATCCACGGGGCCGCGGACGAGCACCGCGAGGGCCGGCTCCAGGGCGTCGCGCCGGGCGTAGATGTCCACCTCGAGGGAGCGAAAGGCCAGCCCGAGCGCCGGGTTGTCCGCGGGGGGCTCGGCCGCGGTCACCAGCGCCAGTGTCCCCTCCTCGTCGTCGGTCAGCTGCAGCAGCAGGCTGGCGTGGTTGAAGCGCGCGGACGGCTCCAGGGCCGCGGGTCCGCCCGCCGGCTCGATCAAGGCGTCGGCGGCGGTGAGATCCCTCGCCGCGGCCGCACAGGCGTGGGCCAGCCGCGCCAGCCGGGCCTGCACGGCGGGGTCGGCGAAGGCGGGCGCCTCGCGCGCGCGGGCCAGGCAGCCGGCGTAGTCTCCGGCGTTGTTCAGCTCCGCGACGCTGTTGTACAGCGCGCTCCACTCGCCCGCCGCCGACAGGGCCTGGGCGAGCTCAGGGGTGCGCGCCAGGGGGTGGTTGGTCCCCAGAAAGTCAGCGGTGTCCAGCAACAGGGAGCTGTCGGGCCAGCGCTGCAGGCCGACCACCGCAGCAGCGGCCGCGTCGCCGTAGCGACCCTCGGCGATCAGCAGCCGCAGCTCGGCAGCGGCGAGCTCAGCCGAGGCGCCCAGCTTGGCCTGGACCCGCTCGAGGGTGACCCGGGCCTCTGTGACGCTGGCCAGATCGAGCTGGAGCACCACCAGCTCGGATGCACCCTCGCGCACCTGCCGCAGGTAGCTCTGCTCGCCCGACGCCGTCAGGATCCCCGCCACCCCGCCTCGCCGATCCACGCGGATCCAGGTGTCGCCCTCGAAGGCGGTCTCGAGGGCGGCCATGGCCTGCTCGGGCCGCCCCAGGCGCAGCTCACACAGGCCCAGCAGCACCACCACCTCGCCCGCATGTGGATCGGCCTGAACAGCCTGCCTGAGCAAGCTGGCGGCACCCTGGTAGTCCTCCGCCTGCATCAGCCGACGGGCGGTGAGCACGGCGGACATCACGGGGTCCACGTCCTCGCTCAGCACCGCAGCAGCCTCTTCGTAGCGACCCTCGGCGGTGAGGATGCGAGACTCGAGGGCCGCCAACGCGTCGGGCTGGTCCGCCAGTCGACACAGGACCAGCTGCTGGCGCGCCTGCTCGATGTGGCCCTCTTCGAGCTCCACCTTGCCCAGCTCACAGGCCAGGACCTTGGGGTCGTGGTGTGCGCTGGCCTGCTGTAGCGCCGCCCGAGCCCGGGCGGTGTCGCCGGTGCGCATCAGCCCCTGGGCCAGCAGGCGCAGGCTGTCGATGTTCTCGGGATCTGCCAACAGCAGCGACTCCGCGATGGCGATGGACTGCTCGAAGCGCTCGATGGCGAAGGCCGCCTCGGCCAGGGTCCGGGCCAGCGGGAGCTGATCGGGGAAGCGCTCCATCAGCTCCGACGCCAGGGCGTAGGCCTCGGGCGCCCGATCCTGGTACAGCAGCGCGGCGGCCAGGGCGCCGCTGCACATGCCGCAGCCCGAGTCGCGGCGCAGGGCTTTGCGCAGGTGCTTCTCGGCCGCGACGGGATCGCCCTGCATCAGGGCCTCGGCCCCGAGGTTGTACGCGCTCACAGCCCCATCCTCCGCAGGCTCCCAGTGTTCACCACCCGCCAGCGCTGCGGCGATGGCGAGCAGGGGCAAGATGGGCATGGAGCTCTCCGTGGAGGGAGTGACCAGTCTATCGCAGCCATGCAGGGTCATCGGTCCCTGACACGACTCTTGGGTGAGACGCTCATCCGCGACGGGTACCGAAGCGCCGACTACCTCCGCCGCGAGCCCCTGCTGGCGGGGCGGCCCGAGCACCCCCGGCTGCCGCAGGCCACCGCCCGCGCGGACGACTTGTGGGTACGGTGCCCAAGGGTGCCAACCTGGCCGACCGCCTGCGCCTGCTCCAGGCCCGCCGCCAGCTGGGCCGACCTGATCTGGTTCGAGCTGGAGCGGGCCTGACGCCGCCAGTCGGATCTAACCCCGTCGACGATTCTTCCTCTTCTTGGCCTTCTTGTTTCGCTTTTTGCCCGCATCGTCGTCCTGCTCCGGCACCAGCAGGAACTCCTGGATGAAGCGCTCCAGCTCGGGCGCGTGCTCCAGTCGCCAGTCCAGGAAGCCGGGCAGCAGCGCCTCGTTCAGGTGCAGCGCGTAGATGGAGGCGTCCAGCAGATCGACCTGCTCCGCGCGGGCATGCAGCTGCAGGATCTGCAGGAACGGGCTGTCGAAGCGATCCTCGAGGGGGTCGCCCTCCATGGCGGCGACCGCGATCAGCACCCGCTGACGCTCCAGCTCGATGGGCGAGATGTCTGGCTGCTTCAGCCGGAAGGCCATGGCACCCATGCGGTACATGTTCAGGGCGGAGGCGACCAGCTCGGCCTCGGGGCCCTTGCCCTGAGGCACCTCCATCAGCATGACGCCCTCGGGCATCTCGATGTCCACCTGCGACCAGTCCAGCTCGACCCGGCGCAGCGTGAGACCCTCCATGCTGGCGAGCTGGCCGATGGAGGCCCAGCCCATGCCGTAGGTCGGGTTGCACGCCACGGAGCGCAGGACGCTCTCCCAAGCGCCGGCGGTGTCACCCAGCTTGTACCGCACGTCACCCAGGAAGCGGTGGGCAGTCCAGAAGCAGGCGTCGACCTCGATGGCCTGCCGATACCCCTGCTCAGCGCCCTGGAGATCGCCGCGCGCGAAGCGCGCATCCCCAAGGTAGGTCCAGTACACCGGCTCAGTGGGGCAGGCCTGGATCGCCTCGAGGTAGGCCGCCTCGGCCTCGTCCCAGCGCGCCGCGCTGAAGGCCGCCTCCGCCGCCTCGAAGGCCCGCTCGGCCTCGGGCGGGCAGCCGACCTCGTTGACGACCACCGGGGCCTCCACCAGCCCCAGGTCCTGCAGCAGGGTGTTCAAGGCGGCGGCGGGCAAGGGGCTGTCCGGGTCCAGCTCGTTCGCCCGCTGGTAGTCGTCCACCGCGGCCTGGTAGAGCGCAGCCTGCCGCTCGGGATCGAGCTCGCCGTTGGCGTAGCCCAGCGCCAGGCGCGCATGGAGCATCAAGGCGGGGATGTCGTCGGGGTCGGCCGCGAGCACGCCCTCCACGATCTGCATCGCCTGGTCGCGCAGCCCCTGCCGCTCGGCGGCCTCGGCCAGGTCCAGGGCCGATCCGGCGGCCACCGCCTGCGCCAGGTCGGCCTGAGTGATGGCGCCGGGGGCCTGGGCCAAGGCGGCCTGCGGCAGCGCGAACGCCGCCGCGGTCGAGATGGTGAACGCGAGCCTACCCATCGTCTCCTCCCTCGGTATCGCACCACGATGAGGGTACACCGGCAGAGCGACGCAGGACAACAGGACTCTCCCGGCTTCGCAGGGATGGGACCAGCCCGGTCGGCGACCCGGTAGGCGACCCGAGGACGCCTCCTACTCGGTGGTGATCTGCTCGATCACCACGAAGCCGCCCTCGGTGGCCTCCTCCAGGCTGGCGTAGGCCTGGATGGCCTCGTCCCGGGTGGTGGGAGGGCGGATGCCGGGCTTGACCATCATGCAGCGGTCCCGACCGCTGCGCTTGGCATGGTAGAGGCCCAGATCGGCCACGGTCACCAGCTGCTCGAGGTCCAGCCCCAGCTCGCCCGCCGGGTAGAAGGGGCAGCCCACCAGGCCCACCGAGCAGGTGGCGCGCACGGTCCCACCGCCGGGGAGCACGAACTCCCGCGCGGCCACCCTGCGCCGGAAGCGCTCACCGAAGGCGGACAGGCCCTGCTCGTCGGCACCCAGCAGCACCACCAGGAACTCCTCGCCACCCCAGCGCACCACCACGTCCTGGCCCCGCGCGGTGTCCTCGAGCAGCTGGCTGAACTGCTCGAGCACCGCGTCGCCCGCGTCGTGGCCGTAGCTGTCGTTGACCGCCTTGAAGTGATCGATGTCGATGATGGCCAGCCCCACGTGGTCGGCGATGGTGGGCTTGCGGGCGTCGGCGCCCACGGGCCGGGGGTTGGCGGCCTGGCGGGAGATGGCGTTGACCATGGGACGGATGGTCTCGGTCAGGAAGCGGCGGTTGCGCAGGTGGGTCAGGCTGTCGCGCAGGGACAGCTCCTTGCGCTCCTCGGCGAGCTTGTGCAGCTCGGCCGTGCGCTCGGCCACCTTGGCCTCGAGGTCCCGCTGGCGCAGGCGATGCTGCTGCTCCTGCACCCAGAGCACGCCCACGATCAGCAGCACCAAGCCCGCGATCACCAGCACCATGAACCAGGTGGTCTCGTAGAAATAGGGCAACACCACGAAGGAGACCGACGCCCCTTCCTCGTTCCAGGCGCCGTAGCCGTTCGAGGCGATGACCTGGAAGGTGTAGGTGCCCGGATCCAGGTAGGTGAAGGTGGCCTCGCGACGGGTCTCGGGCCGGCTCCAGACGTCCTGGTTCAGCCGGTGGCGGTAGGTGACCTTCTCGGGGGCGATGAAGTAGGGGGCCGTGAACAGGAAGTCCAGCCGGACGGCGCCCGGCTGCACCACGATCTCCTGGTGGTAGTCCACCTCGTCGTTGTCCACGACCACGCCCCGCAGGGTCACCGGCGGGATGGGCTTGGGCCGCAGGGCCTCGGCGGGGTTCACCACCGCGACGCCCCGGGTGGTGGGGAACCACAGGCGACCGTCCTGAGTGCGAGTGCCCGCCGCGATGAAGCCGCCGTTGCACTCGGAGCTGGCCATGCCGTCGGCGGTGCCGAAGACCTGGCTGGTGACCTCGCGCCGCTGACCGCGCAGGTAGGCGTCGATGTCGCTCTTCTCGACCCGGAACACGCCCCGGTTGCTGCTGCACCACAGGTTGCCCGCGTCGTCCTCGAGCACCTTCCAGACACGCTCGTCCCACAGCCCATCCTGGCCGGTCAGCACCCGCAGCTCGCCCTCGCTCAGGCGCAGCAGGCCGCCCTCGGTGCCGAACCACAGGGTCCCGTCGGCGCTCTCATGCACGGTGAGCAGCTGCAGCTGGTTGGGGGTGAAGCCCTGAGGCAGCTCGAGCGGCTCGAAGCCCAGGCCGGTCCAGCGCTGCAGCCCACCGCCGTCGAAGCCCACCCAGAGCTGACCTGTGCGGTCCAGGTGAAGCAGGCGCACGGTCATGATGGCCAGCTCGGGGTCTACGTCCACGAGCTCGAAGTGGTCGTCAACCAGGCGGCACAGACCCTTCTGGGTGCCCACCCAGGTGGTTCCATCCGCGTCCTCGGCCACCGCGTAGACGTAGTTGGCGGGCAGGCCGTCGCCGGTGGTCCAGCGCGTCCACACCCCCTCGGAGAAGCGGTACAGTCCCATGCCGAAGGTGCCCACCCACAGCGCATCCTGGGGGTCCTGGTACAGGCCGGTGACCGCGATCTGGTCGACCTGCTCCTGGCCGGCGAAGGGCACCACCTGCTCGCCGTGCATGCGGAACAGGCCCTGCATGGTCCCGATCCAGACGTAGCCCAGCCGATCCTCGAGCACGCTCAGGACCACCTCGGTGGACAGCCCGTCCCGTCCTCCGTAGGTCACGAAGGCCGCCTCTCGCAGGCCGTTCAAGCCGCCGGCGTAGGTGCCGATCCACAGGTTGCCCTCGCGGTCTTCGAGCAGCGAGGTCACATGGGGGAAGCTCAGCCCCTCGGAGGTTCCGTACACCTCGGGGCCGCCGGGGCCCAGGCGGTTCAGGCCGTTGCGGCGGGTGCCGATCCACAGGTTGCCGTCGCGATCCTCGAGCAGGTCGGTGACCTCCACGCAGGACAGGCCCTCCTGGGTCGTGGTGCGGGTGTAGTAGTCGCCCTGGATGTGCAGCAGGCCGTGGCCCTCGGTGCCGATCCAGAGGCTGCCGTCCCCCGCCTGGAGGAAGGCGCGGGCGTGGGTGACCTCGAGCCCTTCGGGCAGTGGAGGCGCCTGGCAGGCACCGTCGGCGAACACGCACACGCCGCCGTTGCGGCTGGCGACCCACAGCCTGCCCAGCCTGTCCTGGAACAGGGCGATGATCACGTTGTCGCCCAGGGACTCCCGCAGATCCCAGGTCTCGATGCGGCCATCGACCATGCGGTCCAGGCCCTCGTCGGTGCCGATCCAGAGGTTGCCGTCGCGGTCCTCGAGCAGCTCGCGCACCACGTCCGAGGACAGGCCGTCGGCGGTGGTCCAGGCCCGGAACTCGTCGTGCAGGTAGCGCACCACGCCGCCGCCGAGGGTGGAGAACCACAGCCCGCCGTCCCGGGTCTCGATCAGCGCCTGGACGTTGTTGTTGCCGATGACGGGGGTGCTCTTGGAGTCGAAGGCGTGGAACTCCTGCCCGTCGAAGCGCACCAGGCCGTCCTGGGTGCCCAGCCAGAGGTAGCCGTCGCGGGTCTGCAGCAGCTGCTGAACGGAGGTGGACGGCAGGCCGTTGTCCCGGTCCCAGTGCGAGTGCGCGTAGCGGTGGATGGGCTTGTGGGGGTCCAGGGCGAAGGCCTGGGCGGGCCCCAGCAGGGCCAGCACCAGCACCAGCGCGAGCCACACCACAGGATGGGTTCCTGGGCGGCCGCGGGAGGAGCAGAGGTGGTGCAGCGTGAGCATGGGCGGCTGTCGGGGCGGGGGCTGGTCCCCCTTCGGTCGGAAGGGGGCGCGGCCTGAGGGTGATTCACACGCGGGATCATCCCATCCTCCACAGTGTAGGTCCACCCTCGCGCCCGGCGGGCCGCTGCAGGCCACCGCGATAGGCTCCGGAGGAGGCCCACACAGCGAGCTAGCATGACCCGGACGACCTGGATCCAGCTGATCTTCGCCACGGCCGTGGCCGTGGTGGGCACGGTGCTGGGTTGGCGCGCGCTGTGGTTCCTCACCGACGACGCCTTCATCGCCTTCCGCTACGTGAGCAACGGGCAGCTGGGCCACGGCTACACCTGGAACCCGCCGCCCTTCCTGCCGGTCGAGGGCTACACCAGCTTCCTGTGGGTCTGGCTGCTGGATGGTCTGTGGAGCCTCACCGGGGTCGAGCCACCCCGCAGCGCCAACCTCCTGGCCCTGATCTGCACCCTGGGCAGCGTGCTGATCTGCGCGACGGCCGTGCAGCGCCTGTGGCTCGCCGGTCGGCGCGCGGCCCCCCTGGGCCTGGTGGCGGGGCTGACCCTGGCGCTGCTGGCGTCGAACACCAGCTTCCTCACCTGGGCCTCCTCGGGGCTCGAGACCGCCCTGTTCGATCTGCTGCTGCTGGGCTGGGTCCTGGGGCTGGCGGCCCTGGCCTCCCGGCGAGCCTGGCTGCCGGGGGTGGCCTTGCTGGCGGCGCTGCTGGAGCTGTGCCGCCCCGACGGGCTGCTCTTTGCCGGCGCCACCCTGCTGCTGCCCCCGCTGCTGTGGTGGACCGGCCGCCGGGGCCTGCGCACCGTGCTGCGCGACCTGGTGGGCATGCTGCCCCTGCTGATCATCCCCGCCCACCTGCTGTGGCGCCACGGCGCCTACGGCGAGTGGCTGCCCAACACCTACTACGCCAAGGTGGTCGAACCCTGGCCCGCCGCGGGCTGGCGCTACCTGCTCTCCTTCGTCCTCGAGTACGCCCTGTGGCTCTGGGTCCCGCTGCTGCTGGCGGTGCCCCTGCGCAGGCTGTGGGCGCCTGGTTCGGCCCGTGACACCGGCGGCGGGCGGCGCAGCGGTGCCTGGCTGATGGCGCTGGCCCTGGGCGCCGTGGCCGCCCACGTCGGGTACTACGCGCTGGTGGTGGGAGGCGATCACTTCGAGTACCGGGTCCTGGCCCACACGGTGCCCCTGCTGGCTCTGGCCTTCGCCTGGGCGGTCGTGCGGCTGGAGCTGCGCGCGCTCCCCACCCTGCTGGTGGGCACGGGCCTGCTGGCGGCCACCAACCTGCTGCCCTGGAGCCTGTGGTGGCACAGCCGAGACGCCACCACCCGGGGCCAGACCCACATGCTGGTGGTGCCGCTGGCCACGCGACTGCCCGGCCCCATCGCCAGCTACGCACGCGGCTGGGACGGCCTCCAGCGCTGGCTGGTGGACCACTACGTCTGCATCCGCCGGCAGGAGCACATGGTGTTCCAGCAGTTCCAGGCCACCACCCTGCCCAGCCGGGAGCAGGGCGCCCTGGCGTTTTCAGGCGTGGACAACCCCGTGATCAGCTCGCCCACCGTGGGCATGCTGGGCTGGGTCTACCCACACGCCGCCATCATCGACATCCTGGGCTTGAACGACTGGGTGGTGGCCCGCACCCCCATGACCCACGACCGCGGACGGGTGATGGCGCACGATCGTGAGCCTCCTCCCGGCTACATGGGCGAGTTCTCCCCCGTGCTCTACACCCGCGAGGGCAAGCTGCACTTCAGCGAACGCAGCGCACCCCTGACCGACGAGCAGATCATGGACATCGAGGCACGCTGGCGCGCCCAGGTGCGGCCGTGAGGGCCGTGCCAGCGGGGCTGATCCTGCTGGGGGCCTGCCGTGGAGCGCCCTCCCAGGAGCCGGTCCAGCCTACGGAGCCGACGCCAACAGCTGCGGCGACTCCCCCCCACCAGCGCCTGGCCGGCGCCGCGGAGCTGGCGCAGATCATCGGCCAGCGCGGCCCCCGCATCCTGGGGGTGGGCGAGCTGCATCAGGTCGTGGACGGGCCCCAGGGACCGGCGGCCATCGACTGGTTCACCGAGCAGCTACTGCCCGTGCTGGCCCCCAGCGCCACGGACCTGGTCATCGAGACCTGGGTGTTCGAGGGCGGCTGCGGCGAGCAGGAGCAGGTGGTGGTCGAGGTGCTGCCCGAGGCGACCAACCGCCCCCCCGAGACCGAAGACGCCATCGTGCGCCTTGCCCGGGTGGCCCGGGAGCTGGGGGTCACGCCCCACGCCCTCGAGCTCTCCTGCGACGACTACGAGGCCGTGGTGGGTCCCGACGGCGGGATCGTCTACGAGCAGCTGCTGGCCGTGATGACTCGCGAGCTGGGGGCCCTGGCTCGGCAGGGACTCGCCACCCCCGACGCCCGGGTGATCCTCTACGGCGGCGCGGTCCACAACGACCTGCACCCCCGCCCCGCCCTGGCGGCCTACAGCTACGCCACCGCCCTGGCTGCGCTGGAGGGGGGCCAGGCCTACATGGAGCTGGACCTCTACCCCCCGGGCATGGCTGCCCAGCAGGCCGGCTTCGCCGACGAGGCGTGGTTCCCGCTCATCGACGCGACCGGGCCCGACCACCTCGTGCTCTGGGAGCGCGACCCCAACAGCCTGGTGGTGTTGCTGCCCGCTGGAGAGTGAGCGCCCGGCGCACGGTGCGACGCCTGGGTCCAGGAACAAGCTATGTTCTGATGCTTTCCTTCCTTCAACCGGAGGGGGTGGCATCTACCCGGTGGCGTTGAGCGCTCCGCGGCCATCGAACCGCGCAGGAGACAGAGATGAAAGGGATCGTCTTCACGGAGTTCATGGACATGCTCGATGCCCAGCACTCGCCACGGCTCGTCGAGGAGATCCTCGACCACGTCGAGCTGGCGTCCGGAGGCGCCTACACCTCGGTCGGCACCTACGACCCCAGCGAGATGATCGCGCTGGTGGGCGAGGCCTCGGCCCAGACGGGGATCCCGGTTCCCGATCTGTTGAGGACCTTCGGCCACCACCTCTTCGGCAGGTTTGTCACCCTGTTCCCCGTGTTCTTCGAGGGTGTGACCTCGTCCTTCGACTTCCTGCCCACGGTGGACTCCTTCGTCCACCTCGAGGTCCTGAAGCTGTACCCGGACGCCGAGCTGCCCACCTTCGGGACCGACTTCTCCACTCCCGGGAGCCTTCGGATGACCTATCGCTCCAGCCGCAACCTGCCTGACCTCGCCCATGGGCTGCTCGAGGCGGCGGTGAAGCACTTCGACGACGGGCTGGTCATCCATCGCCAGCCGCCCGCGGGCGAGGATGGCGCCGTGGTGTTCATCCTCTCCCCTGCGAGCTGAGCCCGATGGATGAGATCACCATCCTGACCCGTCGCCTGGAGCGGGAGCGCCGGGCCCGCAGGGCCGCTGAGGAGATCGCCGAGAACAAGAGCCGGGAGCTGTACCAGAAGGGCCAGCAGATCTCGCGAGCATTGGCCGCCGAGACCACGGCCCGCACGGAAACCCAGGCCCTCCTGCGCGCCCTCGAGGTCTTCTCCTCCACCCGAGTCACCGAGGAGATCCTGGCGCACCTCCGGGACTTCGTCACCCAAGCCGTCCCGTGCGCGATCCTGACCATCACCGACGACCCGGCGCCCGGTGCCACGATGACGCTGGAGGTCCCAGAGGCCCTGTTTGGCGCCAGCCGGGTCGTGGTCCACCGCACCAAGACGACCCCGCCGCCAGCGCGGGGCCCCGCCCTGATCCGCGCCTTGGTTCGCCAGGCTGGACTGGCGCTGGAGAACGCGCGCCTGTTCGAGCAGGTGCAGAAGCTCAGCGTGACGGATCCCCTGACAGGGCTCCACAATCGGCGTTACCTCACCGAGCAGGGGCAGCGGATGGTGGCCCTGGCGGCCCGGCACCACAAGCCACTGGCCCTGGCCATGATCGATCTCGACCACTTCAAGGGGGTGAACGACACCCACGGCCACGCGGTCGGCGACGACGTCCTCCGTGCCGCCGCCGCGACCCTCGGCGCGACCCAGCGCTGCACGGACCTCTGCGCCCGCTTCGGGGGAGAAGAGCTCTGCGTGGTCTCGCCCGAGACCAGCCTGGACGGCGCCCGGGAGTCGGCCGAGCGCTTCCTGGTGGCCCTCGGCGCCCTCACCCACACGGGCAAGGACGCCGCGCTCTTCCACGTCACCGCCAGCATCGGGGTCGCCAGCCTCTCCAGCGGCTCCGAGACCCTGGAGGCCCTGATCCAACGCGCCGACGCGGCGCTGTACCGCGCCAAGGGGGAGGGCAGGAATCGCGTGGTCACCGAGCCGCGACGGCCCGACTAGGAGCAGATCCCCGTGAGGCTGCCGTTGCACTCACAGTCGTCGCACTCGGTGATGTTGCAGCTGCCCATACCGTCGCAGTCCACCACGCAGCCGCCGCCGGGGCAGCTCAGGGACAGATCGCCCTGGCCGGTGGCCTGGGCGTAGCAGTCGCCACCGCCACAGTCGAAGATCACCGCGCCCTGGCCCGTGGCCAGCAGATCGCAGGAGCCGCCTTCGCAGGTGAAGGTGGCCGCGCCCGCGCCGTTGGCCTCGTAGTCGCAGCCGCCGTCGGGGCACTCCCAGGTGCACACGCCGGCCCCATCACAGCTACAGGGCCCTTCCTCGGCGATGCAGTACGGCTCGCCTTCGAAGCAGGCCGTGAGGGAGGCGAGGGCGAGGAGCGGGAGGAGGCGGGAGAGGAACATGGGGACTCCGGTGTTGGGGTTCGTGGAGGGAGCGTATCCGCGCACTGGGACCCTGACACCGCGGCGGCCCGCAGCAGACACCCACCGGGTAGTGAGCCCGAGGATGGGGTTACGCTCTCCCCATGCTCGCTCCCCTGATCGACTTCTTCCGAACCCAGCCTGACAAGCCTCTCTTCAGCGCTGATCAGGGCGCGATCCGCGGACGATACGAGCGCCTGCGCTGGTCGGTGTTCCTCAGCACCATCGTCGGCTACGGCATGTTCTACACCTGCCGGATCAACTTCTCGGTGGCCAAGAAGCCCATGCTGGACGAGGGCGTGCTGGACACCACCCAGATGGGGATCATCGGCTCGATCATGCTGGTGGTCTACGCCGTGGGCAAGGCCAGCAACGGCTTCCTGGCCGACCGCGCCAACATCGCCCGCTTCATGTCCACCGGGCTGTTGATCTCGGCCCTGGCCAACCTGGCCTTCGGCTTCATGACCTGGTTCTGGGTCTTCGCCATCCTCTGGGGCGTCTCGGGCTGGTTCCAGTCCATGGGCTCGGCCCCCTCGGTGGTGGCCATCTCCCACTGGTTCTCCAACCGGGAGCGCGGCACCCGGTACGGGGTCTGGAGCACCTGCCACAGCCTGGGCGAGGCCACCACCTTCCTGGTCACCGCCGGCCTGGTCTCGGCCCTGGGCTGGCGCTGGGGCTTCTGGGGGCCCGGCGTGCTGGGGGTGGTCGCGGCGTTGATCCTCTACCGCACCTTGGCCGACCGGCCCCAGACCTATGGCCTGCCCTCCATCGCCGAGTACAAGCAGGACTTCACCGGCGTGAAGGTCGCGGGCGAGGGACGCCCCACGGGCCGCGCACAGCTGGCGGTGCTCAAGAACCCCTACATCTGGATCCTGGGCCTGGCCTCGGCCAGCATCTACATGGCCCGCTACGGCATGAACAACTGGGGCGTGCTCTACCTGCAGGAGGTCAAGGGCTACGACCTGGTCACCGCGGGCGCGGTCATGGGCACCTACCCCCTGCTGGGGCTGGCTGGAGCCGCCGTCTCAGGCTGGTTCAGCGACCGCTTCTTCGGGGCCCGCCGCACCCTGCCCACCCTGCTCTTCGGCCTGCTCGAGCTGGGCTCCCTGGTGGCCCTGTTCCTCATCCCGCCCGAGATGCGCTGGGCCGACACCCTGGCCCTGGGCTGCTTCGGCTTCGCCCTGGGCGGACTGCTGGTGTACCTGGGAGGCCTGATGGCCGTGGACCTGAGCGCCCGGGACGCCGCGGGCGCTGCCATGGGGGTCGTGGGCATGTTCTCCTACCTGGGCGCTGCCCTGCAAGACACCGTCAGCGGCATGCTGCTGGACGCCGACTCCAACGTCATCGATGGCGCCACGGTCTACGACTTCACCAACGTCCAGATCTTCTGGGTGGGCGCCTCGGTGCTCTCCCTGCTGCTGGCCGCCTGCACATGGCCGGCGTATCGAAAGCTCTGATCCGGCAGCCGGCGCGGGGCGGACTCTGCGGCGATGGATGCGCCATCCTGGCGGGCACAGTCACCCCTGGAGGCGCCG